>JAGTVB010000269.1 GCA_018224385.1 Gammaproteobacteria bacterium
ACTGGCGGTCATCGGGTTAAGTAGCCTGATCTCGCCGGCCGGACTACAGGTCTCCCCAGCGGCGCTGAGGGTGGACATTCCCATAATGCTCGCTGCCGCCGTAGCCTGCTTACCTATTTTCCTCACGGGTCACCGTATTGATCGTTGGGAAGGTGGATTATTTCTGGGCTATTATTTCGCCTACACCATTTACCTCTTTTTGTATGCAACCGCGCATGATGCCTTGCCCGCATTCAGCGGATTTATGCTTGGGTTCGTTATTCCGCTCACCGTGGTGACCCTTGGCATATTGCTGTGGCGCACCCATGTCCAATCCCGGCGTCAATGATGTTTCCTTTCCTCGATTTTGACCGAAGTGGAAAGGCTGCGGTCGAAGCTTAACATCCAATGCCTTATAACGGCTCTTACTTGGCTCGATAACAACGTGTCCTTTTGATCGATCGATTTGCATGGGTCGTGGTTGGGGCGCTTTTGTCCTCAAGGCAGGACGGTGTGGCCGCCTAACGCCCGGCCTCAAGGAAGGCCGTGAATACCTCCCTGTAGCCTTGATGCCGGCATCCCTGCCCGGCAACACTCGCTGGACCAAGGAGTTGGGCTGCACCCCCGCATTAGACTGGATAAGCCGGTCGCGAAACGATGACTCAGGCCGAACCTGGACCAACTACCCTCAATTCCACGAATGACTTCGGAGCACTATATAGTGGATGAATTGATCTCGCCCGCCAACGAGAAAGGTAAAAACAGCGCATACGGCGCTTCGCTTTATGGAACGCGCCCGGGCGGCAACTTGCGAGGGCTGGTTTTGATCGACTGAAAGCCTTCCAGGGCGTGTCGGCGACTTTCGGAGAGATCCACCAGGGGTGGTGGATAATCTCTATCCAATACAATGCCGTGGCGCCTTAAGGTGGGGGCTCCAGCAACCCAGGGCTGGTGGATGCTTTTTGCGGGCAGTGTGGCAAGCTCCGGCACCCATTTACGAACGTAGGTTCCATCCGGGTCAAAGCGCCGACCCTGGAGGATCGGATTAAAGATGCGAAAGTAAGGAGCAGCGTCAGCACCGCACCCCGCTGACCATTGCCAGCCGAGGGTATTATTGGCCAGGTCGGCATCGACCAGCGTGTCCCAGAACCAGCGTTCGCCTTCGACCCAAGGAACGCGCAGATTTTTCACGAGAAACGACGCGGCAATCATGCGTACGCGGTTGTGCATCCATCCCATGGACCACAGTTCTCGCATGCCGGCGTCGATGATGGGATAGCCGGTTCGTCCACGCTGCCAGCTGCGCAGCGCGTCGAGGTAATCTCGTGACCATGGAAAGCCCTCGAATCGAGAGTCGAGGGGGCGGTCGGGAGTTTGTGGAAAGTGGTGCAGCAGGTGGTATGCGAACTCGCGCCATCCGAGTTCCCGGAGAAACGCTTCGGTCGCGCGTATGCTGCCCGCACTCGGGGTGACTGCCTGCCACTGGTTGATCGCATGGAAGATTTGACGCGGCGACAGCTCGCCAAAATGAAGGTGCGGTGAAAGCCTGGAGGTGCCAAAAGTGTCCGGCCGATCACGCAGGGTTGGATAGTCCTTCAGAGCACCGGAAACGAATTCTGCAAGGCGAGCTGCCGCCGCTTGCTCGCCCACGGTCCAGGCTTGGGTCAATCCGGCGTCCCAACGCGGTCTTGGTAGAAGCTGCAATGCCTCAATTGAAACCGATTGCAGGTCGGGTGCCACGGGCGGTAACCGCCGGGGGGCAGGTAGCGGTTCGGGCTGAGGGGGGAGTCGCTGACAAGCTTTCCAAAAAGCACCAAAGACTCTGAACGGTCGGCCAGCGCCGCTCTGGAGACTCCCAGGCTCGTACAGTAATGAGCCATTGAACTTGAAGCAGAGTATTCCGAGGTCTTCGAGGGCGGTCTCTACGGCCTTGTCGCGCCTCTGCAAGGCCGGCTCATAACACCGGTTCCAGTAGACGCGTCGAGCGCCGCACTGACTAATGAGCTGCCTTAAGGTTTCAATGCTCGAACCGCAGCGCACTACCAGTCGCGAGCCCCGTTTTGAGAGAGCGGCCGCCAGGGCCGTAACACTATGATGCAGCCACCAATTACTGGCGGCTCCGGGAGTCCAGGTGCCATATTCTTCAGGCGCATGCACGAAGACGGGAATGATCTGTTGCCGATCGTTCAGTGCGTGAGAGAGTGCCGGATTGTCGGTTAGCCGTAAGTCACGGCGAAACCACACGAGGGCAGCGGTCAATTGAGTCTCCCAAGCTCGCCCAAAGTTTTTTCCGAAGTGCTTTCGCCAGCAGTATGATTGCTCAACTTGGCATAGAGCTTCCCCGCAGGACGGCGTTGGTTGCCAGCATACCAGGAAAATGCACAGCACGCTGAGGCAATTGTACATATAAAAATCTGTACATGTACATTACAAACCATGAGGTATACAATACTCGGACCTAACAGAACAAGGGAGGGATGTGTCGTGCGACGTATGCTCTGGGGACTCGGTTTTGTCTTTCTACTGCTGTATGCTGAATCGCGCGCGGCAGCCTGTTCATCAACATTGCACTCGTCGCTTTGTTCTTCTTTAGCTGGGCAGGACGTTAGTTTAGCTCTGGAACACTCTCTGGACAGGGGATGCTGATGTTCGGCAAGACGGCGAGCTCTTGACCGACACGCTTCACTGCGGTGGCCGCAGGGCCGATGCGCGGATCGACCGCATCAGGTCTGACGGCTTGTTGTGCTGCGCGCGCCATGCGCTGAACTATCTCAATGCTCGGGGTTTCTGACGGTGGTTCTTGAGGGCTGGTTCACCGAATGAATACCGACAATATAAAGATCGGCGTAAGTGCCTGCCTGTTGGGCGAGCAGGTGCGATTTGACGGCGGGCACAAACAAGACGCCTACATCAACGGCACCTTAAGCCAATACTTCCAATTCGTGCCGGTGTGTCCGGAGGTGGCTATCGGCCTTGGTACACCCCGGGAGCCCATCCGACTGGTGGGCGATCCCGCCAATCCCCGGGCTGTCGGCGTGCGCAGCCCTCAGCTCGACGTGACGGAAAAGCTGCAAGCGTACGGCCGCCAGATGGGACGGGAGCTGTTGGATCTCAGTGGTTACATTCTCAAGCGCGCCTCGCCAAGCTGTGGGATGGAGCGGGTGAAGGTGTACAAGCCGAACGGTGTGCCGATCGGCAAATCGGCCAACGGCATTTATGCCCGCATCTTCATGCAAATGCACCTCTTGCTGCCGGTGGAGGAAGAGGGACGGCTTGGCGATCCGGTGTTGCGCGAGAATTTTATCCAGCGCATCTTCGTTTATCATCGATGGCAGGCGCTGGTGGCATCGGACCTGACGCCCGCAAAGCTCGTCCGGTTCCACGCCCGGCACAAGCTCATCCTTATGGCTCACAGCCAGACGGCGGCGAGAAAGCTTGGCCAACTCGTGGCGCGTGCCGGGGCCGAGCCGATGGGCGACATCGCCCCTATGTACATTGACGCTTTGATGAACACTCTGAAGCGACGCGCCGGCCGCAAACAACACGCGAACGTGCTCATGCATCTCATGGGATTTCTGAAGCGTGTTCTCGATACCGGTGACAAGGCGGAGCTGGTGGAGACTGTCGATGCGTATCGCCTCGGACGAGTGCCGCTCATCGTGCCCATTACGCTCCTGCAGCATCATTTTCGGCGTCACCCGGAGCCCTACGTTCAGGAGCAGCATTACTTGGAACCCCATCCCAAAGAGTTGATGTTGCGAAATCTCCTCTAGGATGGACACCCCTCGCACGGGGCTAGCTCAGCTTGATGGCCATACCGTTCGGGGAATTGAGCCGGTCGCTGGCACGGTGCGATTTCCCCTCAAAGCATGCCATAGCGGTTTACGAGCGCTGCTCCTGCAAGCAGGATAACGGCTGGCGCCGTGAGGCCATGGTTATGGTTTTGTCAGCATCACCATTTCGTCCGTAAACCCGTGCCCGGAATCTGTAGGCCGTCAGTCGCACTGCCACCAGTATGGGTCCAACAGGGTTGCCGGACCCAAGTCGGACTGCAACCATGATTCACGACGTCCCTTGAGGCCAGGCAGTTGGCTGCCATCCCGACCGAACCGATGACCGGGGACCCGTGGGGACCTATGCCCCGCGTCGGACGGAACGGGGTCGGACTGCAGCACCCTCACACCGGGGGACGCCCAGGGCTGCGTTATCTGTATGCTCAGTTGAGCACCCAGATCCAGCCGTTAAGCAAGGCGGCATAGCTGATCCACGCCACGTAGGGCACGAGCAGCAGACCCGCCAGCCTCTCAATGCGCCAAAAGGCGACGGTCGTGGCAACCACTGCCAGGCCAAGTAGGAGGATGTCAACAAAGGCAATCCCGATCAACTTAAATCCAAAGAAGAGAATAGACCAGGCGAGATTGAGCAGCAGCTGTGTAGCAAACAAGAGGAATGCGTCGATTGCTTGCGCCCCGAGACGCCGCCACACCATCCAGGCAGCGCTACCCATGAGCAGATAGAGCAGGCTCCAAACGGGCGCAAACAGCCAATCAGGCGGCGTAATCGGCGGTTTGTGAAGGGTTGGGTACCAGGTGTCCACCGTTGTCGAGGTAACGAGGCTGCCGATGGCGGCTACTCCGAAGCATGCAGTCAATATCAGCGCGAGCCCGCCGAGCGTTCCATGCGGTGACTCGGACGCATGAGCCTCTGCGTGGCTGTGTGGCATAGGATACTCCTGAGAAAAGGTGAAGATAGAGTTTAATTTATAGAGCTTGCCTGCCTCGCATTTACGCGACATCGGGCGCGAGCGCTCATGGAAACACGATCAAGTTGCGGCATAGGTAGCGCCCCCTGCAGGGGGTGGACGCAAAGCGTCCTTCTGGGGCGCTTAATGTCGCGTGGCCGATGCGCCCTGCGGGTGGGCAATGTACAGCTCAAGTAACGCCGATAGCATCTGAGCCCGGTCGACCAGCCCCACTGCCTCGATCAGCGACTGCTTGTCCGTCGAACTCAGTGGTAAGCTCGTGGTGAGCCAGTTAATCAGCTGGGTATCGTTCAATTTCGAGAGCTCATCCCAGGCGATATCAAGCCCCAAGGTTTGGCTGTACCGCCGCAGCAGCGCCATGATGCGGTTGCGCTCCGCACGCGCCGCGTCGGGTTCCTCATAGTCGGCGGCGAATCGCTGCCAGTCGGCAACGACTCGCCGGTAGGGACGCGTGGTCGCCAGCTCTTCACCGACGTCGAACCGACACACGCCTCTTAGGACGACGAGGAGTCTCCCGTCATCGGTTTCACTAAACCATTTGACACGGCCGGCGCATCCCGTGGCTGAGAGTGCTGGCACACTTTGCGACGCTCCTGCTACTGCTGGCTGCACCATGCCTAGCATGCGATGAATAGCGAGAACGTCGAACACCATGTGTAAATAGCGTGGCTCAAAAATAGTGAGAGGCAGATCGGTGCCCGGCATGACGATGGCCCCCTCGAGGGGAAAGACGGGAATCGTTACGGGCAGCTTGTCAAAAGGGAGAGTGAATGGGTTTTTCTGCATCAGCACCTCGATCATGCCCTCGTGTCGTTGGTTTCTCAGACCGGCCCGGACTCAGAAAGTTACCTGCCGGTTGCCTGGGTTGCGGCTGCTACCGATTGATGAAGATTCCGGTAAGGCTCGAGCGCGGGAGAAGCCGCGCGAACGACGGATCACTAAATTACCCGCGGAACGCGCTTGGGGTGCGCACAAACCGTTCTGCCTCGCTCAGCACGAAGTCTCTAAAGGCGCGCGCGACCATTGGCAGGCGTTTGCCGCGACGATGCACCACATACCAGCGCCGCAGAATGGGGAAACACTCGGCATTGAGCGTCGCGAGGCGCCCGGCTTCGAGCTCAAGCTCCACGGTATGAATGGATACGATACCAAGCCCCAAGCCTGCCTCGACGCCTTGTTTGATGGCCTCGTTACTGCTCATCTCCATACTACTTGACAGCTGAAAACCGCGTTCGGCACAAAAACGTTCCATAGCGATGCGCGTGCCCGAGCCTTGCTCGCGCATTAGAAATGTCTCATCTTGAAGCTGCGCGATGGGTATCTGGCGCTGTTCAGTCAAGCGATGTCCGGCCGGGGCAATGATCACGAGCGGATTGCTCATGAAGGGCTCCGCGATCACGTCGCTTCTATCAGGGGGCTTACCCATAAGCACGATGTCGGTTTCATTGGCATCGAGCTGAGCGAGTAAGCCCTCGCGGTTGGTGACGTCCAAGCTCACCCGCACCCGCGGATAGCGGCGGCAGAAGGCGGCGAGGAGGCGCGCTGCGAAATAATTCACGGTGCTCGCGACGGTGACGATCAGGTGACCCTGCTCCATACCTTTGAGCTCCTCCATGACCTGCTTGGCCTCAGCGAGCTGAGCGGCGATGGCGCGGCTGTAGCGATACATCTCGCGGCCAGCCTCGGTAAGGTTGATGCGCTTGCCCACCTGTTCAAAGAGCGGCAGCCCGATGATGCGCTCCATCTGTTTAATTTGCATAGAGACGGCCGGTTGCGACAGATACAGCGCCTCTGCCGCTTTGGTGAAGCTTTGGTGGCGTGCCACCGTCTCGAATACTTTGAGTTGGCGAAGCGTGATATTCATCGACTCTTGCGGGTTGCCCGTTCCCGCGAACGATAGGCTAACTATAAGCGATTTGTTATGGAAACAATCATAAAACTTTAATGTTTCTTATAAACCATACAGCTTATACTGCGTTCCACGGAAATGAGCGGTGACGGGCTCCGCGCTGGTTGCGGAATCGGTGTCGCCGCGTTGCATCGATTGCTGAATCTGAGGAGAGGAGTAGTTTTTCTCATGGCCAAAACCTATCAAGCGGGTGTTAAGGAGTATCGTGAAACCTACTGGATGCCGGAGTACCGGCCGGCGGACACCGATATCCTAGCCTGCTTCAAAATTACCCCGCAGCCCGGAGTGCCCCGCGAAGAGGCCGCTGCCGCCGTGGCCGCCGAGTCGTCCACTGGCACCTGGACCACGGTGTGGACTGACTTGCTGACCGATCTGGACTACTACAAGGGCCGCGCCTACGCCATCGAGGACGTGCCCGGTGACGATACTTGCTTTTATGCCTTTGTCGCTTATCCCATCGACCTGTTTGAAGAGGGATCGGTGGTTAACGTATTTACCTCCCTGGTGGGCAACGTGTTCGGTTTCAAAGCCATCCGCGCCCTGCGCCTGGAGGATGTGCGCTTCCCCATCGCCTATGTGATGACCTGCGGCGGCCCGCCCCACGGTATCCAGGTGGAGCGCGATATGCTCAACAAGTACGGCCGCGCGCTGCTTGGCTGCACCATCAAACCGAAGCTGGGGCTCTCGGCCAAGAACTATGGCCGCGCCGTGTACGAATGCCTGCGCGGCGGGCTGGATCTGACCAAGGACGACGAAAACGTCAACAGCCAGCCGTTCATGCGTTGGCGTCAGCGCTTCGACTTTGTGATGGAAGCCATCCACAAAGCCGAACGGGAAACGGGGGAGCGCAAAGGCCACTACCTGAACGTCACCGCGCCCACCCCCGATGAGATGTTTAAGCGCGCCGAGCACGCCAAGGAGCTGGGCGCACCGATCATCATGCACGACTATATCACCGGCGGCTTCTGCGCCAATACGGGGCTCGCCAACTGGTGCCGAGACAACGGCATTTTGTTGCACATTCACCGGGCCATGCACGCCGTGCTCGATCGTAACCCGCACCACGGCATTCACTTCCGCGTGCTGGCCAAGATCCTGCGCCTTTCCGGCGGCGACCACCTGCACTCCGGCACCGTGGTGGGCAAGCTGGAAGGCGACCGCGAAGCAACCCTAGGCTGGATCGACATCATGCGGGACAGCTTCATCAAGGAAGACCGTTCGCGCGGCATCTTCTTCGATCAGGACTGGGGTTCCATGCCCGGCTTATTCCCCGTCGCTTCCGGTGGCATCCATGTCTGGCACATGCCGGCCCTGGTCACCATCTTTGGCGATGACGCTTGCCTGCAGTTCGGTGGTGGCACCTTGGGCCACTCCTGGGGCAATGCGGCCGGTGCGGCGGCCAACCGCGTGGCGCTTGAAGCCTGTGTGGAAGACCGAAACAAGAACGGTGCTGAGGGTCTCGAGAAGCGTGGCGGCGATGTACTGCGCGCGGCGGCCAAGCACAGTCCCGAGCTGGCCGCGGCCATGGACACCTGGAAGGAGATCAAATTCGAATTCGATACCGTTGACAAACTGGACGTCGCCCACAAGTAACCTTGGGTGCGGCCTGCGGGGATCTGCAGGCCGCACTCCGGCATTAGAGTTCGCATCGTTAGAGGATTTACCCAATGAGTGAGATGCAAGACTACAGCTCGCGGCTGTCCGATCCGCACAGCCGCAAGTTCGAGACCTTTTCTTATCTTCCCCAAATGTCGCCCGAAGGCATACGCGCACAGGTGGAATACATCTGCAGCAAAGGCTGGAACCCGGCTGTCGAGCACATCGAACCGGAGAACGCTTTCGACCACTACTGGTACATGTGGAAGCTGCCAATGTTCGGGGAGACCGATGTCGACCGAATTCTGGCGGAGGCCGAAGCCTGTCATCAGGCCAACCCCAACCATCATGTGCGCCTGATCGGCTACGACAATTACGCCCAGTCGCAGGGCACTGCGATGGTTATCTATCGCGGACCCATCAAGGTCTAAGTGGCTGCTTAAGAATGTCGCGAGCGCGGACCGAGCACGGCGCACGGCGGTGAGCTGCCGGGGTGTACCCGGGCGTACCTGATGAGTGCGAAGCGCCGCGCAACGCCGCGATGACAAGCGCAGTAGTTTTTGCACGGCGGCTAAGGCCGTGCGGGATTACCTCGACCAGGTTCCTGCTCCGCATGCGGGGCAGGGGCTTTTGTTGTCAGAGCCGCGGATTCTGAGGGATTGTCCGTGGGTGAGTTGCAATAGCACATGGCTGGCGCCGTTTGCGATTCTGCGGATCACCCCTCACGGATGTGGATGTACGAGTTAGCAAAAATTATCAGTCATCGATGCCATGACCGACAAAGATCAATACAACATTAAGGAAGAACCCTACTACCGGCCCGTCGCCGACGAAGTGCAGATGTATGAGGCGGCCTATGCGGCACGGATGCCCGTCATGCTCAAGGGCCCCACGGGCTGCGGGAAGTCCCGCTTCGTGGAATACATGGCCTGGAAGCTCGGCAAGCCGCTCATTACCATCGCCTGTAACGAGGACATGACCGCCTCCGATCTGGTCGGGCGCTTCCTGCTCGATATCAATGGCACCAAGTGGCACGACGGTCCGCTTACCGTGGCCACGCGGATTGGGGCGATCTGTTACCTCGATGAGGTGGTCGAGGCGCGGCAGGATACCACCGTGGTTATCCATCCGCTCACCGACCACCGTCGGAACCTGCCCCTAGAGAAGAAAGGCGAGCTGGTCGCGGCCCATCCCGACTTCCAGGTCGTCATCTCCTACAACCCCGGTTATCAAAGCCTGATGAAGGATCTGAAGCAGTCCACCAAACAGCGCTTTGGCGCCCTGGATTTCGATTACCCAGCGGCAACCATTGAGGCTGAAATCGTTGCCCATGAAGGTAATGTCGACCAGGCGCTCGCCGAAAAACTGGTCCGAGTGGCGCAGCGGTCCCGGAATCTTAAGGGGCACGGTCTGGACGAAGGCATGTCCACCCGACTGCTGGTTTATGCCGCTCAGCTGATTGGCAAGGGGATCGACCCGCTGGCGGCCTGTCAGATGGCGCTGGTACGCCCGCTGACGGACGATCCGGATATGCGCGATACCTTGGACGCTGCCGTCAATACGTACTTCTAATCCATCTACGGGAACCGTGCTGCCGTTTGCCAGGGTGCGTTGAGGCAGGGGTTCCCACCTTAGTAATGGCGCCGGATCACCCATGAGTATCGATTTCAGCCAATACGTTTCCTGCCTTGACACCTCGGATTCACACGAGCACCGTGAGGCCTTGGAGTCCGCCTATCACGAGGCGGCGCGGGTCATGTCGCCGCGCGGTTTGCAGAATTATCTGGAAGGCATGCGGGCCATGTGCAGCATGGGCCGTGGCCAGGACCTCGTGCTCACGTATGTCCAGGAAATGCCGGTTGTGGCCAAGGAGGTGGGCGAGGACGTCATTCCTGACATCGTGACCAGCCTAATGAAGTTGGCTTCGCATACCTCGGGTACTGTAATCACCCTGATCATGAGCAACATGCCGATGGTCGCTCGCCGGCTGGGTGACGTGGACGTGCTGCGGGGTTATCTCAAGCTGCTCCACCAGCTTGCCGGCAAGGCGCCGCGCGGCCTGAGGCCGATGATGGAAAATCTCGATGAATTGCTTTCCAAGCTCACGCTGGGGGGGCTGCGCCGTTGGGCCCAATGGGGTATGCAGGCGCACCAGCGTGACCTGGACGGGCAGATGGCCTACTTCGCGCTACGGACCGAATCGGCCAAGGCAGTACTGCAAAAGGAACGGCGCGGCACGCTGTTCATCGACAATCAGCGAAAACTCAACTTTTATCTGCGGGCGCTGTGGGCCCGTGCCTTTTTTATGCGCCCCACCTCCGGCGACTATGAGAGCCGTCAGGGGCTCAAGCCTTTTATCGAGGATTTCCAGATTCATCTACCAGATGCTTTTGACACCTTCCGCGGCATTAGCGGTATTGAGATCTACCGTGCCGCGGCGGCGCATTGTGCGGCGCATATGGTCTACACGCGCGCGCCGCTGAGTGCCGAACAGCTCACGCCCGCGCAGATGAAATTTATCGATCTGTTCGAGGATGCCCGTGTCGAGTATCTCGCTATTCGGGATTTCCCTGGTCTGAAAAAGCTTTGGCTGAGCTTTTACAACAATCCGCTCACCCTCGCTGATGACATCACCGACATCCATCCCACCTTGGAGCTGATGATGCGCATGGCGCAGGCGCTTCTGGATGAGAATTACTGCGACGACGAGGACGATATCAACGCGATCGCGGAGGCATTTCGAGTAGCTTTGGGAAGAGATCCGCAACAAAACCGGATCAGCTGGATGGCCGGCATCGACTTCTATAACCGAGTCGCCGAAAAGGCCGCGCTACCCAATTTGCGCCATATCGAGAACATGCCGATTCCCTACCGCGATGATAACCGCTACGTTTGGGCCTTTGCCGAGAATCTGTTCGAGTTGCGGGGTGCGGAATACTTGCCCGAGCCCAACAAGCAGGTTCGTCGCTATGTCAATATCATAGAAATGGCCAATGAAGTGGACGTGCCGGGTGCCGGCGATGATGCACAGGAGATTTGGGTCTGCGCCGACGAGGTGTTCCCCTACGAGGACCAAGGCATCAGCTACAATCGGCTGGAAGGTAAAGAGCCGGTTTCCGACCCGTACCACTATGACGAGTGGGATTACCACGTGCAGCTGGCGCGGCCCGAATGGGCGACGGTCATCGAACGCCGCCAGCCGAGGGGAAATCCCGAGGTCATGGATGAAATCCTGACCAAATATAAGCCTATCGCCAGCCGCATTCGCCGCCTGATCGATGCCCTGCAGCCGCAGGGGATCGTGCGCCGGCGCGGCTATGAAGAAGGCGAGGAGCTGGACCTCAATGCCGCGGTGCGGGCAATGATCGACATACGGCGCGGGATCATGCCCGATCCACGCATCAACATTCGCATCATCCGACACATTCGAGACCTGGCCATTGTGGTGCTGATGGACCTATCGGAATCCACGAATGAAAAAGTGGGCATTGACGAAGGCGAGGAAGGTTATGAGGACGCCCCTTCCATTCTCGATCTGACGCGCGAATCTACCGGCTTGCTTGCTTGGGCAATCGATTCCATTGGGGACGCGTTCGCCGTGCATGGCTTCGCCTCGGACGGCCGTCACGACGTGCAGTATTACCGCTTCAAGGACTTCAATCAACCTTACGGTGACGAGGCCAAGGCGCGCCTGGCCGGTATGCGCGGGGGGCTATCCACCCGCATGGGGGCTGCGCTTCGCCATGCGGGCTGGCATCTTACTCAGCAACCGGCGCAGAAGCGCCTGGTGTTACTCGTTACCGATGGCGCACCCGCCGACATCGACGAACGCGATCCACAGTACCTTCGCCATGACGCCAAGAAGGCGGTGGAGGATTTGGCGATGCAGGGGATCTATACGTACTGTCTGACCCTCGACCCCCAGGCGGATCGCTACGTCGCGCGAATTTTCGGGGAGAACCGCTATTCGATCGTCGACCACGTGGAGCGTCTGCCGGAACGCCTGCCTGCAGTGTTCGCCGCAATTACCGGATAAGTCCCGGAATTTGAGGTCTTTTCCGAACTCAAGCGTGAAGCAAGGTGAGGCCCGCAGGGGGGGCTAGAGCTGCTCAGTAGGGGTCGAGGTTGAAGGTCGATGGCCGTGGCAACAGAGACGAATAAAACTAATGGGCACGCCGGGGTAGCCGGAGCTGGGTGTCGAAATCATGCGGGATAAGCTAAAAACGTACGTCGGGATCGACAAGGACCGCTTCGGCGGCATGACCTCGACCGGCAATATCATTCGTGATGCGTGGGTGTTCGGTGTTATTCCCGAAACGGAGACGTGCGCCGGTTGGAGTGTTTCCGGGATCGAGGATCTCTACAACAAGGTGACCATGGCCTGGGAGCCCTACGGGCACTTGGTATCGAAGCTGCCCCCTGAATTACGGCAACGGCACCAACGGATTTATTCGGACGCGGTTCGAAGGGCACGGGAGGAGGGATGGGATCCCGAATTGGGCGATGAAGATTGAGAGGCTGCTCCTGCAATGTGCAATGTCGCGAGCGGCGGCAGCGCAAGGCGCAGTGTGGCGAGCCACCGCTATGACAAGCGCGGCAGCTTAAAAAAGCCACTCTGGTGCGTTGGCAGGGGTGCAGAGGCATGAGCGACTCCTTCACACATGAGACCTTCTTCCGCCCAGCCGAGGTCGAGCGGAAACAAACTACTCTGCCAGCGACGATTTACAATGCATTCCAGTTGCTGCTTACCCGAAGCCAAACGCAGTGTGTGTTCGTACCCATTCGCAGCATGCAGTACCAAGCCGTGGTGGATCGGGAAGAGGTTATTTTTGTGGACAGCCAGGGAGGTTATGCTTACCAAGATGGAAAGGGCGGCCGACTGATTCGCTTGGCCTGGCGTCTACTGCCGGCCCAGTCCCGGACTTCCCTCACCGAGCCGGCACCTTGTGAGATCATTTTTTACTTTCCCGGCCTCAAGGAGGAGCAATGGCGGTTAATTAGTGAAATCCTGCCGGCTCTGGAACAGTTGAAGAAACGCCAGCGCATGCATAATCCTTCAGCACGCGGTTGCCGCGTGATTCCGTTGCGTTCCCGCCAATAGGCTGATCCCCACAGTCCCTGCCCACCCGGAGGTGGGCGTAAACCGTGATTCACCCGCCACAAGGCTGTTTTACAGCAGCCTATGAATGCCGGTTTTCCATACGGCGCAGCTTCTCGCGCTCCCGCACAACCAGGAGCTCCGCGACGCTTTTCGGCGCGACGGGTCAGCCGTCATGTGCGTCTTCACCTCGATGTACCAGGCAGTGTCCGTCCTGAGTAAAAAAAACAGAAACATGTATGTCCATATTATGGCTGTATGTAAAATAAAAACCATTGACAAATGATATATACATACGTAACATTAGACGGGCGAACTGTTAGTAACCGACTAGAGGACAAGCCGATGAAACGAAATGTTCAGGTATTAAATCTCTCCCGTATGCCCATGTTGCTCTCCTCCGCACTCCTGGCGGGCGTGTTTTTGTTAATGTCAATGCCGTCGACTAGTTTCGCAGGAAGTCACGGAGACGGTCAGGCAGCAAAGCAGGATATCGTCGACACCGCCGTGTCGGCCGGTAGCTTCAACACTCTAGTGGCTGCCATCGAAGCGGCTGGTCTGGTGGAAACGCTAAAGGGTGAAGGACCGTTTACGGTTTTTGCACCCACTGATGAGGCATTTGCCAAAATTCCGAGCGATAAACTGGATGCGCTGCTGCAAGACAAGGAAGCTTTGACCAAAGTGCTGACCTACCATGTTGTCCCAGGCAAGGTGACGGCTGCGGACGTTGCCACCTTAGACGAGGCTGAGACAGTGGAGGGTCAGTCGCTCAAGATAACGTCACAAGACGGTGTGATGGTAAATGACGCCCATGTCATTAAGGCGGACATCATGACAAGCAACGGGGTGATTCACGTCATTGATGGGGTGCTCATGCCAAATTGACCGCTCTACCATTTCCCTCCTAAGGGGGCTCTGCTCCCGACCTTGACGGCTGCGCATCCCCAGCGCGGCCGTTTTTCTATGGTCGTGGAGCTTCTTGAATCGCTTGCCGATTGACCCAGGAAAACTTAAGTTAGAGCAACTCGGAGACAGCCTTATGCCTAACTCCCTTCCGCCTTGGCGGGTGGGGGGCAGGGAGTAGAACCGGGGTCAGATGAGGCAAGAACAACGAGAAATGCAGCAGCGAGACCAACCGATATCCGATGATCGCTCCTCCGCAGACAGCCCCGCGGCGTCCGATGCAGAACCGACCGTGGCAGGGATTCGCCGGCTCCTGGCGGCGCAGCCCTTCGCCGTGCTTTGCACCCAGGGCCAAGGCCAACCTTATGGCTCGCTGGTAGCATTTGCGGCCAGCGACGATCTTCGGCACCTGCTCTTTGCCACACCCTCGACGACGCGCAAGTTCCGCCTGCTTCGCGAATGCGCAGAAGTGGCGTTGGTCGTTGACAGTCGCTCTAAGGGTGCCGAGGATATCATGGAATTGGAGGCAATCACCGCCACCGGGCGAGCCGCCGAGGTGCCCCGAGGTTGCGAATTCGCTGCTTGGGAAGGATTGCTGGTGCGCCGCCATCCCTACCTTAAGTCCTTCGTCTCGGCGCCCTCGTCAGCGCTCTTCGTGGTGGAGATAGAGCGTTATCTTTATGTGGTGCGCTTCCAAGAGGCGCGAGAATGGATGCCGAACAGTTGATAATCCCGCCCCAGGACGACCAGTCTCCCGGTGGGATTACGAATCTTTTCCACCCTCAGGGTGTGGCGTAAATCGATAACCCCCACCGCGCTCAGTTTGTATAAGACGATCATATCCGAAGGGTGCCAACAACTCGCGCAATCGAAATACACAGATGGCAGCAGCCCCTTCGCTGGCTGCCTTCTCCCAGACCTTATGCACCAAGTGCGCGGGGCTGTACACGCGATGAGGATGGCTCATGAAGAAATGCAATAGACGAAACTCCATGGGCCGCAGCTTCAATGCCACGCCGTCCGCGGTCACCCGATGGGTCTCGAGATTAAGGCAAAGCCCCTCGACCGTGATCCGCTGTCCGCCGAGCTCAGGAAATGTACGCCGCAGTATCGCTCGGATACGGGCCAACAGCTCCCGTCTGGAAAACGGTTTCGTGATGTAGTCATCGGCGCCGCACTCCAGGCCGTACACTCTGTCGTCCTCTTCGTCGCGGGCGG
>JAGTVB010000270.1 GCA_018224385.1 Gammaproteobacteria bacterium
ACGGATCAGTATGATGCTCGAGGTAGGCTCGCAGACGTAGAGCGGCAGGTCTGCTTGGTCGTGTCCTCCCAGCGTCTCCAGATACGGGGCAGCATCCTAATTCAGGTGACTCCGGATGTCCGCTCTTGGCCGATTTCCGTAGTTCGGATTCACCGGCCCCTGGTCTGCTATCGGGTGTGTTGCGGACCCCGCATCCGAGTAGGACAGCCGACGGCTATCGACCTAAAACCGTCCTTTGAGTTTTTTTGGATGAATGTCTGTTCCTCGGCGCATAGCTGACTATCACCTAAGAATTTAGGTAAACTGTGGCCAATTCCGTATCCATCCTTTCTCGATGTCCGACGACAGCGTCACGCAATGGTTAGAGCAGCTTGGTCTTGGCCAATACGGAACCGTATTCGCCGAGAACGACATCGACTGGGCGCTTCTTCCGGAACTTGATCAGGAGATACTCAAGGACATCGGCATTACTTCCGCCGGTCACCGACTACTGATAATCAAGGCTGCGAGCTCACTCCAGGAAGACTCTAGCGATACCAATTTGTCCGGTGAGTTTGTTAGTCGGTCCCCGGATGCTCCTGCCTCACACGGCGAAGCCGAACGTCGCCAGCTCACGGTGATGTTCTGCGATCTCGTGGGTTCGACTGGACTATCTCAAAAGCTCGATCCCGAAGACCTACGCGAGGTCAATCGTACTTACCAAGACGCCTGTAAAGCAGCCGTAGAGCAATATGAGGGTTATATCGCCCGTTATATGGGCGATGGCGTCCTATGCTACTTTGGCTGGCCACAAGCACATGAGGACGACGCCGAACGCGCCATACATGCAGGTCTCGGCGTGGTGGACGGAGTAAGCACCCTTAATGCGTCCGTAGGCAAAAAACACGGTATCGAACTCAGTGTGCGCGTTGGCATTGCCACCGGACCAGTGGTGGCGGGAGACCTGATTGGAGAAGGTACCGCACAGGAAAGTGCGGCGGTCGGCGAGACACCGAACCTGGCTGCCCGTCTACAAAGCTTAGCTGCTCCCAATGTTGTTGTAATTGCCCCCGGTACATACGAGCTTGTAGCGAGTCGCTTCGAGTACGAGGACCTCGGTGGTCATGAACTTAAGGGCATTACTGAGCTGGTTCACGTCCGGCGTGTGATTGCCCCAACGACCGCCGAAAGTCGATTCGAAACAGCACATAGAACCGGTCTTACTCCATTGGTTGGCAGGGAGCACGAGATTGGATTGTTGCTGGATCGTTGGCAGCAAGCGAAAGAGGGCGATGGTCAAGTAATTCTGTTATCGGGCGAAGCGGGCATTGGTAAGTCACGAGTCACGCAGGCATTACATCAATACATCGCGCCGGAAAATGCGATCCGGTTGCATTACCAGTGCTCTCCTTATCACACAAGCAGCGTATTGCACCCGGTGATCGCGCAACTTGCATGGGCCGCGCACATCCAGCGTAACGAACAAGCGAGCACGAAACTAGACAAACTCGAATCGCTGCTTGGTCCGTTAATAACGGACATAGACAAGGTGATGCCACTATTTGCAGCGCTGTTGTCTATTCCGACTGAAGGGCGCTACGCACCAATTACAATGACGCCAGAACAACTGAAAGGGAAAACACTAGAGGCGCTGATTAAGCAGATGAAGAGTCTTAGCAAGCAATGTCCGGTACTGATCCTCTTTGAGGACACGCATTGGTCAGACCCAACTTCACTGGAGCTGCTGGGCTTAATAGTCGAAGAAGCGCAGAGCCATCGGGTGCTGGTGTTAATCACGTTTCGACCCGATTTTATTCCAACGTGGACTGGCTATACCCACATTACGGCACTCACCCTAAACCGATTCAGCCGGAGTCGGGTCATCGCTATGATGGAAAAGGTTGCAGCCGGAAAATCTTTGCCCAACGAAGTGCGCGATCAGATCATTGAGAGAACCGACGGAGTACCACTGTTTGTTGAGGAACTCACCAAGACCGTTCTGGAATCCGGCCTAGTCGAGGATAGAGGTGACCACTACACGTTAACCAGACCGCTACCCCCATTTGCTATCCCGAGTACTCTGCAAGATTCGCTTATGGCCCGGCTCGATAGGCTGGAGTCAGCGAAAGAAACGGCGCAAATTGCTGCTCTACTTGGACGCGAGTTCAGTTATGAACTCCTCTCTAAGGTCTCGCCGTTAAGTGCAAACGCGCTCGTTGAAGCGCTGACCCAACTCTCTGGGGCAGGGCTGGTATTCGCTAAAGGTACACCACCGAGCGCAAGTTATACGTTCAAGCACGCCATGGTACAAGATGTGGCCTATGAAAGCTTGCTCAAGAGTAAGCGGCGACAACTGCATGCGAGCGTTGCCGCGGCACTGGACGAAGAGAACGCTGAACCCGAGATACTTGCGCATCACTATAGCGAGGCTGGTCTCTATGAATCTGCGCTGACGTACTGGTTGAAGGCGGGACAACGAGCTTTAGAACGCTCGGCCAACCTAGAGACCGTTACCCATCTGCGCAAGGGCTTGGGGTTGTTGAGAACTCTGCCCGAGTCTTCAGAAAACAGTTTGTGTGAACTTGCGTTGCAACTTGTTCTGGGTCCCGCCCTGATGGCTCTCAAGGGCTACGCGGCACAGGAAGTCGAGCCGGTATACACTCGTGCACGAGAGCTCTGTCAGCGAGTCGGTGGACCTTCCCAATTGTTTGCCGCGACTTGGGGGTTGTGGCTACATAATCAACAAGCGGGTCAACTTAAACAGGCGCGCGATCTGGCCGAAGATGTACTGGCTATTGCCGAAAAGCAGGAGGACACGGCGTTACTTTTACAGGCGCACCACGCGGCGTGGGCGACTCTTCACCGCTTGGGAGAACTCGCTGTCTGCAAACACCATGCGGAACAAGGCATTGGCTTATACGACATAAAGGAACACGGAACCCATTCCTATCTTTACGGTGGGCACGACCCCGGCGTGTGCGCTCAAACCCATGTCGGTATCGTGCTATGGTGCCAAGGTTGTCCTGACCGCGCACTCGAGAGAGCATTAGATGCGCTAGAACTGAGCGAGCAGTTGTCACATCCATTCAGTCGTGCCGATGCTCTGTTTGGTAGCGCACGCGTTCACCTGTTTCGAAGGGAATACGATTTAGCGCAAGCCTGCGCCAAAGAAATGATTACGCTGTCTACAGAGCATGGATTTTCCCTGCTAGAGGCATGGGGCACTATTATTCAAGGCTCGGCAACCGTAAACGAAGGGCAGACGCAGGGCATCATCGAGAAAATGTGTCTTGGCGTCGCCGTGACCCGAGATACCGGTGCGCAAGCCCATGTCCCCTATCTGCTATCACTTTTGGTTGATGCATACTTGCAGACAAGCCAGGTGGATGAAGGGCTAGCAACGGTAGCCGATGCTATTGAGCTTATAGAAAGAACGGGAGAAAGATATTGGGAAGCAGAAGTTTTTCGGCTCAAAGGAGAGCTGCTTCTGATGCATTCCACACGCGACCAAGTTGAAGCCGAACGCTGCTTCAATCAGACACTGAAAATCGCCACCACTCAGGGTGCAAAGCTGTTGGAACTCCGCGGCGCAATGAGTCTGGCTCGTCTGTGGCGAAAACATGAAAAACATGAAGAAGTGCGAAACCTATTGGCACCGATCTATAACTGGTTCACCGAAGGATTCGACACTGCGGACCTGAAGGAAGCCAAAGCGCTACTGGAACAATTGTCCTGATTCTTCCCTTTCACCATTGAACGATTTGGGCATCACTGTGTTTCAGTGATTACGACCGGCCGAACCCGATTAGCTAGCGGATCTTGAAGCGGCAGGGTTCATTGTGTATTCCAGCCCAATCCTGCCACCGATTCCACGGCAAAGCTGCCACCCGTTCCAGGGGAAAGCTGCCACCGATTCCGGTGAATCCTGCCACCCCGTAGTGGGGTAAGTTTCCGGAGCCTGCGACGCGGACAATCAACGGTATTCTGCGCCTCTTTTTTCTATGACAAGGGGAGACGCGGATGCCCGCCAAGAGGTTGTCCATGCGCAAGATCAAAGAGGTTTTACGCCTGAGCTGGGTTCAGGGTCTGAGCAAGCGACAGACCGCCCGTAGCTGTGGCATCTCACGCCCGGCAGTCGACGAATACCTGCGCCGGGCCGAGCAAGCGGGGCTGAGCTGGCCGCTGCCCGAGGAGTTGGACGACGGCGCCTTGGAGCGGCTGCTGTTTCCCCTCGCAACGGCGCTGCCGGCCGAGGAGCGGGCCGTGCCGGACTGGGCCGCGGTCAACCGGGAGCTCAAGCGCAAGGGC
>JAGTVB010000271.1 GCA_018224385.1 Gammaproteobacteria bacterium
TATCCAGGATTTACCCGTGGCACGCCAAACCATCTATAACTACCAGCGCAATTCCAAGGTGCTGATCAAGCGGTTGTAGCGAAGCAAAGACCGTGCCGCTGAAACGTCGACGGACCGTCGGCGGCTCGCGGCCAGGGTCATCGTTTCGTCAGGCGTCACCCTTCAGCGGTTAAAACCGCACCCAGAATCTGTAAGCAGGCAGTCGCCTTGCCACAAGGGTGTGTCCGGCATGGATGCCGGACTCAAGCCTACAAGGATGTATTCACGACGTCGCTTGAGGCAAGGCGACTGGCTGTTACCCGGACGAAGCGATGACCACGGCCGGCGACTCACTCCCCGTCTATTCCCTGCACCGGTTTGATGGTATCCCAGTGTCGGCAGCCGGGGCATTTCCAATGCAGCGATTTCGCTGGAAAACCGCATTGTTGGCACTGGTAAACAGGCCGCTCCGCCAACAGGGCCGTGATGAGACGCCGCAGGATCAGCAAGCGCTCATGACACTCGCCGGTCGTTCGCAGCAGCTTGAGCTCCACCAAACGTTGATAGCCGCGCAACGAAGGCCGCCGGCGAAGCTGCTCGGTGAGCAACTGAAGGGCTGACGCCTCCCCATGAACGTGTTGTTCGTGGTCAGCAAGCGCCAATGTCGCGGTAAGGCTGCCGTAACGATTCAGGATCTCGCGCAGAAACGCCCCGATCTCGTCCGTTCGGCCGAGTCGACGAAAACAACCGCATATCCTTGGGATGGCTTCGGAAAGAAAGCTGGGATCCTGATCTTCAACACGCCGATAGACAGTAAGTGCGGCAGCGTCCTCTCCCGATTGCGCCAAAATGTCCCCCTCCAGTAGGCTCGCTCTTACCGATCCCCGATGCAGTCCATAGGCCTGTCGGACTATGCCCAATGCCTGCTCGAGCTTTCCCGCGCGCTGCTCGCGCTCCGCCTGTTGACAATAGTAGTGAGCCAGGCGCGGGCTCCATGCCTCGCCGGTGGTTTCCGCCAACCGGCGAGCCGCCCCAATCGCGCTTTCCCATTCCTGCTCCCGTTCATAAATCTCAACCAGTTGCGCCAGCGCCGTGGCCACGTGCAGGTGCGTATCAACGAGCTCGCGGAACCACGCTTCGGCGCGGTCTAGGAGACCCGCGCTCACATAGTCTTGCCCCAGCTCAAGCATCGCGTCAGCGCGCTGTTCTAAAGTCAAAGCGGGACGGGAAGTGAGATTCTGGTGAATGCGAATGGCTCGGTCCACCTCGCCGCGCCGGCGGTAGAGGTTGCCCAAGGCGAGATGGGTTTCTATCGTGTCGCTGTCGATCTCGAGTGCTCTGATAAAGCTATCGATGGCCTTATCCGGCTGTTCGCTCCCGAGATAGCTAAGCCCTTTGAAGTAATCGGCAGGAAGCGTCTTCGGCGGGGTGCTCCTTGAAGCAGCGTGGGAGCCACCTGCCCGTGCTGTATACCAGACCAACAGTGCAGCCAGCGACAACAGCAGCAGGAATTCGCACATACCTCAGGCGAAGTGGCGCTCGATGACGATCAACGATCGGCAAGCCACCACCTTGTCGTTTCGATGGCGAGGAAATAAGCCGATGCGCCAACCACACAGACACCGTTCGCGGCGCCATCGCGCTACGCCGCCTTGTTGCGGTCCGCTTAGGTACTGTTGAGGACGCAGCCGCGCTTCAAGCAACGCTTTGCGCCGATTCCTCCCGGTTTGCCACAGCCCGTGCCGCCGCCTGCGTTTTACTGCGGTGGGCGCTATCATCCACTCGCTCGCGCAGCTCCTTCCCGGGCTTGAAATGGGGAACATGCTTTGCTGGGAGCGCCACCGGCGCTCCGGTCTTTGGATTGCGCCCAAGGCGTCGCGGCCGGTAGTGCAAAGAGAAGCTGCCAAATCCACGAATCTCAATGCGATCTCCGCCTGCCAACCATTGTGCCATTTGTTCCAGAATTGTCTTTACCGCCGACTCCACATCGCGGTAAGCAAGGTGCGTCTGTTTCTGCGCGATGCGTTCGATTAATTCTGACTTGGTCATCACCTCGACCCTGCAACTGGAAACGCCAATCACACCAATCAAATCCGACAAATTACGCACTGGCGCGATAGCCTTAATCACCCCCCTCCTTTGCCTCGTCCAACTGCTCTTTCATGAGGTCGCCAAAGGTTGCCGTGCCGCCGGGCGAGGCCGCGCTGTATTCCTCCATCGCGGCCGCCTCCTCATCATCCTCTTTGGCCTTAATCGAGAGGGAGATGGTTCGCTTCTTCTTATCCACCCCGACGAACTTCGCCTCGACACTGTCGCCGGGCTTCATCACCGAGCGCGCATCTTCGACCCGGTCACGCGCCATGTCAGAGACGCGGATTTGGCCCTCGACGCCGTGATCAAGCTCCACCACTGCACCTTTTGCATCCACCTCCTTCACCGTCCCGGTAACGATGCTGCCCTTTGGATACTCCGCCAAAAACGCCGCCAGGGGATCCTTATCGAGCTGCTTGATACCGAGGGAAATACGTTCCCGCTCGGCGTCCACCGACAGAACCACCGTTTCGATCTCATCGCCTTTCTTATAGTTGCGAATGGCGTCCTCGCCGGACTGATTCCATGAGATATCCGACAGATGCACCAGCCCGTCGATCCCGCCGTCGAGCCCAATGAAAATACCAAAGTCGGTGATCGACTTGATCTTTCCCGTCACACGATCATTCTTGTTATGCGTCGCTGCAAACTCCTCCCAGGGATTGGGCCTACACTGTTTGATGCCCAGCGAGATGCGACGGCGGTCTTCATCGACATCGAGCGCCATCACATCGATCTGATCCCCCAGCTGTACCACTTTGGAGGGATGAATGTTCTTGTTCGTCCAGTCCATCTCCGAGACGTGTACCAGGCCCTCGACCCCCTCTTCGATTTCCACGAAACAGCCATAGTCCGCAATATTGGTCACCTTGCCGACAAGCCGTGTTCCTTCGGGATAGCGCCGCGCGATATCCACCCACGGATCCTCGCCCAATTGCTTCATCCCGAGAGAAACCCGGTTTCGTTCGCGATCGAACTTCAGCACCTTCACCTCGATCTCGTCGCCAACCGCCACGATCTCTGAGGGATGTTTTACGCGTCTCCAGGCCATATCGGTGATATGCAAGAGACCGTCGATGCCGCCAAGATCGACGAATGCGCCGTAGTCGGTGAGATTTTTCACCACACCTTTGACGACCAGCCCTTCCTCTAAATTCGACAGCAGCGCCTCGCGCTCAGCGGAGTGCTCTGCTTCGACCACCGCCCGCCGCGACACCACCACGTTGTTCCGGCGCCGGTCGAGCTTGATGACCTTAAACTCAAGCGGTTTGCCCTCAAGGTATGTGGTGTCTTTGACCGGCCGAACATCCACCAGCGAGCCCGGTAGAAACGCGCGGACTTCGTCAATGTCGACGGTGAAGCCTCCCTTCACCTTGCCGCTGATCATGCCGGTGACGGTTTCTTCTTCGTTGTAAGCCCGTTCAAGCCGCGTCCATGATTGAGCGCGTTTAGCCTTCTCTCGCGAGAGAATGGTTTCCCCGAAGCCATCCTCGACCGCATCGAGCGCCACCTCAACCTCATCGCCCACATCCACCTCGAGCTCGCCACTCTCGTTGAGGAATTGCTCTGCAGGGATCATCGACTCGGACTTCAGGCCGGCGTTCACGACCACCCACTCCGGCTGAATATCGACAACAAGGCCCCGCACAATGGCTCCGGGACGCATCTTCTTTTCAGCCTGACTCTGCTCAAACAGCTCAGCGAAGCTTTCGCTCATACACTTGGGACTCCAAAACTAATCCTGACGCGCATCGCTGGGGAAAACCCAGACAACACGCGCCGCCAATGTTCAAAGATTGACTTCGACGAGCACATGTCGTCGTCTAGCCTACCCACAAACCGCGCACTCTTATCGTCTCGACAACGCATTGCAAAACAGCCGCCACCGGTTGCCCTGTCGTATCGACCACGAGGGCGTCCTCGGCAGGCCTGAGCGGAGCCACCTCACGGGCCTGATCGCGTTGGTCGCGCCGAGCGATCTCCTCGAGAAGGTTGCGCAGGTTAACATCAATTCCTTTTTCCTTCAACTGCTTATAACGCCTTTGGGCACGTTCCTTAGGCGTCGCGGTAAGAAAGAACTTAATGGCCGCATCAGGAAATACCACCGTGCCCATGTCGCGACCGTCCGCCACCAACCCGGGCGGCCCGCGAAACGCTCGCTGCCGGGCAAGCAGCCGGCGGCGTACTCCGGCAATTGCCGCGATACGGGACGCATCGTCGGCACAGGATTCAGTGCGGATGGCGTGCGATACCTCCTCGTCACCCAGCCAGACACGCACCGTTTCCACACCAGGCACGGTCTCGAAGCGCACGTCGAGGTTACCCGCAATCTCGATCACGCCAGCCTCGTCGTCCATCGCCAGCGCCCGCTTGCGCGCAGCCAAGGCAACCAAGCGATACAGCGCGCCGCTATCGAGGAAGCGCCAGTCGAGTGCTTCCGCGAGCAACCGGGAGACGGTGCCCTTGCCGGCACCACTCGGACCGTCCACAGTAATCACGGGCGCCGCCGGGATCATGGCATGCCAATGCCGCTCAGCACCCAACTACCCGCCGCCGCCAATCACCGGCCATCGGCACACTCCAAACCTCTCATCCCGCGTCTTTCTCAACGTCACCTCTGTGCCTGCGGTCATGTTGACCGCGCTCGTCGTCAGATGCACTCACCTACCTGGATATCAAGGCCGACCGCTCGGGCCAGGGCAACGAACCCCGGAAAGGAGGTATCGACATTGGCGCAATCCTCGACCACGATTGGCGCGCTGGCCCGCAGCGCCGCCACCGCGAACGCCATGGCGATGCGGTGATCGCCAAGGCTCTCGACCCGACCGCCGGTGAGTGCCCCGCCGTGTACGCTCATACCGTCCGGCGTTGCTGTTGCCCTGACACCAAGGCGCGTCAACCCCTCGGCCAGCGCCGCGATGCGGTCGCTTTCCTTTACCCGTAGCTCAGCCGCACCGCTCAAAGTTGTCTCGCCCTGCGCACAGGCGGCGGCGATCAACAGCACCGGCAACTCATCGATGGCCAGCGGCACCTGCGCGGGCGAGATGTCAACGCCGCGTAACGGCCTCGCCCGAACTCGAATATCTGCCACCGGCTCTGCGCCCGCTTGCCGCTCTCGCCCCAGCGCGACATCGGCCCCCATCATACGCAGTATATCGATAACGCCGCTTCGGGTCGGATTAACCCCCACCCCCTCGATGAGGAGATCGGACCCGGGCGCGATGGCAGCACCAACCATGAGCATGGCGGCCGAAGAGAGATCGCCAGGGATGTGCAGCGCCATGCCCCGCAATCGGCCGCCGCCGCGCACGCAAACTCGGTCCCCCGTGCGCTCCACGGGGTAGCCGAATCCCTCCAGCATGCGCTCCGTATGATCGCGAGTTGGAGCCGGTTCGTGCACGCAGGTCCGTCCCGAGGCATACAGTCCGGCCAAGAGCAGGCACGATTTGACTTGCGCGCTCGCCATGGGCATCCGATAGTCGATTCCGCTCAGCGCCCTGGAACCTGTGATTCGAAGCGGTGAGGTTCCGGTCTCGCTGGTCAGCACCCGGGCGCCCATGGCGCCCAGCGGCTCGGTCACTCGGCGCATCGGCCGTCGCGAAA
>JAGTVB010000272.1 GCA_018224385.1 Gammaproteobacteria bacterium
GTCTCGCTTCTGGCAGACAAAAGGTTGCCACACAGCCGCCGGGCTGGCTGTCATGTTTCGGCGCGCAAACGTCAAAACTCTGCAGCATGATTAGCCCAGCCCGCCTCAGCATTTTTCCCCGTTGACGAAGTAACTAATTGTTTCACTTTCAAAAAGTACGCTTATCCACAGAACCTGTGGATAAACCTGTGGATAACCTTTGTGAATCTTCCATGAACCCGCGTCATTACTCGCCTTTTGTTTTCCTTGGCTACCTCCTGCTCAGTATTTTTTTATATTTATTATCAAATAGTTAGGATTATCTGCTGGAAGCCGCCATAAATCCCTCATGCGCCGCGACTCGTGTCAAAGTCAGTGCCAAGATCCCTGTGCATAAATCCATTATCCTGTTGTCAGAACGCAATCAAGCTGCCTTGTTTATGGCCTGCTTGTACAAGAATTGACGACGATCGTTTGGCTTTCGACAGGCTGCACTGATCAAGGGTGCGCCGCGCCGTTCCAGGCTACCATTAAGGCGCGGGACGATCCGCAATGCTTGCCGGGAGAATGACGTGGGAGGGCACTATCGCATGACGCGCCGGCCCGCTGCCCACCTCGAAGCCCACAGCGGACAGATTAACAACGGATAGCGGAGGCAGACAGGGACTTTACCTCTGCAAGCCTCCAAGGGGTGCTACTTGGGCGCCATCAGTCCCTGCTCCATCAGCTCCGCGCCAACCGCGCGAGCGATGTCATCAACAACTTCACGGGTTGTGCGGGGATTAAAGGTTTCGCTGGTGCCCGACCAGATAAGCTTTTCAGGATTCAATGCGTAAATGTTGGTCTCAATCGTGGCAACTGTGTCGGTGCGCATATAGCCTGAATCATAGGCTGTCGGCCAAGCATAGCCGTAGTAACCCCAGAAGGACGAATGAGGACCGGCATAGCTCCCCGGAACATAGGTAACGGTCTTATCCACATTCGCCACCCGCAGGGTCACCACACCGTCAAAGCCTTCCTCTTGAATCTTCTCCTTGGCTCGTTCAGCGTTCTGCAAGTCGGCCTGGGTGAGTACGGTGTAGGAGGGCACAACCTCCCCCCTTTCGATAACCTGCACCAGTTCGTCCTCCGCCACGCGTCGCGTTACGATGTCATCCACGATGGCCATGGCCAGGATCTTCTCGAACTGAAAAGACTCCGGCGTCGCCTCGGGGTTTCGCCAACTGTCTTTAATCTCTGTGGAGGCGCATCCCACCATCACCCACGCGACTACTGAGAGCGCCGCCGCACCGGCAACATGCTTCATCTTGTGTGCTCCTTTTGTATTCTCATTTCGAGCCCGGGTCAGCGAGCTGTACCGAGCAGAAACCTGTTGAGACAAACCTCTAAACGTGAAACAGCACGCACCTGGCCCCGCCTGGCCGAACTCTAGAGCCCGGGCTCGCAGGAGGCAGGTGATCGATGCTCACTGACTGTCGCCACCTCCTTCAGCTGGGATCACCTCATCGCGCAGGTTTGAAATACGCTGTCGGTGGATAGCGGAATTCTTGCCGGATCGCAGGCGTCTAATGGGGGGTTTGTTGGAATCAATGCAGCGCCAGATACGTGCAGCGGCCCCTAGCAGGTGGCTCCTAAATTTCGATGGAGATGGTACATGAAAGCGGTTTGGAACAATGTGACGCTCGCAGAAAGCCATGCAACTATTGTCGTAGAAGGTAATCATTACTTTCCCCCTGGGTCTGTGCGTGAAGAATTTTTAAAGCAAAGTGACACACACACCACCTGCCCGTGGAAAGGCAAAGCCAGCTATTATCACATCGTGATTGGCGCCAACCGCAATCCGGATGCCGCCTGGTACTATCCGGAGCCCAAAGAAGCGGCCGCGCAAATACGCCACTATGTGGCCTTCTGGAACGGTGTCGAAGTGGTTCCTTAGTTGGCGAGGATCCTGTGCTTGGCCGAAAGGGCGTGGCCGCCCGCAATGCCCGCTCAGCTGCGCCCATACACGGGCAGCGCCGCGCCAGTGATGGCCTCCGCCTGCGCCGATGCCAGAAATTGGATGGCGAAGGCGACAGCCTCGGGACGAACCCACGTCGACGGGTCCGCATCGGGCATTGCGGCACGATTTTGCGGCGTATCGAGGGTTCCGGGAATGACCGCATTGACCGTAATACCCTGCCCCTTGACTTCCTCCGATAGGCTCTCGGTCAAACGCAGTAAAGCGGCTTTCGAAGCACTGTAGGCCGCCATCCCAGCCCTGCCGGCGTAGCCGGGACGAGCGCCGACATTGATGATGCGGCCGTAGCGCCGCTCCAGGAAGTGAGGAACGACCACTCTTGCCATCATAAATGCCGTGCGCACATTGAGATCAAACATAAGATCCCAATCCTCGAGCGGTGTCTCAGCCACTGGCTTACCGGCGCGGAAGCCGCCGACTGTATTCACCAAAACATCGAGGCGCCCAAACCGCTCTAATGTCCTGCTGACCGTGGTGCTCACGCTGTCAGGCTGGGTGACATCGATTCCAGAGAGCCGCAGGGGCTCGTGGGCGACGCCTGCGCCGGCATAGAGAGTTTCGAGCCGGCCCGACGATCGATCCACCACCGCGGTCTGCGCCCCCGCCTCCATGAATCCATTTGCCACCACACGCCCCAAATTCCCGGCTGCGCCGGTCACCAAGACGACACGTCCAGAAAAATCCAACACTCTCCGCCTCCTGATGAATCTCGCAAATCAAACGTTACCTTGCGTTGTTGCCATCGGTGCTGCGAAATGACGGCGCATCACCCCCCATTACAGGATCGGTCGCAGTCAGTAGTTGATACCATCGCGGTGCGCGCCCAACTCTGCTGCCCTCCATGACCTCTCGATGCCGTGACATGCCGCACCTCACCGCAGACTTTATATTATCTTGCCAAGCAATGTCCCCAAGATAGGGTTACAAACATGTAAGCGGATGTTTTAAGACCTGTTGCGCTTGCCCTAGCCGCGTTGTGCGCTGGCTCGAAACCCTCATGCCCTCCCGTGTACACTGCAGTTTACGCGCGCCATCCCTAGGGTTCGCCCTTGCAGGGTCAGCCTGCGGCTATGCAAAATCGTTCCTGACGATTTTGTCTCGCCACCGTGGGGCCTTGCTCAGCCTATGCTCGCCGGGGCTGTAAACCATCCTCTATGAAGCCTGGTCGGCGACATCGACGCAGTGCCTTCGAACGGCGCTTTCGCGCTAAGGAGCAGAACAATGGTACCTGAACAGCTTCCCGCTTTCGTGTTGCTCTTCCTTGAGCTTATGGCGGCGGCTTCCGTTCTTCTATTCGGCCTTGCCGCCGTTACGTTGGTCGTCTTCTACATCATCGACCGCACCCAGACCACCCATGCTATCCGCCGCAACTTTCCTGTGGTCGCCCGTTTCCGTTACGTCTTTGAGCGTTTGGGGGAGTTTTTTCGCCAGTATTTCTTCGCCATGGACCGGGAAGAACTCCCATTTAACCGCGCCCAACGCGCCTGGGTGTATCGTGCAGCCAAGAATCTCGACAACACGGTGGCGCTTGGCTCCACAAAAGATCTGCGACGGGTGGGAACTGTGCTCTTCGTTAATTGCCCCTTTCCCACTTTGGACGAGGATGCCGTCCCGGCGCAGCCGCTGACCATCGGTCCAGACTGCAAACAGCCGTATATTGCCCACTCCATTTTCAATATCTCCGGCATGAGTTTTGGGGCGATCTCAAAACCGGCGGTGCTGGCGCTCTCCAATGGGGCACGCATGGCAGGATGCTGGCTGAATACCGGCGAAGGCGGTCTCTCGCCGTATCATCTGGCCGGCCAGGCAGACATCGTCTTTCAAATTGGCACCGCCAAATATGGCGTTTGCGATAGACCCGGCCACTTGGATGAACACAAGCTGCGCATCGTTGCCGCCCACGATATGGTACGCATGTTCGAGATTAAGCTCAGCCAGGGTGCGAAACCCGGCAAGGGCGGCATTCTGCCTGGGGAGAAAGTAACCGAAGAAATTGCGGCGATCCGCGGAATTCCCGTTGGCCGGGACTCACTCAGTCCGAACCGCCATCCCGACATCGACACGCCAGAAAGGCTGCTTGACGCTATCGAGCGAATTCGGGAGATAACCGGCAAGCCGGTCGGCTTCAAGGCGGTCCTCGGAAGCTATGGTTGGCTCGATGATCTGTCGCATGAGATTCACCGCCGGGGCCTTGACAGCGCACCCGATTTTATCACACTCGATAGTGCTGATGGGGGAACAGGGGCCGCGCCTATGCCGCTCATCGACGACATGGGGCTGCCACTGCGGGAAAGCCTGCCGTTGCTGGTGGACAAGCTCCAGCAAGCCCAGCTTCGCCAGCGCATCAAAGTCATTGCATCAGGAAAGCTCATTACGCCGGCCGACGTGGCTTGGGCATTGTGCGTTGGCGCTGACTTTTGCGTCTCTGCGCGGGGCTTTATGTTTGCTCTGGGCTGTATTCAGTCCCTTCACTGCAACAAAAACACTTGTCCGACAGGAATTACCACGCACAATGAGCGGTTGCACCGCGGACTGGTCCCCGAGGACAAAGCAGTCCGGGTCATGCATTATCATAACAACCTCGTCCATGAGGTTGGAATTATCGCCCATTCCTGCGGGGTGCGATCCCCTCGAGCATTGCGCCGCTACCATGCCCGCGTGGTGATGGCAGACGGCCGGTCCGTGCCCGTTGACGAGCTTTTCCCTGAGCAGATCGCCTCCCGACCAAAAGCGGCCGCGGCGCTAAGTACATCATGATCCTGAACGATTAGGCATGCGCTGCGTTGACGACGGTTGGCTGAAGGCGCAGGATCTCCTGAAAATCGTTGGCCGGTACCGGGCGACTATAAAGGTATCCCTGTCCTTGGTGGCAGCCTTCCCCAATGAGAAATGCTTCCTCAGCGGCAGTCTCAATGCCCTCAGCAACAACAGTCAATCCCAAACTTTTACCTAAGCCGATGATCGCTTTGGCGATGGCTTTGTTGTTGGGGTCTCGGGGAAGGTCATGAACAAACGACCGATCAACCTTGAGTTTGGTGACCGGAATGCGTTTCAGATAGCTCAAGGAGGAATAGCCCGTTCCGAAGTCATCAATGGCGAGCTCAAATCCCAGGTCGCGCAGACGTTTCAGCGTCCGGATAGATTGGTCGGCTTCGCGCATGATGAAGCTCTCGGTAATTTCCAGATCCAGGAGCTCGGCTGGGCAGCCGGTCTCTTCGATAACCTTCCGCGCCACATCGGCTAAATTCCCCCGCTTGAGCTGCTGGCCGGAAATGTTCACCGCCAAGCGCATTTGTGGAAATCCGGCGTCCAGCCAAGCGCGTAACTGTCCGCAAGCGATGCGCAGCACCCACTCCCCGATAACGTCTATTTCGCGGGTCTCCTCTGCCAGGGGTATGAATTTATCCGGTGCAATGAGTCCCATGGTTGGGTGGTGCCAACGGATCAGCGCTTCCGCACCGACCAAAGCACGATCTTCAAGGTGGGTAAGCGGTTGATAGTGAAGTAAGAACTCCTGCCGCCCCATGGCCTGACGCAAGGCATTAAGCAGACGCAGCCGGTCATTGGCTTCTTCAGCCATATCCCGGGCATAGAACTGATAACGGTTGCGGCCGAGCTCCTTCGCTCGGTACATGGCGAGATCGGCGTTTTTCAGCAAGGTATCCACATCGAGCCCATCTTCCGGATAGACACTGATCCCGATACTGCCAGAGATGAAGGTTTTTTGTTCTCCCACACAAAACGGCTTTGACAGGGCGTGTAATACCTTGCGCGATACCGTTTCGGCCGCTGAAATTCCTGTGATGTTCTCCAGCAGGATGGTGAACTCGTCGCCGCCAATCCGCGCCACAGTGTCCTGACGGCGCAGGCATTGATGCAGCTTCTCGGCAACCTGCTGCAGGAGCTTGTCTCCCATAGGATGGCCGAGCGTATCATTGATAGTCTTGAAATGATCGAGGTCAATGAAGAACACAGCCATTTGCATGGTTTCTCTCTTCGACCGCTCCAGGGCATGGTGTAGTCGGTCGACGAACAGCAGGCGATTGGGCAGCTTGGTGACAACATCGTAATGCGCTAGGCGGTAGATACGCTCTTCTGAAAGCTTCTGCTCGGTAATGTCGTAATAGGTCGAAATGTAGCGCCGGATGTGTCCTTCATCGTCACGCACAGAAGATATGGTCTGCCACAGGGGAAATACATGGCCATCCTTGTGGCGATTCCAGATTTCACCTTGCCAGGCACCCATTTCCTGCAGCGACCGCCGCATTTCCGAGCGAAAGTCGTCATTGTGCTGATCCGATCGCAACAGACGGGGGGTTGCTCCAATGGCTTCCTCGGCACTGTAGCCGGTGATGCGGGTAAAGGCCTGATTGACCTGCACAATGACCCCATCAGCGTCGGTAACCATGATGCCATCCATGGTGTTCTCAAAAACGCTGGCGGCCAACGCGAGCTTTTCCTCGGCCCGCTTGTGCGAGGTGATGTCCTGGAACAGCAGGATAGCGCCATCAATCGTCGTCTGTTCACCACAATACGGCATGATTCTCATTTCGTAGAAATGACCGCTGCCATCGGTGATGACTTGTTCATGGGTGTCGCCGCTCTCCATCACCGCATGTACCTGAGTACCGATGCTCGGTAGTTCGACCCGCCACTCCATCGTGGTTAGCGACTGGCCCTCGAGCGCTCCTCGGAAAACAGCGACCTGCTCGATCGCATCATTCTTTTGAGTAATAAGGAGGTTGCGATCAACCACAAGCAGGGGTAGGCGCAGGCTCTCCTTGACGTTCGCTAGATCACTTGCCGTGGCCTCCAGCTCAGCGGACTTGATTTGTACCTCATCGTTGACTGTGAGCAGCTCTTCATTGGTGGACTGCAGTTCCTCATTGGCCGTCTGCAGCTCTTCGTTCAGGGATTGCAATTCTTCATTGGAGGTTTCGAGTTCCTCTACCACCGTTTGCAGATGGGTGCGCGTGCTGGCGAGCTCTCGTTCCAGCTCACCAATGATCAGGTTGTCGTGTTCCCTGCCCGCTATGGATTCACGCTCGGCCCGCGACGGCCTGTTCCCGGACTCGAAAGAGACGATCAGCAGCCCCAGTAGATCGCCCGGTAAGGGCGCCACCACGGGCCGCACGTCCTGTTCTTGGCCATCGTACATTATCCGGTGAATGCCACCCTGCACTTCCCTTTGATCCCTTCGGCACCGATACACGAGGGCGCGTAGCTCGGAGCGCAGCGAAGCATCGACCATGTCGAACAGGCACATGGAGGCCTGCCCCTTGGGAAAACGGAGATACGGTTTCAGATCGCTGGTGAAATACTTCACCGTGTCGTCCTCCGCCAGCACGACCGAGGCCGGTGCATAGCGTTGCGCAAGCTGCTCATTGGCCTGCATACCGATGCGTTCGGCACCAGTCTTTACGCTCTCCGGCGACTCACGGTAGTCGGACAAGCTGGCGTACGTGCCCTGGACGATCGGCAGGGAATAGTGGGAAACGCCCTCACGACGCTGATACAGGCGGGCCGTGCGATCGGCCGATGAAAACAGGTCTTTGTGCTGTTCGATAGACTCCGACTTGCCGAGAAACAGGTAGCCGCCCGCATTCAGTGCGTAGTGAAACAGCTCTAGGAGTTTCGTCTGCACCGACTGATTCAAGTAGATAAGGAGATTGCGACAGCTGATAAGGTCGAGACGCGAGAACGGTGGATCGTCAATCACATTCTGACGCGCAAACACTACCCGCTCCTTCAGGGACTTGCGCACCCGGCACTGGTCCCCAATGATCTCAAAATAGCGGCTCCGCAAAACCTCCGGCACGTGCTCCAATGTCACCAGGGAGTAGCGGGCCGCCCGTGCGTGCTCGACCGCGTCGGCATCCAGGTCAGTGGCGAACAACAGGAACTGCGGCCCATCGTCGCAGACCCGTACCGCCTCGGCGAACAGCATTGCCAGGCTGTAGACCTCCTCGCCCGTGGCACAGCCGGGGACCCAACAGCGCAGCACATCCGTCTTCTTCCCTTTCGCCACCATTTGGCGGATCATTTTGTCAAGGCTAGCGAACGCCTCGGGGTCCCGAAAGAATGATGTGACCGTGATCAGCGTGTCGCGCATCAGCGCCAGGGACTCCGCCCGGTCATCCTTTAACCGGGTGAGATAGTCCGCAAAGCTGGAGAGACCGAGAATGCTGAGCCGTCGGCTTATCCGACGCAGCACCGTCGTGCGCTTGTAGTCGTTGAGATTGAATCCGGTATGGCGGCGCACAAGGGTCATCATGGCATTGATACTGTCGCCTTCCGCACCCTCGTCGGATACCACGAGCCCGATGGGTGCCTTGAGCAAGCGTCCCAGAGTACCGCCGATCTGGTCTGCGGGCATGATCAGATCCACGCTGCCGGTTCGAAGCGCGGACTTCGGCATGCCATCGTATTTGGCCGTTGCAGGCTCCTGGACAATGGTGATGCCGCCTTCTGCCTTGATGGCCCGCATCCCCTCAGCGCCATCCGACCCGGTGCCCGACAAAATAATAGCGATGGTATGTTCCCCGAGCTCCTTTGCTAATGAATTAAAGAAACGATTGATGGAGGGTTTTGGCCCTACGGCTTCTTCGGGCGCGGTCAGATGTAGCACGCCGTCCCGAAAAGTGACATCACGATTGGGCGGGGTGATGTAGACCACCCCCGGCTCCGGCCGTTGCCTGTCGCGCAGGTTGTGCACTGTGAGCTTGGTCATCGGCGCGAGCAGATTCATGAGCAGGCTGACGTGGGTTGGCGAAACGTGCTGTGCGATGATGTAAGAAAACGGTGCGGCAGGTGGCAATGCCGCCACGAAATCACGCAGGGCTTCGAGGCCGCCCGCCGACGCACCGACGCCCACTATTCGGACCGGTGTGTCGCTGGTCGATCCGCTTTTTTTCTTACCACGATTTGCCGTTTGGTTTTTCACCATATGGGCCTCTCTTGCTCCGTTGGCCGAAACCGCGTGTCTCCAAACAAGGGGCGTTGTCGTTCCATCCGTGGTGGGCGGATTGTCGTGGGAAAGAAACGCTCTTGCGCGCTTTCTAATCCGGCTACACTGGCCCAAATCTGCCGCCTGGCCGTGATTACCATGGACAGGTGCGGTTGGATTCCCTTGTCACCTGCTCGACGCACAACGTCATAACCATGATTTTCGTCAGGCCAGCCGCTGCTGCTGCTGCGCGAAACAGGATAAGCGCGCGTCAATCAGCTAAGTGAAGAGATAGCCGACGCTCGAATGAACAAGCCAAGGAGACGACCGAGGTCGTTAAGGGAGTGGACCAAAAAGTTGAGCGTATCAGCACATCCATGCGCCGCTAGGAAAGCCTGCTAAAAAGTAGTGTAGCAGAGGCATTGCGAGTCCAGGGAAACGCAGGACCGGCGAACCGCCCTGGCGGTCATGGAGTCAGTGCGCGTGAACACGCCTACTGCGCCGGCGCATCGAGAGGCCAAAAGATCTCCATCCGCAAGCACTGTCGCCAACCCCAATCTGGCCCCCTGGCGCCATGATCTCGTCTTCTCCGGGGGACGGGGTTTACCGGTCATCAGCAGCACACAGCCCCAGGGAATGCGCCCCGGCGCAAGCTAACTGTTTAGATCTCCGAAAAAAATGAAGGTTATCCACAGTTTCTGTGGATAACCCTGTGGATAACTTTGGCAAACACATCGTAAGGCAGCGCCCTTATTGGGGTCTTCCTCCGTGATGGTGGTTTAATCAATGCTTAAGTCATCCATTGATCAATAACTTACCAACAAGGCGAGAGCTGACAGAAATCGGTCTCGTGTCACACACTTCTGGACTGGTCCTGTGCATAACTCTGTCGTGAGTGTCACATTCGATATCACTCGACCCGGTTAGCCGCGCTGCCGAAACCGCCTTCAGATCAAGCCGCCCCGGTGCACAGCACCGCGCGCGCATCATCCTTATTACGGCACAATGGATCCGTCTGAACATCCGGCACAGGCGCAAACAACAGCGCGCAGCTTTGGGCGACCCTATGACATCAGAGGCTACCTCATTGGCCGCGGGCGTGAATCGATTCACATCAAGGATATCGAACCGGGATCGTTGCCCCTCCTTCAGCAAAAAACGCGCTCTTGGTGTGACTCAGTGGACAATAACCTGGCCGTCGAGGGATTAATCTAGCAAGCCCGAGTAGCTTCTGGAGTGGGTGTATGGCCGAAAAAATCGTTGTCGTTACAGACCGGATCGCGTTTCACATTGACCCAGAAGGCGTGAGCGGAAAGACCTACGTTGTTTATCTCGACGAAACCATCACCACGCACGCGATTACCTTCTTTCAGGATCAGAACATCCCTGTATACGATTGCCGCAACGAGAGCAGCATCTTAGCTGAAGTGCTGCGACGCGTGTCGGAGGTGGAATTCACTAAATTCCAGGAGGAGCAGGAATCCCAGTCGCATTGGGGTGCGGAAACCCGGACTCATTGAGCGGGGGCCGACGGCGCCAGCAACCGGCTTGATAACGGCGCGAGGAATTAGCGGGCAATATGCTGTGAAGCATCATTGCGGCGCAAAACCGCTGGGATGAACACGCCGGCGGCCGGTGCAAAACGCGGGTTAGTCTGTGTGATGCTGGCCGCCGTGGTGGTCCGACAGCGCCCATTGAATGCGGCCCAACAGATCGAAGGTCATGAGACCATTGGGCTTCATTCCAGGGCGCCGCGCGAATCATGGGTTTTGCGATGGCCGCCCGCTCTAGGGATCTGAGCTTACTCCACGGTTTCCATCAGGATGGTATCGATGAGCCGACCGCCGAGATTTACCGGGGTTACCACAACGACGTTGTTGCCGCTGCCGATGCGGTTCTCTTTTTTCAGCAGGTCAACCGCATTTCGGGCATTCATTGCCGGATCTTCATTGAACTGAAGAAAATAGGGCTTTATTCCCCAATACAGAGTGAGTTGGTTCAGCAAGGACCCGTTGTCGGTAAATACATAAATCGGCGAGTGCAGCGGCCTCAGCCAGGCCGCATTGCGCGCCATGCGGCCGGTGTGGGTAAACACAATCAGTGCCTCGGCCTCCACCTCCTTGGTCAGTACGTTGGCCGATTTGACCAGCCGGGCGCCAAGGCTATCCATTTGCGCCATCTGCGCATAATTGGCGCCGCCGCTGCGTTCCACCCGACGGGCTATGCGGTCCATCATGTCGATGCACTTCAGGGGATACTTGCCCACCGAGGTCTCTCCCGACAGCATTATCGCATCGGCTTGTTCGAAAACCGCGTTGGATACGTCGGTGATTTCGGCACGGGTGGGCGAGGGACTTTCGATCATCGACTCCAGCATGTGGGTCGCGACGATCACCGGTTTGCCCCTGATGATGCATGTCTTGACGATGCGGCGCTGGATAATCGGAAGTTCCTCATAGGCACACTCGATGCCGAGGTCGCCGCGCGCCACCATGATTCCGTCGGCATTCTCAATAATTTCCTCCAGGTTGCGAATGGCCTGCTGGTCCTCCAGCTTCGCAATCACTTTCTGCCGGGCGCGACGGTAATCCAGTATGCCCTTCAGCCTCAAGACATCCTCGGGCTCGCGGCAGAAGGACAGCGCGATGAAATCCACTCCAAGCTCGATGCCAAGGTCCACATCCTGAATATCCTTGTCGGTTAATGCCGGCATGCTGACACGCACGCCGGGGAGATTGATGTGGCGACGGCTACCGAGCGTTCCTTGGGTTATCACCTCACAGGTGATTCGATTCGGTCGCTTTTCGAGAACGGTGAGATGCAGGTTGCCATTATCGACCAGAACGGCATCGCCGACTCGGATGTCATTCACCAGATGGTCGTAGTTGACGGAAATTGACGGCAGACCCTCATAAACCTCGCCGCGTACAGTGAACGCGATGCGGTCGCCCGGCGCTAGATGGAGTGGTTCCAACAGGTCGCCCGTTCGTATCGCCGGACCCTGAAGGTCCATGAGGACACCCACACACCGCTGAGCGTTGACGCTGATTTCGCGAATGCTCTGCACGATTTGCCGGACCTGATCCGGGTGCGCGTGGCTCATATTGATACGGGCAATGTCCATGCCCGCAGCGATCAAACGTTCGATCATCCCGGCATCCATCGTTGCAGGTCCGATGGTCGCTATGATCTTGGTCTTCCTCGATTGCATAATACCCTTGCCTTAGAAGCCGTGACTTATCATCATACACTGCCCGCGGGTGGGCCGAAGAGTTCTCTTTGGCCACCTACGTCGGATAGCCGCAGAACAGTCGCGATCGCTGTTACGACTAATGAGTCGCGCCCGCGGCCCGCGGCTAACGACACCCTGAAGGAGCGTGCACATGATCGTCGTCACCAATCGCATTCCGATTGCTTCTGGGCACGAAATCGATTTTGAGGACCGTTTCCGACATCGCGTTCATCTGGTGGACCAGGCTCCCGGGTTCATACGCAATGAGGTGCATCGACCGCGCCCCAAGAAGTTCGATCATGAAACCGGCACCTGGCGCGATGATACGGACACCCAGGGCTACTACGAGGTGAAGACTTGGTGGCGATCGTTTGACGACTTCGTAGCATGGACCGAAAGCCCCGCTTTCGCCGAAGCGCACCGTAACCGGCCACCCAAGGAAATGTTCGCCGGGCCGAACATACTTGAGGTTCACGAGATCTTTCTCAGCACGGAACATAAAGAGTACTGAAACCGCCTAGCAGGCCACCGCAAGAGTGGCTTGCTATCTGCAACGATGCAAACGAACGGAACGCAACCCTAGCCGCCAAAAAGGTAAAAGCAGATGGCGACGGCCGCGATAATCCCAGCCAGATCCGCACTCAGCGCCGCCGCCACGGTATGCCGAACCCGCCTGATCTGCACCGCACCATAGTAGACCGCCAAAACGTAAAAGGTAGTCTCTGTTGATCCTTGTAAGGTGCTCACAAGATAACCGGTGTAGCTGTCCGGCCCAATCGCCGGATCTTGAATGATGGAGGCAAGAATTCCATAGGCACCGGAGCCGGAAAGGGGGCGCAGGATGGCCATTGGGAGGGCTTCTGCGGGCAGGCCGTAGGCCCCGGTGATGCTTCCCAAGGGCGCGATAATGAGGTCCATGGCGCCGCTGGCGCGAAACATTCCGACGGCAACGAGGATGGCGACTAGATAAGGAATGATCCGCAGTGCCACCTGAAAGCCTTCTCGTGCACCCTCCACGAATGCCTCATAAACGGCGACGCCCCGCAGCAAACCGAACGCCAGCAGAGCAACGATCAAACCGGGCACGATCCAGGGCGCGATGGCCTGCCCATAAAGTATGGTGAGGGGGATAAGCGCGACGATGCCACCCAGCACAAGTACCGAGACCCAGGTGGGATAACCGTCGGCCGTTTGCGCATTCAGCGAAGCCTCGGTTGCTGCGACTTCGGCTGGCGCAGTGGCCGTGTTCGGCGGTTTCGCCGCGGCAGCGGCGGGGCTTGCCACCGAGAAACGCTGAAAGGTCTTCGCCGCCAGGATAGCAACAGTGGTCGAACAAATGGTCGCAAACAATGTTGTTGGCAGGATTCCCGCTGGATCCTCTGACCCGGCAGCCGCCCGCAGCGCGATGACGCCGGTGGGCAGTAACGTCACGCTGGAGGTGTTAATCGCCAGGAACAGCGCCATGGCATTGCTCGCCGTCCCACGGTAAGGATTGAGCTTATCGAGTTCCTGCATCGCACGGATGCCGAAAGGCGTCGCGGCATTACCAAGTCCTAAGACGTTGGCCGACATGTTGAGGATCATCGCGCCCATCGCCGGGTGATCAGGCGGAACATCAGGGAAGAGCTTCACCATCAAGGGCCTCGTAGCCCGCGCGATGATGACTAACAAGCCACCGCTCTCAGCCACCTTCATGAGTCCCAGAAACAAAGCCATGACACCCACCAGGCCGATTGCCAAGGTTACGGCGCTGCCTGCCGCGTCGATGACGCTTTGGCTCAAGAGCGCCATCGGTGCCTGCGTTTCGTGGCTTTCCGCTGTCCAGACCAGTTGCCGGTAGGCAGCCAGGGAGAAGGAAACGAAAACAAGCGAAAAAAAGATTCCGTTCAAAGCGGGCGTCCTTGCATCCGTGGAAAGGCAACGGGGGAAGAGCCACGCATCGGTGCAAGCGCGCACCGAGGGAACGATTTTGCGAGCCAGGTCTCAGCCGGCGGCACCGGCGTTACGCTACGCTTTAGCTTGCATTAGGCCTCATCCCCCCTGAGGCGTTTAGCCCCCGCTTCCCCTCCCAAGCGGGGGCTTTTTTATGCGCGCTTATGCGCGAGACGCCGACCTCCGACCCTAGCCGGTTACGACCTAGCGGGAAACGGGTTGAATGATGATCACGGGCCGCTGTGGAACGCCCCAAGGTCTTCCCCAGCCGGGATAACCCCATGGCCCGTAGCGATGGTACGGATAACCCCAACCCCGCCTCCAGCCCGGATAGCCCCACGGTCCTCCCCAGCCAGACCCCCACCCCCAATTCTGCCCGACATTCATGCCAAACATGTTAAAACCCCACGGCTGAGCTTGAGCCGAATGCAGCGGAATCGCTGAAAGCATGACCAGCATGGCCGCCGCAAGTAGTCCCGTCATCTTCTTCATATGAATTACTCTCCTACGATCGCATAACGAAGCCGCTTTCGTTCAAACACCCTTAGAGTCTAGCTTTTGTCTCGCTTTCAGGCCAGTTCCGGAGCGCGCGCCTTGGTTTGTCGTTGCTTTCAAAGGTATTGCCGAACTACCCGCCATCTGTTCCTGAGACGAGTGATCGGGCATAAGCCGACGTCGCTATCGCCGCCACCGGCGCCTGGCGACAAAGGCCCAACCGCAGTGGACCCGATCGTCTCGGGGTTGGGCTTCACCCAAGCGGGTGCCGGGTAGAATTGGGTGAGTTCCTGTTGAGCGCCGCGGCCGCCGCGTCAATCACCCCAGCTGCTTCCTTCAAGCACCGGCACGATGAGTACGGGCTTTCGTGAAATCAAGGTAATTCGCTGCGCCGTGGAACCGAGGAATAAGTGCCGCAGGGTAGAATGCCGGCCTCTTCCGGTGATGATAAGATCGGCCCCCAACACCTCCGCCTCCCGTGCAATGACCTCCGATGGGACGCCCGGAATGACCTTGATAGCCTCAATGAAATCCAGTTGCTCCAGAGTCATGTTCATTTCTTCGGTGCAGAATCGCTCGAGCCTGCCGTGGATTTTATCGAGCACGTGCTGCGGCACGTCGTTACGCAATTGCTCCGTCATCGAAGCGGAAAGATAGGCCTCGACCATAAAACGGCTGGCATCGCTGAGAGGCTCTACCACATGCAACAGCGTGAGCTTGGCGTTATGGGTCTTCGCCAGACTGACGGCAAACCGCAATACCGGTCGGGTGTCGTCGTGCAGATTAGTGGTGTACAGAATCTTCTTGATTTCCGGTAACATGGATCGACTCCCCTTAAGAATCGAATAATGAGCACCGCTTCTTGCCGCTTGGAAGCTATAGAAAAAACGACTGAGCTGGTAATTGCGACGCGGCGCGACATTTGCTGAAACAGCTTCTCATCCGCGCGGCTCAGTGATGGGCGGAGGGAACCTTGGCAAGGTCCAACGGCCACACCAGCTGAAATTCGCCATCTCTGACCTGCAGCACTTGCGTGCGAACACTGTTCTGTCGCTCAAAGTCCTCGTAAGCATAAAACCTTACCGGACCAAAGGGCGTCATCAACCGAGTCTTGGCAAGCGCTTCCCGAACGTCTGCTGGCCCGAGCGAGTCGGCCCGTTTCAACGCGTCCGCCGCCACCAGGGCAGCGGAGTAAGCCTCCGCCCCGTGATAGTCCGGCGCCACACCATAGGCCTCGAGGTAACGGTCGAAAAAGGTCTTGGCACCGGCATAAGGGAGTTGCTCAGACCAGAGGGTCACCACCAACATTCCCTCCGCGTCATCCGCCGCTTCTGCGAGAAAGCGCGGATGCGTGAAGCCACCGGCGCCGCCGCTTATTTGCGCTGGGATGCGTAAATTTCGGATGGTTCGGACGAGTGCGATGCCATCGGATAGATAGGAGATCATGTAGATGATATCTGGAGACTCGGCTGTCAGCGGCGCCAACAAGGAACGCAACGCAAAGGGCGTGACTTGCGCGCTGGAGTAGCTGATGAGGTGCGTCATCTCGATGCCTGTTTTCCGCAGAAAGGTCATCATGGCCGCGGCCGCGCCGGTGCCGAACATACTGTCCTCGTACACGATGGCCATTGATTTGGGCTGCAGCTCCTTGATCAGAAAGTTCTCGAAGCCGGCGGTGTATTCGCTGACGGGCGGATTGAGCCGGTAGATATTGCGCCACCCCTTCTGGGTAATCTTGTCGGCGGCGGCGGTGGAGACCAGGAAGGGCACATCGCGCGCGTTGGCAGCCCGGGCCAAGGCATAGGTTGTATCGCTTTGATAACCACCGGTAAGCATGACGGCGCCGGCCCCCTCGATCAAGTCAACAACGACCTGTTCCGCCAATTTCGGATTGCTTCGATCATCGCCATAGCTCAGTTGCAGCGGGCGGCCATTGATACCTCCGCCCTGGTTGATGGTTTCCAAGGCCAGCTCAAACGAATTCTTCATCATCAAGCCGAACGCCTGGTATTCCCCGGTCAATGGCAGGGGCACGCCGATCACTACGGGCTGGGCGCGTGCTACCGAGGGACCCGTCTGTGCCATGATTGCGGCGCTGGCCACTGCCAGTACCAAGCCGTAGAGCATGTTCTGCAGCCGTTTGCTCATGGTTGTATCTCTTTGCATCACCCTGCGGGTCCAAGAGAATGTCTTAAAGCCTGCTGCGCTTGCCCTGGCGGCGGTGCGCGCTGGCTCGAAACCTCATGTACTCCCCGCTACACTTCGGTTGTTACTCGCCCCCTCCCCGGGGCTGTTCACCACCGCTCCAGACGATGCTGTCACCACCGGGTACCTTGCGACTCCGGGGCTCGCAACGTCCTTAAGCAAGCTTTTAGGCGGCGCGGGCATCGGCCTCACGCCGCCCCGGGTTTGCCTCGTTACTGCGCGGCCGACACGGCCCAGTCCGGCTGCACTCCCGACTCAATCGAGAACACGGCAGTCCCTAGGAAATAGAACATAAGCGAAATGATGATCACGCCGAGAATGTTGATGACGAATCCTGCCTTGACCATGTCGCCGATGGCGACTCGGCCGCTGCCAAAAACGACGGCGTTGGGAGGTGTCGCCACCGGCATCATGAAGGCACAAGACGCGGAAAGCGTCGCCGGGATCATGAGCAGCATGGGATTCTCCCCCATGGCAACTCCGACAGAGGCCAATATGGGCAGAATCATCTGGGTTGTGGCCGTGTTGGAGGTCACCTCGGTGAGAAACGTCAATGATAGACAGATCAACGCGATCATCAGCAACGGCGGGAAGCCAGCAAGCAGCTGCAACCGGCTGCCGAGGTAATCCGCAAGGCCCGTCACCTGAAATCCTTCGGCCAGCGCAAAACCACCGCCGAATAAGATAATGATCCCCCAAGGCAGATTCTTAAAGACCGAACCGTCCATGAGGGTCGCCGCCTTGGCGCGCGCTTCGAGGCTGCGTGTCGGGACCAGGAACATGAGCGAGGCCATAAACAACGCGACGGTGCCGTCGTCGATCATCTTCGGATCAGGAAGCAAATCCGACCAACCCGGTATGTTGAGAAATCCGAGGTTGAGATCCTTGCGAAACACCCACAGCAAGGCGGTGGTCATAAACACCAGGAATACGATTCGCTCCTCGAAGCGCATGGAGCCCAGGCTCTTCAGCTCTTGATCGACGATGTTCCGGTCGACTCTCAGGTGGGCAGCGGGACGGAACAGGATTTTGGTGATAACAACCCAGATCACCGCGAGCATGATCAGTGTCAAGGGCAGCGCCATGATAAACCACATGCCAAAGGCGATACCCGGCCCCTCGGGGAACGTCAGCTCGAACACTCGTTGAAAAGCCAGATTCGGCGGCGTCCCAACCAGGGTCGCCATTCCCCCCACGGAAGCGGCGTAGGCAATCCCGAGCATCAGGCCTACCGAGAAATTGTGCGTCTCCTTGGCATCGAACTCACTTTCCATCTGTAACACGATGGAAAGCCCGATGGGGAGCATCATGACCGCTGTTGCCGTATTCGATATCCACATGGACAAGAAGGCCGAGGCTGCCATGAAGCCCAATATGATGCGCGGCGGTCCCCCGCCAATGGTCTTGATCACCACCAGCGCGATCCGCTTATGCAGGTTCCATCGCTCCATGGTCAGCGCGATCATGAAACCGCCCATGAACAAAACGATGGTGCTGTTGAAATATAAGGGTGCAGTGCCCTCGCCGGTCAGAATGTCCAGTATTGGAAACAACAACAGTGGCAGTACTGCGGTCGCGGCCAGAGGAATCGCCTCGGTGATCCACCACGTCGCCATGAGAACGGCGACCGCCGCCATACGGGTGACCACGGGTTTGTCCGGCTCCAAGTCTAGGGACAAGACGAGGAAGAACAGGACTACGCCGAGCACTAGCCCTACTTGTTGCAGCCGGGTTCTTGCGTACAGCACTGTTGACACGGCTTCCTCCTGGTATCGATTGGTTCGCGAGAGCTTAGGCGCCAAAAACAACGCGATTCGCCATTGCCGCCTGTGGCGGTGTCGACAGAGACAACAGCCTGAAGGAGGCCTTCAGCGCGCCGTGCGCCTTTCAGTAATGGCGATAGCCAGCCGCGATAAGTCTGCTATTTCTCGTGTTTTGATGCAATTTGTTTATACCTGCATCTAATGAGCTTTACCAATGATGCCGGCCTGCGGGCGGCACGCGGCCCCGAAAGCCCATTCCGAAACCGCTTCGACTGTAGGAGAATAACCGCGCGACCCGAGGAAACGTGATCAGCGGACTGTGCAACCACGATTTCGCTATAATTATTGGTGCGATGTTCTGGTGTGCCCTGCTTGGCTTTCTTGGTGGTCCGCCAGAGCCCGCCCACGAGGCGTTTTTCAATAAGGCCACGAGCCCTGGTAGAACTAAGGGGCAGAGACGCGACAAGGTCGTTTGCAACGATGCTGAACAGCCGCAAGCTAGCCCCGCCCAAGGGGCGAGTCACAACGGGCATGTACAAGGGAGTACCTGGGAAGTGTAAGCCGCCACGCCACAGCATTATGGCAAGCGCGGTACTTTTTGAATCAGATTCTTAAATGCGCTTCTTCATCAGCGGTAGGCTTCGACCAAAGGTAACACCGGAGCGCTTCCTCGAGTACATACGCCGCCAAGGCATGGTCGATTGGAACAACTTCAAGAACGGCGTTTTGCTCTATCCTCATTACCGCATGGGGGCATCTGTGGGTATTCTGGGCTTCATCGAAGCCAGGGACGAGACCCATGCTCGGGCCATTCTCGCAGAATCGCCGCTGGCGCTTTTTCTGGAGTTCGACATCGAGCCGGTCTGTGCTGTGGCGCTGTTCGAGTGACCGCGTAAGTTGGTGCTGCGCCGCTAGGGCAAGCGCCGGCGCCTCCCTGCATTCGCCGGAGTTATAAAACACCCTCTCAGAGACTCTATGTAACACCAAACGGGCATGAGGGCATTGACGCAGCGCAATATGCTTTCAAAAGGCACAGACTTCCCCTTTGCCCTGATTGATTCAGGCGCAAACATGCCGCGGAAGCCCCAGCTGCAGTCCGCGGCGTAATAGGGCGGCCGCTCAAGGCGCGTTTTTGTCAGGCTAGAGTACTTGTCGGGGCTGTCCTGGTCCGGCACCGCCATGCTCCACTGCCATCTGCGCTTCAGTTTTCAGCCCGAATTTCTTCATGGCCCACGCTGGGGGACAGAATCGCGTAAAGGAGCTCTGAAAACAATTGAACCCGATGAATAAGGTAAACCAGGTCCACAGGGCATTATGAAAAAGAGCGAGCAAAGAAGTCAGCATCACCATAACGCCGCCGAAGGCAAAGAGTGCGCGCTCAACTGACATCTAATTCTCCTTTCTAAAGGTAGGCACTGCCTGCACGGGCATCGTCAATGAAGGCACGCCATCGAAGCAATGACCCGAAGCGCACGCCGAGACATTTTCAGGCGACTACGAAGAAAACACGACAGGCAATTTCTTTCAAGACCCGGCATAGACCGCCCCGAGAGCGGCTTAGACTCCCTTGCGGTAACCTTGCACACCGATGGCCTCGGCGCGCAACACCGCCGTGCCCAACGCAGTAGGTGTGCGAACAGCTTCTTAGAAGAACCCCATGGGATTCGGATCGTACTCGCCCTTTGTTCGTTTGTTGAGCGCGCTCCAGCATCAGCTTGTGTTGCCCGCGACAGCAACGTCGCTGAGGATTCGTTCCACCTGCTCAGCCGATGCCTGGCCCCCGCAATGGTTTCGATGTCCGACCAAGGCCCGCGCTGGATGGCCCGTAACCGCCCAAGGACCAATCCCATGAAATCATCTTTAACGGGAGTCGTGACTCCATGCGCACAGCGGATCGTCCGGACGTTCGCATAACATGGGATAACATATAAGCAAGGTGCAGCCGCGGGCCAAGCAAGTTCAATCCGCGGCGATCCGGCGGAGCGTAAAAGATGCCGTTCGTCGGTTGAAGGTTATAAAGTTATATAGAAAGGAATATAAGTGATCGACCCCACACCCGAGCCGAGACGACGTCACGGACGATGGCGCCTCTTGGGCCTGATGGCTCGGCTCGGACGCTATGAGCTGGCAACGCTGATTGCCCTGGTGCTCGTCATGGGAGGCATTTGGGCATTTGTGACGATCGCCGAGGAAGTCATCGAAGGAGAAACGCATTCCTTTGACGAAGCCATATTGCTCGCCATGCGTAACGCGAAGGATCCCGTCGATCCGCTGGGTCCGAAATGGCTTGAGGAATTAGCACGAGATTTTACCGCCCTTGGCAGCGTCGGTATAACGATGCTTATAACGGTGACCGTCGCAGGCTTTTTCTTGCTTCAGTCTCGGCGCCGGGCAACGTTGTTGATTCTGGCTGCGGTGGGCGGGGGCCTACTCATCAGCACACTGATGAAACAGGGCTTTGATCGACCGCGCCCGGATATTGTGCCTCATGTAGCGTACCTTTATACGGCAAGCTTTCCCAGCGGTCATTCCATGATGGCAGCTGTAACTTATTTGACACTCGGCGCACTGCTTGCCCGCGTACAGCCGAGGCGGCAGTTGAAGGCCTATCTCTTGATGATTGCGATAGTGCTTACCCTACTGGTGGGCCTCACCCGCGTCTACCTGGGAGTGCATTGGCCAACGGACGTATTGGCAGGTTGGACAGCGGGTGCCGCGTGGGCGCTGATATGCTGGCTGGCTGCGCGGTGGTTACAGCATCACGGACAGCTGGAACCGGACCGCTCAATGCCGCCATCGGGCAAAACGGAACGCACCTGACTCTGGCTCGCGCGAAGGGGAGTACTGGCCACCCAGTAACGCGCAAAAGAGCTTGCCTTTAGGAAGCTGTCTTAAAACCCGCGAACCCGAGCAAGACGTCCACCAGAGCACCCGCCGCCAGCCAAACCCAGGGCTTTACTGTCCCGCGGAGTCGCCAGAGCATTGTCCGTAAGGCGTTGTTCATTCCAGTCGTGGGACCTGTAGACCATTGCATTCTATCTCGCCTAGTGCGGCTGCCGAGGCAAGCCATCCCTGGCCGCTGGATTCCGGCGCCTCGGCTGGGATGAAGGGGGTATTCATCTGAGTCAGTGCATTATCCATCAAAAACAAAGGTATCCTCCGCCAAGCCTCTCGCTCCATCACCTTTAAGCTGCTATCTTGGCGCGAGCCAACCTGAATTCCGGGGCTATTGCGAGCCTCCGATTCTCAGTTGCTCGCAACCGCCTCATAGGCATCGCTCCTTGTTATCATTCTTAACAGTCAGAGCACCTTCGGAGCACCTACTAGTATGGGCAGTCGGGCGAGCCAAGAGCTCATCGGCGTCGAAGAGTATCTCGCAGGAGAGAAAGACTCTGAAGTTCGCCATGAATATGTGGCCGCGCACGTCTATGCCAGGGTCGGCGCCAGCGTCTATCACAACCGGATTGCCCTCGCCTTAGCCTCGGAACTGCGATCAAAACTGAAAGGGAGATCTTGTGACGTCTTCCTGTCGGACATGAAGCTGCGCGCCGCGGATGCCTTTTACTACCCGGACGTGATGGTTTGCTGCGACACCGCAGACAACGACCCTTACACCAAGACGCGGCCGATCTTCATTGCCGAAGTCCTCTCTCCGGCTAGCCGCACCATCGATGAGCGAGAGAAGCAAATGGCTTATCAATGCTTGCTTTCCCTCCCAGAGTATCTGTTGCTGGAGCAGGATCGAGCGAAAGTGCGCCTCTATCGCCGACAAGATAACCGCTGGGTGGTATTGCAAATCGGCTCCGAAGGGGTGATGGATCTGCATTCCCTCGCATTGATGGTGTCCGTCGAGACCCTCTACGAGGGGGCATGGCGATAACGGAAATCCGCACAAAAACACCCTGTGCGCTATCAAGCAATGACCCCTAACCAACGTGACTGAAGGTTCAACGTTGCTCCCCGTGAAAACGAAGCCTCGTGCCGCCGAAAGGCACCCCAGAATCCATGCCCCTCGACTGGTCGAACGGCTCAAGGAAATGGCCAACATCGGACGCACCCCGACGCCCTGGCGCTCCCCGATCATGACGGCGTCCGCGTCAAAGACGCGCTCCAACTCAATCCGGTTCCCGTTGCTGGCCGCCTGTGCCGCGGTGCAATCCATGGATCGTTTTTCCGCTTCCCTTTCCGACGACTCGCGGTTCACCGTCGGACGGCTCGATGTGCTTCCCAACTCGCCAAACACGATTGCAGGAGAAGTGAGCTTTACCATCGACTTGAGGTCGCCGAAGGAATCCGAGCTGGATGTGCTTGAAACAGAAATCCGGCGAACGATCACAAACCTTGCTCTCGAGTCGGAAGTCAACCGAACGCTGTCCCTTTCGTCGATCGACTTTGACCGCGAGATACGCAACATCACGCAATGATCACGGTTGAGGATGACCCCTTTTGTGTGTGACCGCATTTGACGATAACCCCGTATTGTGAATGTTTGCAAAGCGTCGCATTTATCGAGCACTCGGCCTGTTCTTTTTCGGCCTTGGCGGGCTCGGCATCGCCGTACCGTTGTTGCCCACCGTGCCCTTATGGATTTTGGCGGCGCTTTTCTTTGCCCAATCCGCACCAGAGCTGCAGCAACGGATCTACGATCACCCGCAATTCGGTAACACCGTACGGCAATTCGTGGAACATCGCGTCTTATCAAAGAAGAGCAAAGGATTCGCAATGGCTGGTGCCAGTGCAGGAACTGGAGTCAGTCTCTGGGTGATGCAGCCACCCGCCTCTGTGGTCTGGACAGTGGCTACCATTATGGCGGGGGTCGTTCTTTGGTTAGGCACGCGGCCCGGGCCGGCAAGCCGCGAACAAAGCGACAGTACCGGTAAAGAAACGCCGACACCCCATAATTGAGCACCTAAAGAACCGTCACCTTGCCGCGTGTTGGAAAGCGCCGCTCAACGTCCTCGGGTATTGGTGCATCCACTTTTCTTGCTTATTCCCGGTCAATAATGCGTATTTGAAGTTCGGGTCATGCGCGTGCGGCTATCGATTCGGCACAAATTGTTCTTTACCCTGTTATTGGTCAGCGCCGCTGTGGTCGTAGCCACATACGGATTCATGCGCTGGTCATTCGAACGAGGCTTCATTCGTTTTGTAGAGGCTCGCCAGCAGCAGCACATCGACAATCTCGTGGCGAGCCTCACCGATGAGTATGTGCGTAACGACGGCTGGCAAGAACTGCGCGGTAACAAGCAACGCTGGATACAGCTCTTAGTGACGCGCCAGCCGCACCGCAGGCCTCACCGGGCGCCGTGGATCAAGGATGCGCTGCGCGACACCTCAACCACTTGGCCGCCGCCGTCGAAGCTACCTCAGCGACGCCCGTTTCGACCTCTGGAGCTTCGGGTCATGCTGCTGGATGCCAGCCGGTCTTTGATTTTCGGCGATACCAGCCAAGTTGAGCACCTCACCTTAAATCCGATCCGGGTCGCCGGACAGACCGTGGGTTACCTCGGTGTCCTGCCTGGACCGAGCCTCAGCGAGATCGGCGAAATCCGCTTTCTGCAACAACAAACCGAAGCCTTTGTGATCATTGCCATCATCATGGTCGTGATGTCGGCGGCGCTGACCTTGCCGTTGGCCTACACGCTCGTGAGGCCCCTGCGGCGCATTATTGATGCTTCCAAGGATCTGGCCATCGGGCGCTACGAGACCCGTATTCCGGTTCCTTCCAACGACGAGCTGGGTCAGCTCGCCCGCGATTTCAATGAGCTCGCTCATGCTTTGGAGCAGACAGAGCGGGCCCGTCGCCAATGGGTCGCCGATATCTCCCACGAACTGCGCACGCCCCTCAGCGTCCTTCGCGGTGAGATCGAGGCCCTGCAGGACGGGATGCGTGTTCTCGATCGAGCGGCGCTCGATTCACTGCATGCCGATGTGATGCGCCTCAGCCGATTGGTGGGCGATCTGTACGAACTATCGATGACCGATCTCGGCGCGCTGAGTTATCACAAAGCGCCGGTCGATCCCGTGCCGATTCTGCAGGACGACGTGGAAGCGCTGGCGGGCGAATTCGTGCAACGCCGCATCGCGGTTCATGTTGACAACCAACTGGCTGGCCCAGTGATCATGTACGCCGACGCGGACCGGTTGTCCCAGCTTTACCGTAATCTGCTCAGGAACACGCTTCGCTATACTGAAGCGGGCGGCAGACTGGAAATACACATCAGGCAACACCAACACGAAGTGCTGCTCTGCTTTCAAGATACGCCACCGGGTGTTCCTGAATCGGAGCTACCCCGTCTGTTTGAGCGCTTCTACCGAGTAGAAACCTCGCGCAGCCGCTCCCACGGAGGCGCGGGATTAGGGCTCGCCATCTGCCGCAACATCGTCGAGGCCCACGACGGACGTATTGGCGCCCAAGCGTCGCCGCTTGGGGGGCTGCTAATTCATCTCGAGCTACCCCTTATGCCATGACTACTGCTGGCCCAAAGCGCATCCTCGTTGCCGAGGATGAAGTGAAGCTGGTGCGCGTACTGGAGGATTACCTCGCCAATGCCGGGTACCGGCCGCATTGGATTGACGACGGACTAAAAGTCGTCCCCTGGGTAAGGCAAGAAGCACCGGACCTCATTCTTCTGGATCTCATGCTGCCGGGGCGCGACGGGTTTGATATTTGCCGCGACATCCGCAGCGCTAGCCGCGTTCCGATTATCATGGTCACAGCGCGGGTCGAGGAGATTGACCGGCTGCTGGGTCTTGAACTCGGCGCGGACGACTACATTTGCAAGCCCTGTAGCCCGCGGGAGGTGGTCGCTCGAGTCAAGGCGGTGCTACGACGCACAGCACCGGAAACCGCCCCGTCCGACGAAAGCCCGTTGGAACTCGATGTGCGCAGCTATCGCGTGCGAACCGGCGAGCGTCAGGTGGAGTTGACGACCGTTGAATTCCATCTTTTCCACACCCTGTATCGGGAGCCCGGTCGAATCTTCTCCCGTGAGCAGCTGATGGATCGAATCTATGCCGATCGCCGGATCGTGTCCGATCGCACCATCGATAGCCACATTAAAAAGCTGCGGAAAAAGCTTGCCGAACTGTTGCCTGCCGAGGAGCTGATCCATTCCGTCTACGGAGCGGGCTATCGCTACGAGCTGCAACTGAAGGACCCCGGCTAGATCACGCGCCGTTTTGGTCGTGGCACGCCGCGTCGGACAACTTCCACAATTGGTGCAAAATTGCTCCCGATTTTTTGCGCGGTTGATCGCTATTTTGTTCCCGTAAGGACAGCGGATCGCCGTCCCACAAACATCTTTCCCAAGAACCTTAACGAGGAACACGTCATGAAGAAAACCGTTCTTGCTATCGCATTGAGCCTGGCTATCCCTGCGGCCGTTGCAGTAGGCCTCGGATCGCAAGGTGAAACCGGTGCGCCGCGCGGCCCGAACGTTGAGCGCCTGGCGCAAACGCTTGACTTGACCGATCAACAGAAAACACAGCTGGAAGCTATTTTCGCGGAACAGGGAGAAAAACGCCGGGCGCTGCGGGAAGAAACGCGGGCCCGCATGCAAGAGGTATTGACTGCCGAACAACTCACCCAGCTGGATGAGATGCGCCAACACCGCAAGGGACGCCACGGTGGCAAATTCTGCAATAAACCGCAGCCGCAAAGCCAGCAATAGGTTGGGCGGATCGGGGCCCGAGAAGAACCTGGCACCGATCCGTTCTCGCTTGCACACGCAGGAACACCAGCGTCTATGAAAACGGAGGAGCCCTCGATGAAGCACCGACGAAATCCAAGCGCTGTCATCTTAGGTTTGGCGGTTGCGGCATTTGCTCTAGCCGTGTCCGGCAACGCTCGAGCCGATCGAATTATTGTCGTGGACGGATCGCCAGGTCATCACCGCGGCTCGCCGCACCACCATCAGGCGAAGCCAGTACCTCAAGTTCGTCACGATCGCAATGTCCGCGTGGTTCGCCATCACGGGCGGCCGTACCACGGCTATGCCCACTTCTATGACGACAATGACGCCTACAAGTATTTATCCTTCACCGCTATCACGTTGAAACTGCTTGATAATCTCAATGAAGCGCAGCAACGTCGACACGAGGCGGCCCAGGTGGCCGCCACCAGAGCCGAAATGGGCGAGGTGGTTGTTTGGGACGACGACAATGCGTCCGGTTCGGTGCAAATCGTCCGCACGGGCACAAGTTCCTTCGGACGGCAGTGTCGTGAATTCCTGCAGACCGTAACCATCGGCGGCCGATCGGAGCAGGCCTACGGCACTGCCTGTCGTCAACCCGACGGGTCGTGGGAAATCGTCAGCACTCAATAACCGGCCAAGGAGAGGACTATGAAAGGCATCAGATTCGAAACACTCGGTGTATGGGCGCTTACCTACATCGTATTCTGCGCCGCCGTGATCACGTTTTTCAAAACATTCATGAGCTAGCGCCTGTTTCGAAGTCCTTATCGCGCCGCTCGTCGAGCGGCAGCATTCCAGCGAGAAACGTCCCTTGTGCGTAAAAAAACCCGGTGACGCTGATCGCCCCTGTGGTGCTAAGCTATTAGCCCCAGTTTCATTCATCGGGGATCCCTTCGGTGCCACGTCTTTGCCTAATCGCACTTCTGATCGTAACTCTGTTTAGCGCTCGAGGTATTGCGGCCGAGCAGCCGGTGCTGCATATCTACAACTGGAGCGATTACATAGCCGACGAGGTTCTGGAACAGTTCCAGGCCGAGACCGGGATCGAGATCGTATACGACGTCTACGACTCCAACGAGGTGCTGGAAGCCAAATTGCTGGCTGGACGCAGCGGTTATGATCTGGTATTCCCCACCGCGCGCCCGTTCGCCCAGCGACACATCAAGGCCGGTATCTACCAAAAGCTCGACAAGGCCCAACTCACCAACTACGGTAATCTGGATGCGTTGATGCTGAAGAATCTGGCAGATGTCGATCCGGGCAACGCCCATGTCGTACCCTACCTATGGGGGACCACCAGCATCGGTTACAACCGCACCCAAGTGGCGGACAAGCTCGGCGCCAGCACAGCGGCGGCTACCTGGGCTCTCATCTTCGATGCGGCCAACGCGGAGCGTCTCGCCGGTTGCGGTATCAGTCTGCTGGACGATCCCACCGAAGTGTTCAGTGCGGCACTCATTTACCTCGGTAAGGATCCCAACAGCACCGATCCGGTCGATCTCGAAGCGGCCACTGCGCTGCTGCAGCAGGTGCGTCCCTACATCCGCTACTTCCACTCCTCGCAGTACATCAATGACTTGGCGAACGGCGATCTGTGCCTGGCGCACGGCTACTCTGGGGATATTCTTCAGGCACGCAACCGCGCCCATGAGGCGGGCCATGACGTGCAGGTGGCCCTTGCCATTCCGCGGGAAGGAGCAATCCTGGCGGTCGACGTGATGGCGATCCCCGCCGATGCGAGGCATTCACAAAACGCCCATCGCTTCATCGACTTCATCCTGCGGCCCGAGGTGATCGCCAAGATCACTGACGCCGTCGCCTTCGCTAATCCCAACCTGGCTTCCTTGCCGCTGCTGACTCCCGCGGTGCGCAACGACCCCGGCATCTTCCCACCGTCGCACGTACGGCAGCGGCTGGTATCACCCGCCGAATTGGCACCGGCAGCGCAGCGCGCGCGCACGCGCGCCTGGACCCGGATCAAGGCCGGTCGCTGACCCGCAGTGACGGGATCCGCACCTCGACTGGAGGCGTGGCAGGACCCGGCTGCCGCGCCTCTGGTTGCGATCAAGGGCGTCAGCAAATCCTTCGACAGGCAGGCTGCGGTCAGCGACGTATCGCTCGCAATCTACCCCGGTGAGTTCTTTTCCCTGCTGGGAGCGTCCGGCTGTGGCAAGACCACGTTGCTGCGCCTGCTGGCGGGCTTCGAGCGGCCGGACCAGGGGCGGCTGCTGATTGCCGGCCAGGATGTCACCGAGCTGCCACCGTACCAGCGACCGGTCAATATGATGTTTCAATCCTATGCGCTGTTCCCGCATCTGTCGGTGGCAGACAATGTGGGCTTTGGACTGCGCCAGGAAGGCCTACCGCGGCGCGACATCCGGGTGCGGGTGGCGGAAATGCTCGACATGGTCAAGCTTGGCAGTTTTGCCCAGCGCAAACCGGATCAGTTGTCCGGCGGGCAGCGCCAGCGCGTGGCTTTGGCCCGTTCGTTGATCAAACACCCCAAGCTGTTGTTGCTGGATGAACCGCTCGCTGCACTGGACCGAAAGCTCCGGGAGCACACGCAGTTCGAGTTGGTGAACATCCAGGAGCGCGTCGGCATCACCTTCATCATGGTCACCCACGACCAGGAAGAAGCCATGACCATGTCAACGCGCATGGCGGTGATGAACGAGGGACGTATTCGCCAGATCGGCACGCCCGTGGAAATCTATGAGTTTCCGGCCAACCGCTTCGTCGCCGGGTTCATCGGCGCCGTGAACCAGTTCGAGGGACGCGCCTTGGCTCAGGCGGGCGATGTGCTCCAGGTGTATGCCGAGAGCGCCGGAACGGAGCTGCGGGTGCACGTGCCACAGGCGGTGGTTGCCGGCTCACCGGTGGTGGTCGCGGTGCGGCCGGAAAAGGTACGCCTCGGGCGCGAGCCGCCGCCTGGGGACAATCGGCTGCAGGGCACAGTTGAAGAAATCGCCTACCTGGGGGATGTCTCGGTTTACCACCTGCGCGTGGCCGGCGGCGCATTGATCGAGGCGCAGCTCACCAATCATACCCGTGGCGCGGCGCCACCGCTCACCTGGGGCGATCGCGCCTGGGTGGGCTGGAACGCAGACGATGCGTTCGCCCTCGTGGAGTAAGATCATGCGGCGCCGCTCCGCGCCATGGCTTCGCCGTTTCCGGCCGGGTCGGTGGGTCGTGGCCGCTGTGCCCTTGCTGTGGCTCGGGTTGTTCTTCGGGCTGCCATTTTTCATCGTGGTCCGCATCAGCCTTTCGGAAACAGTGATCGGGCTGCCGCCCTATTCGGCACTGCTAGAGTGGATCGAAGGCGGCATGCTCAGCATTCGCCTCAACTTCGCCAACTTTGCCCTGCTCTGGCAAGACAGCCTGTACCTGGACGCCTTCATCAACTCGGTGCGTGTCGCGGCAACCGCCACACTACTGTGCCTGTTGCTCGGTTATCCGATGGCGCTCGGCATTGCCCGGGCCCGGCAGAGCCTGCGCATTCCGCTGTTGCTGTTGGTGATTTTGCCCTTCTGGACCAGCTTTTTGATCCGCGTGTATGCCTGGATCGGCATCCTCAAGGGCAATGGGCTCGCCAACAACGTCTTGCTGTGGATTGGTTGGATCGAGCAACCGCTGCCGCTGCTGCATACGGACTTCGCCGTGCATCTGGGCATCGTGTACGGCTACCTGCCATTCATGGTGCTGCCGCTCTACGCCACCCTGTCGCGCATGGATAGCAGCCTGTTGGAAGCGGCAGCCGATCTGGGCTGCCGCCCCTCGCGTGCCTTCTGGCGGGTGACCGTGCCCCAGTCACGGCCCGGCATCCTCGCCGGCTCGCTGCTGGTGTTCGTGCCGGCGGTCGGAGAGTTCGTGATTCCGGACCTGCTGGGCGGACCGGATACCCTGATGATCGGCAAAGTGCTCTGGAGCGAGTTCTTCAACAACCGCGACTGGCCGGTAGCGGCCGCCGTGGCGGTGGCTCTGCTGGTATTGCTGGTCGCCCCGGTGCTGCTGTTCGAGCGGCTTCGGGAGCGGGCGCAGCCGAGATGAACGGCAAACGTCCCAGCCTGGTGTTCAGTCTGCTGGCGTTCGGCTATGCCTTTCTGTACGCGCCCATCGTGTCCTTGATCGTGTATTCGTTCAACGAGTCGCGCCTGGTCACGGTGTGGGCCGGCTTCTCGACCAAGTGGTATGTCAGTCTCTTACACAACGATCAGCTTTTGGGCGCGGCCTGGGTGAGTCTTCGCATCGCGGTGATGAACGCCACTCTGGCGGTGGTGCTCGGCGCGTTGGCCGCCACGGCACTGGTTCGCTTCGGGCGCTTCCGCGGGCGACCGGCCCTGGCGCTCATGGTCGGAGCGCCGCTGGTGATGCCCGACGTCATCCTCGGGTTGGCCTCGCTGCTGCTCTTTGTTGCCATGGAACAGCTGATCGGCTGGCCGGCGGGACGCGGCATGACCACCATCACCATCGCGCACGTGACGTTCTCATTGGCCTATGTCGCGGTGATCGTGCAGTCGCGCCTGGTACGCCAGGATCCGTCGTTGGAAGAGGCGGCGATGGACCTGGGGGCGCGCCCGTGGAAAGTGTTTTTCGTAATTACCCTGCCTTTGATTGCCCCAGCGCTCGCGGCCGGATGGCTGCTCGCCTTTACCTTGTCGCTGGACGATTTGGTGATCGCCAGTTTCGTGTCCGGTCCCGGCGCCTCCACCTTGCCGATGGTGGTCTACTCCAGCGTGCGCCTCGGGATCAGCCCAGAGATCAATGCCCTGGCCACAGTGCTCGTGGTGCTGGTCACCAGCGGTATTGCCATCGCCGGCTGGCTGTTACATCGCCGCGAGGCACGCCGGCAGCTCGCCGAGTAACCAGCCGGAAGCGCGGTAGCCTTTAGCGGCACTCTCTACGGAACAGCTTTGTCTTGGCCGAAATCGCGTTCTCGTAAAGACACTGGCCTCTTGGGATTATTCCGGTTAGTTTGTTCATGGCATGGGCCATACTCACTAATGAACAAATCTGCCACGTCTGTGGTGCACCCGGGTCTAATCACTCTCTGCAGGATGCCTGTCGGTAGGTCCGAAGGCTTGTATTGAGATCGAGCCTGGAGCCTGCATCCAGTGATGAGCCCCTTGCCGTTTGGCTTCCAAATTGATCGATGTCTGGATCAGGTGGGCACGTATCCTGCCGGGCGTCGTCACCTAACAAGCTGTTGAACGCGTGCTCGGAATCCTGGGGCTCGCGCAAGAGAAAACCGAACATGAGCAAAACATACGTCCTGGTGGGCGCAACCTCTGGCATTGGCCGCCAAGTCGCCGCTCGGCTGGTCGAGCAAGAGGCGGCCGTTCACGTCCTAAGCCGTCATGCTGATCAGGGAGCAGCGCCACCCGGTGTCATGGCTGCAAGCTGTGACGTGATAGCCGAAGAGCCGGTGTTTCCCGAGATCGAAACACCTATCGATGGCCTAGCTTACTTTCCCGGCACCATCAAGCTACGCCCCTTTCATCTGCTGCGACGCCGAGATTTCCTTTACGACCTTGAGGTCAATTACCTCGGTGCGGTCAAGACGCTGCAGCGTTACTTGCCCCAGATGAAGAAATCGGGCAGGGCATCGATAGTCTTGATGAGCACGGTGGCGGTGCAAGTAGGACTTCCTTTTCATGCCTCCATCGCCGCCGCGAAGGGGGCCATCGAAGGATTGACGCGCGCGTTGGCGGCGGAGCTTGCACCCACAATCCGTGTCAACGCCATAGCGCCGTCCCTGACCGACACGCCTCTTGCACAGTCGCTGCTCAATCAGCCCGCAAAGCGGGAGGCGGCGGCTAAACGCCATCCACTGCAGCGCATCGGTGAGGCCGATGACATCGCCGCTGCCGTGTGCTTTTTGCTGACGGAACAATCGAGCTGGATCACGGGACAGGTGCTTTCGGTGGACGGCGGCCTGTCTCGGATAAGGCTGCTGTCTTAGCATGCCTGCACATAACGCTGAGTTGTTGCTTGCATTACCCCGACTAAGAAAACCGGTCACAACTCTCCAGCGGGGACGAGACCGAATTCGGGTCCTTCTGCATGAGTCCAAGCGGGCACGCCAATCGCTGCCTTCACCAAGGATGGGAGAATCTATTAGAGTCTCAGTAGATCCAAATTTCATAGTCTGGGGGTCGCCGTTTCGGGGTCTGGCTCGCGTACACCCAACAGAGCCAATGGCAAGTCTTTAACGACGAAGCATCACGTCCCTTTCGCGAGACCAATTATGAGCCGGAATTGTTGCTGAGCTTCAGCCCCGATGTAGAGCTCGGCGGCTTTCATTGGCGGTTATTCAACGTTGGATACAACCACCAGTCCAACGGTCGCGCGGATCCCATCTCGCGGAGCTGGGACCGCCTGATCGCAGAGTTCGGGATCGAGCGAGGTGACTTTGCCCTGCTAATCCGGCCCTGGCATGTCATCGACGAAGGCGGCGACGACAACCCGGATATAACCGATTATTACGGCCATGGTGACATCACGGCGGTGTATAAATGGCATGATCATAGCTTTTCTCTGATGGGTCGCGGCAGCTTCGATACCGGCAAAGGTGCCGCTATGCTGAGCTGGACCACGCCACCCTTGCTTGGCCCCCTGCGCGGCTATGTACAGGCCTTCGCCGGGTACGGGGAGAGCCTGATCGATTACAACTGGTACCAGAATACGCTCAGCATTGGGATAGCCTTAAACGACCTTTTAGATCGGCCCCGATAGCGTCAATGACGTCGCTGGATCTAGTCCGGGCGATGGAGTGATGAGCCAGCCTAAGGTAAACGATGGGCAGCCGTTAAAGTGCAGCACCCGCCCTGCGTTAACGCAATGACATGGGCACACGGTTTTTATATACTGCTAACTCCTTCCGGAAGAACAGTCCGCAAAAAAAAACATAAAAACGGTGAAAGGCAAACTTCTGGATAAACCTTCCGGTATGCAGCGCAGAGCACCCAAGGGACCGCGTTTGCTGA
>JAGTVB010000273.1 GCA_018224385.1 Gammaproteobacteria bacterium
AAACAGTGATAGAGGTGAAGACGGGATGAGCACCACGAACGTTCGAGTAGTTGGGGAATCGCCCACCGCTGCCGAGAGGGCTGCGCTGAAGGCAATTAAGACCAAGCAGACCAAAAGGGAAATCCTTGCGGCGATTACCGAGGAAACCGGGCTGGCGCGAAAAGATGTCGTTGCGGTGTTGGATACCGTGGCAAAAATGGCACGCCGACACGTCATGAAACGCGGCTCGGGGGAGTTTTCGATACCGGAGTTGGGAATAAAGGTCCGTCGAGTAGACCGTAAGGCGCGAACCGGCAGGAATCCAAAGACCGGCGAGCCGCTCCGAGTGCCCGCAAAGACGGTCGTGAAGGCCACGGTCTTGAAATCGCTCAAGGAAGTTGCTGCCTAGTAGGGCATCGGGCCCACGCCGTGGTGGGGCGCAGGGTTTGTTATCAGCACTGCAACAGCGTAGGCTAACGGACCAACGTCACGGCCCTTTATAGGCAGCATGACCCGGGGCCGCCGAAGGCGGTGGCCCGGCCGCTCGCTGATTCATTCCATCATGTAAGGAAGCAGAAGCACGTGTACGCAGGACGCGATGATACGACACCACAAAATTCTCACGGCGTCGAGCAGAATCGGCGCTGGCCCCAAGGGACGAACAAAGGACGCGCGGGGCTGGTGGCGCTGCGTCGTAACCAGGCGAACTCCGGGCGGGCGTCTGTAGAGCGGGGTGAGAAGCGGCGCCATATGATCGAACTGGCGGCCTACTACAGCGCGGAACGGCGCGGTTTTGTTCCTGGCGGTGAACTGCAAGATTGGCTGGACGCCGAACAGCAAATAGACGCCCGCTTTACCTGCGGTGAAATCACCCATCATGAATCGTCAGGATCCGAGGGATCCTGAGCCCGGGTAAAGTGATCTAGCACCTCATTCTTGGCCTTTGGCTGTAGTCGCTGCAGGCGCCACCACGCCTCAAGCGTGCAGGCAACGGACCAAGCCTGGGACGGACAACCGCGTGGATGATGAGGCGGCGCACCGTCAAAAATCTCGCTCACCGTGCCAAGCCCGGCATCGCGCAGGTGATCGCCAATGGGTTCGAGCCAAGACTGCGCTACCCGCGCGTCGCCATGCACTCGGTATTCCGCCAGCGCATAGTGCCCTAGCAGCCAGGCCCAAACCGGCCCTTGATGATAGCCGCTGTCTCGTTCCCTGATGCTGCCTCCGTAGTGGGGGCGAAACTCGGAATGTGCTGGATCCAGCGAGCGTAGCCCATAGGAGCACAGCAGAGTCTCTGCGCATACCTGCAGCACTTCCCCCTGGGCAGTGGGCGCGAGCGGGCTGTAGTGGAGGCTCACCGCGAGAATTTGATTAGGGCGGATGCTCGGATCATTGCCTGACGGTCCATCCAGGACGTCCAGTAAGCCCCGGCCGTCACCCTTAATGAAGCATTGAAAGCCCTCCCTGGCCTTGGCTGCAAGCAGCCGATAATGGCCTTCCTCAGCCAATCCAAGGAGCTCGGCAAAGGACGCCATCGCGTTGAGTGCGTTGAACCAAAGTGCGTTCACTTCCACCGGCTTGCCGATGCGGGGGGTAACCACCCAATCGCCGATTTTGGCATCCATCCAGGTAATCTGCGTGCCGGGCTCGCCGGCCCTTAGCAGGCCGTCTACGGGATCGACACCGATCCCGTAGCGGGTGCCTTTGCAATACCAGGCGATAATGTCTGACAGTTTGGGAAACACGCGCCTGAGCGAAGGCCTGTCGTCAGTGAGCTCGACGTAAGCTCGCCACGCCTCAAGATACCAGAGTGCCGCATCCACTGTATTGTAGGCCGGCTGCTGGCCGTCGCCTGGGAACACGTTGGGTATCAGGCCGCGGTCGATGAAGTTGGCAAAGTGCTCCAAAATGCGCTTACTACGGTCGGGTCTTCCGCAGGCGAGCGTTAATCCCGGTAGCGCGAGCAAGGTGTCCCGGCCCCATTCGCCGAACCAAGGGTAGCCGGCAATCACTGACTCACTGTCCGGGTACGCGGGCCCAGGATTCGACACAACGAACGTATCTGCCGCAAGCAGCAGTTGATCCAGCCAAATCGGCGCGTCTTGAAGCTCCGGGTGCTGCTGCCGTGCGGTCGCGAGCACTTCGTGATCACGGCCTTGGAATCGACGCAGCGCGGCATGCAAATTGTCCGGGGCTTCGGCATCGAGACTGGCGACGATGCCGACCCATCGGCCGGGTTGGAGCCGAAACGTCGCGTAGCCTACGCTTAAGTGGTTGTCTTGATCCGGGAGGCCACGGGCGCGTTCCACCGAGAGGTAGAACTTCTCCACCCACGTTTCATCGGGACTGATAGTGCCCTCGCAGGCTTTTACATGGAGCGTAAACCAATCCCGATGGACAACCCGGAGGCGGTTGCCGTCGCTTTCGATGGCGACGCGAAAGTCCCCTGGTTGGGTGTTGTGGTGGTGGTCGCGTGCATTGGCCAGCAGGTTCACCTCCAGCTCGAGATCGGCGCTTGAGCCGCGATAGGCCGGGTCCAACCGGTAAGCAACGTAGGTGGTATTGGCGCCGTGCTCCATCCAAACACGCGCCTCTAAGCGAATCGTTCCAATCGCGTAGCGCCATACGGGCATGCGCCCATCCAAGTGGAACGATTCGATGTGCGCATGCCCTTCCGGCTGAACCACGCCGCCTACCCAACGATTGGTGTAAAGAGGCCAGGCGTGACCGTTTCCGGTCAAGGTGGCATCTGCCTTCGCGAACACTAAAACGCGGCCCGCCGGGGCGCGCAGCGGGGCGAACAACAAGCCGTGATAGCGCCGAGTGAGCGTCCCACCTACGGTCCCCGCGGCGTACCCACTGATGCCATTGGTTATCCACCACTCGCGACACTCGGCCAGGGCGAGACTGCCACAGATCTCCCGTCCAAAATGCACCGCCGGTGGCAGGCGGTCGCTCACCGACGTTGCGCTCTCTGGGTCAGTGACATCGCACGGCTAACTCTTGTAGGCAGCATCATGGGACCAAAGTGATGGACTTTGTTCAGAGCTTGCAAATAAACCGGCTGCGCCCCCCGAGCGCTAAGTTGGGCCCGGGCTCCCTGGTCCGGCTGCCTATTAGAGCACACCAATACCGGGATCGCGATGGGGCTGGCTGTACCCGCGAGCATGTCCATTGCCGCGAGGCGTGCAACGAGCGCGTGCCAGGTGCAGGGCAATCCCGACTAAGGTACCATCGGCACGGTTTGTGAGTCATGCGCCTCGGTGGGCGTCAGCCGCCGTTTTTGCAAACGACTGCTCTGACGCAAAATGTCCATCCAGCCTTTGGCCGACACGCACGGGCACAGGCAGATCAATTGTGAGCTGGGCGGTGGTGCCGTGACATGTACCTGATCGTCATTGGAGCCGGCGAT
>JAGTVB010000274.1 GCA_018224385.1 Gammaproteobacteria bacterium
AAAGCTCTAATTGGGTCATCGGCTCCTGGTCGAGGGCGAAGCTGTCGGTGGGCAGATTGAGCGCATTGATGCCGAGCTTCGGATCCGGAAGCGCCCCTGCTTGGGAAGGCATCGTTTCCAGGGCCTCGGCCTTGGCGCGGGCCCCGGCAAGCTTCGGATTGCGCCGAAGCGCGATGTCGACGGATTCTTGCAGGGTGAGCGCCGAGGAGATCTCGGTCTGGGATGGTTGGTCATGACCTGGCGCCAGAGGTGGCGGTGCGGTATCGCTGACCGCCAGGGGCGGGCCGGCGACCAGCAGCAGCAACAGGCCACCGGCGAGCGGTTTGCAAGGGTACATGTCAGCTTTCCTCACGTGTCGTGCGTTGTCGCCGCCGGCAAGCCGTCGCATTGCCTACCGGCAGTACGCCCTCCCGGGGGCATCGCGGGCGATCCGTCGGCCGGCCCACCACGATGGCGATAGCCGAGCGCGACCCATCGCCACCCGGGAGAGCGATCCCCGAGCTAAAGGGCGGATGCGCTAGCGCGCGTTACCCACACCGGCGTAAGTAGAGCCCCATGACACTACTTATGCTGTGTTTCGTAACGGTGAGGCTGGAGCGGGCGGGGAGGCTTGGTTTCGGGTGAGATGGTCAGGCCGCCGCCGGCAGGCGGCGCCGGGATCTCCCAAGCGAAAGCGGGAAAGTCAACGAGGGTGATAAAGGTTGGGACGGCCACGACGCCGATACCGCAGTGGTTGCAGCCGCTGTTCTCATCGCTGCTGTCGCAGCACGATTGGCTTTGTTTGTGGACGCAAGTGCAATGCTCGCCATGATCGGAGTGTGAAAGGTTCAAGCCGGAGGGGCTATCGAGCGCGCCGGCGATGAGTTGGTGCGGCCCAACCGAGTGGACCAAGGCGGCGTTGCCTGCCGCCGGCAGCATGACCAGAGCGGCGATCATCACCCCGACCAGCGATCGAACCCAACGCATTCGTCTGCCTTGGAACATACCCCTGTGCACCGACCGACGATTGTGGATTAAGCCTATGTAAAGTATAGGCTATTATCGCGCGCGATGGTCAAGCCTGCCACTATCAGCGCGACCCAGGGTTGACCGCAAGGCCTGGCCGTGGAGCGGCGCTCTGCTTTAGAAAGCCCGCCAATGCTCTTGCCGTATGGGAGCCTTTACCAACGCGAACCAGCGTTTCCGGCGGCCCCTCGGCCATGAGACGGCCCCCGTCGTCACCGCCCTCGGGCCCCAGGTCGATGAGCCAGTCCGCTTCGGCAATGATGTCCAGATTGTGCTCAATGATAATGACGGTGTTACCGGCATCCACCAGCCGATGCAACACGTGTATGAGCTTTTCCACGTCCGCCATATGCAGGCCGATGGTGGGCTCGTCCAACAGGTAGAGCGTGTGAGTAGTGGATAAGCGGCCCTTGCGGGGCGGTTTGTCAGTGCCGGCCGATAACGTCTCGACGCTTTTTGTTTTGGCCAGCTCGGCCACCAGTTTGATTCGCTGAGCTTCACCGCCACTTAAGCTTGGGCTTTGTTGACCGAGCTGCAGATAGCCGAGTCCGACATCCTGCAGCAGCGACAATGTATGGCTGATCCCGCGATGGGCCGAGAAGAAGGCCACCGCCTCGACCACACTCATGGCGAGCACCTCGGCAATGTGCTTACCTTGGTAGCGCACCGCCAACGTTTCTGCGGCGAAGCGGGTGCCGGCGCAGATGTCGCAGACCACCCTGACATCGGGGAGGAAGCTCATGGCGATCTTCTTCACCCCCTGGCCCTCACAGGCATGGCATCGCCCGCCGTCGACATTGAAGGAAAATCGTCCTGCAGAGTAGCCGCGAATCCGTGCCTCTGGCGTTTGCGCAAACAGGCGGCGAATGGTATCGAAGATGCCAACATAAGTAGCCGGGCAGGAACGCGGCGTTTTGCCGATGGGCGTCTGATCGACCTCGAGTAAGCGCCCAATACGCTGCCAGCCGGTCATTTGCTGACAACCCACCAGCTTGGTCGTGGCCGAACCCGTTCGGGAGCTCCCCTGGTCGCGCAACAGCCGGTGTAGGTTGCGGTACAGAACATCTCTGACCAAACTGCTTTTACCGCTGCCGCTCACCCCGGTGACGCACGTCAGGCGTTGCAGGGGAAAACGTATATCGAGGCTTTTCAGGTTGTGCAGCTGGGCGCCTTGGACCACGAGCGGCGGCCCGGTTGTCTCGCGAGCCCCGCCGAGGTGTGTCGGTCGGCGCAGGCCGCGTAGCGGATGGCGCATCGGATGCTTGAGAAGGCGCCCGGTGACCGAACGCGGGTTTCTAATAATGGCCTCCAGGGGGCCTTCGGCCACCACCTGCCCCCCGTGCACGCCGGCGCCGGGCCCCAGATCGATCACGTGGTCTGCCTGGCGAATGGTCTCGACGTCGTGCTCAACGACCACCACGGTGTTGCCTTTCTGATTGAGCTGGCGCAGGGTCGAGAGCAGCCGGCGATGGTCTCTTGCGTGCAGACCGATGGAGGGTTCGTCGAGGACGTAACAGACGCCACGCAGGCTCGATCCGAGCTGAGCCGCGAGCCGAATGCGTTGTGCTTCGCCGCCGCTCAAGGTCGGCGCTGATCGGTCCAAGGTCAGGTAGGCAAGGCCAACGGCCCGCAAGAAATTCAGTCGAGGGCGCAGTTCAGAGAGGATATCACGGGCAATCAAGCGTTCCCGCCCGTGGAGCGCAAGGCGGCGCAACCAACCGTCGGCGGCGTCCACGGTGAGCGCCGTGATCGCGGCGATGGAGCGCTCGTGAAAACGCACCGCCAGTGATTCCGGGCGCAGCCGCTTCCCCTGGCAGGTACGGCAAAGATCCGTTTCCCCCGTGGGTGCGTCATGGTACACCGGCTGCTCGTGCTCGTGATAATCACGGTCAAGTGCATTGGCGGTCATGCCGGTACCAGAGCAAGCAGGACACCAGCCCTGCGGGGAGTTGAAGGAGAACAGGCGTGGATCAAGCGCGGGAACGCTTCGGCCGCACTGCGGGCAGGCCCGCTCGGTCGAATAAAGCGCCTCGGCTAATAACGCTCGACTGGCGTTGGCCTCCAGGCCCGGCTCCTGAGGGGGCGAGGCCACACGCACCGTGCCGTTGCCGAAATCGAGTGTTCGGTCCAACAGCCTACGCAATTGCGGCTCGGCAGCGACCGATATCTCCAGAGTGCCCACCGGTAACTCGATATCGTGGGCTTTGAAGCGATCAAGTTTTGGCCAATCATCGCTGGGCCGCCATTGCCCATCGACCCGCAATGCGGCAAAGCCTTTGCTGTGGGCCCAGTGTGCGAGCTCGGTGTAGTGTCCCTTGCGTCCCACCACGAGCGGTGTGAGCAGGGTGACCCGCTGGCCTGCATACCGGCGCTGGATGCTTGCCGCGATGGCCTCAGGCGATTGCGTCTCGATGCGGCAGTCGCAGTCGGGACAGAACGGCGTGCCCAGCTTGGCGAACAGCAGCCTCAGGAAGTCATAGATCTCGGTCAAGGTGGCGACCGTGCTCCGTGCTCCTCCCCGGCTGGTGCGCTGCTCGATGGCGACCGTGGGAGGAATACCGAAGATGGCATCCACATCCGGTCTTGCCGCCGGCTGCACGAACTGGCGCGCATAGGCATTCAAGGACTCAAGGTAGCGGCGCTGGCCCTCGGCAAACAAAATATCGAAGGCCAGCGTGCTCTTGCCACTGCCGCTCACGCCGGTGATCACGGTCAGGCGGTCGCGCGGTATGCGCAGATCGATATTCTTGAGATTATGCTCCCGGGCGTTGTGGACGCGGATGGCCTGATCCGAGCCCGCTGGGAGCGAATTGACGACGGCGGGCATCACGGCCGGCGCGCTTGCGGGCACAGGCTTTGCCGGGTCCCGTGCCGTCGTTTCGTGTTGTCCCGCCAGGTGCAGCCGTAGCGCCCGTCCCGTATGACTGGTTTTGCAGGCGGCCAGCTCTTCTGGCGTACCCTGGCACAGGATCTGGCCGCCTTGCTCGCCGCCCTCCGGTCCGAGGTCGATGATCCAGTCCGCCGCCCGGATGACATCCAGGTTGTGCTCGATGATCACCAGCGAGTGACCCCTGTCCAGCAGCGCTTGGAAGGCGCCAAGGAGGGTGCGGATGTCCTCGAAATGCAAACCGGTGGTCGGCTCATCGAAGAGCAACAGCGTGCGCTGTGACGAAGAGGCGGTGCGGGCCTTGGACAGGTGTCCGGCGAGCTTAAGCCGCTGAGCCTCACCACCGCTTAAGGTCGGTACCGGCTGGCCGAGCCGCAGATACTTCAGCCCCACGGCCTCCAGCGGGCCCAGTGCCTGCACCACGTCGTGCTCGCCGGCAAAGAAAACCAGTGCCTCCGAGACGGTCATGGACAGCACATCGGCGATGGATCGCGCCGCCTGCGGGCAGGGTAACAGGCCGGTACTCGCTGACGCCCAGGGCAGCAGCTTGACGTCGAGCACCTCAGAGCGAAAGCGGCGCCCGTCGCAGTCGGGGCAACGAAGATAGACATCGCTCAAGAACTGCATCTCCACGTGCTCAAAGCCGCTGCCGCGACAGGCTGGACAGCGTCCCTGACCGCTGTTGAAGCTAAACGTGCCCGCCGTGTAACCGCGTTCCTGGGCCAACGGCTCCCGTGCAAACAGCTTACGAATAGCGTCAAAGGCACCAATGTAACTTGCCGGGTTGGAACGGCTGGTCTTGCCGATGGGCGATTGATCAACCAGCACCACGGACTCCAGGTACTCGTAGCCGCGCAGCCCCCTACAGCCCTCCGGCGTAACGGCGGCCTGACCGAGCCGCCTGCGAAGCGCCGGATAACAGATGTCGCCAATCAAGGTGGATTTACCGGATCCGCTCACCCCGGTGATGCAGACCAAATGATTGAGGGGAAGTCGCACATCGATGTTCTTGAGGTTGTGTTCGCTGGCGCCGAGGATTTCAAGGTGTGGGGTAGAGGGCAGGGGCCGCCTGCGCGCCAATTCTCGAACTTCGGCGACCGATTTTTCTCCGGTGAGGTAGGGCGCTGTCAAAGAATCCGTGGCGCCAGCGAGCTGCGCCGGGCGGCCGAAGAAGGTGACTCGCCCGCCCTGCTCGCCGGGCCCGGGGCCGAGATCGAGGATGCGATCCGCCGCGCGCATGATGTCCAGGTCGTGCTCGACCACGACCAGCGAGTTTCCCCGATCGCGCAGATCATGGAGCACGGCGATGATTCGCTGGATGTCGCGGGGATGCAATCCGATGCTCGGCTCGTCCAGCACGAACAACGTGTTGACAAGCGACGTCCCCAGGGCCGTGGTGAGGTTGATACGCTGCACCTCGCCGCCGCTTAAGGTGCGCGACTGACGGTCCAGTGTCAGGTAGCCGAGACCCACCTGACAAAGGTAACGAAGCCTTGAGCGGATCTCGTCGACCAACAGCGCCGAGGCCTCATCCAGCGGCTTTGGAAGGTGTAGCTGTTGGAAGAATCGGTGGCAGCGCTCGATGCAGAGCGCCATCACCTCGTGGATGGCGAGCCCGGGCAGGAGCGGATCCCCCGCGCCGGCGGCCGGCGCGGGACGTGCGCCGGGGTCAAGCCGCGCTTCGGCCCAGGCGTGCGTTGCATCGGCCGCAGTGCCGATGCGCCAGTCGAGGGCGTCGAGCTTGAGCCTCGCCCCGTGACAACTCGTACAGACGGTATAGCTTCGATACTTGGAGAGCAAGACCCGGATGTGCATTTTGTAGCTCTTGGTCTCGAGCCACTCGAAGAACCGCTTGACGCCGTACCAGACACCCTCTTCCCAGGAACCCTCGCCCTCCAGCACCCAATGTCTTTGCGCCTCTGTGAGCATTTGCCAAGGCACATCAGTCGGTATGCCCCGCGGGCGCGCAAAGCGCAGCAGGTCGGCCTGAGACTCGTAATAGCTGTCGGTTTGCCATGGCTTGATGGCGCCGTCCGCAAGCGACACGCTCGGATCCGGTATGACCCGCGCGTAGTCGATGCCGATGGTGCGCCCGAAGCCACGACAGGCGTCGCAGGCACCCATGGGGGAGTTGAAGGAAAACAGGCTCGGCACGGGATCCCGATAACCGAGATCACAATCTGCGCAATGCAGCGCGGTAGAAAAGCGCTTCTGAGCGCGCGGTTTGCCGGCCTCGTCTAAGGGGTAGACACTGAGGATTCCGCCGCCGCGCTTAAGGGCGGCTTCCAGGCTGTCCACAAGGCGCTCCCGATGGCGTGGCTCGAGGCGGATGCGGTCTTGGATGATCTCCACGCCGTCGGGCTCGCGGGTCAGGAAGCGGGTGTACCCCTGCCGCATCAGGAAGCTCTGGATTTCTTCCCCGGTAAATTGTTGAAGGATCGGTACCTTGAAGGTGACCAGGACCGCGGGTCCTGGCGCACCGTCAGCGGCACGCGAAAAATCCTGGGCGCCGCGCTCTGGATCGCCCGCGAGCAGCCAATCGCAGATGGTTTGGGCGCTCTCGCGCTGCACCGGCTGCCCGCAACCCCGACAGTAGAGACGTGCGGCCCGCGCAAACAGGAGCTTTAGGTGATCGTTGACCTCCGTCATGGTGCCCACGGTGGAGCGGGAGGTGCGCACGGGATTGGTCTGGTCGATGGCGATGGCCGGTGGGACCCCGTCGATATGATCGACCTGTGGCCTATCCATGCGATCCAGGAACTGCCGGGCATAGGGGGAAAAAGTCTCGACGTAACGACGCTGCCCCTCCGCGAAGAGGGTGTCGAAGGCCAGCGATGACTTGCCGGAGCCGCTCACGCCGGTGACCACGATCAGCTGGTTGAGCGGCAGGCGCAGGCGCAGCCCCTTGAGGTTGTGCTGTCGGGCCCCCTCGATGACGATCTCCCCAGAGTCAGCCTTTGGACGCTTGGCGCACATCACAAAAAAGTGCCCTTAATGGCGCTTGCCACGCGACGCCGCCGCTTGCGCCGTTAGCCGCCGGGAGATTTGCTGATTCAATTCTGACCCCAGATCCAAGTCGGCAGAGATACGTTAGTGGTAGTATGGGGGCGAAGCTCCTCCCCGAGGCGCGAGCGTTCTCGATACGGACCCTGCAACGGACATCGAGTTGCTCGCGTCACGAACAGCCCATTATCTAGGCCGCCATGCCGATGCACCCCATCTGCGCGCCACACTCGCCGCGACGGGGCTATGAACGTGTTTCACTGCCGGATCTCGAGTTCCCGTGCTTCTAGGCGGTCATAGATCAGACGGCCGGATTCCCGGCGGGCGCGGACATCCAACAGATGCTCCTCGGTGGAGTTTTCGTCGATGAGGTGCAGGATGCGATGGCCCTGCAGCGTGAGGTAGTCGGCGATCAATGACCGGTGGCAATTCTGGGGATGCTGTTCCGCACACATCACCACCAACCGTCCTCGGCGCGCTAGGTTGGTTAACTGGCCCGCGGAGCGCGCAAACACCTCGGTTTCCATGTGATCGGCGTAGGCTCGAAGGGCGGCATCGCCCAGAGCGATGTGCAGAGATTGTGAGCGGCCTTGGCGGTGGCCGCCGAGGTGACGTCCGGCCCAGTGATAGGCGATCTTGACCTCCTCAAGGGCTTCGCGCAGCGCATCGCCGTTAAATTGCGGGAAGCGCTGCGAACTCGGATGAGCCCTCACATCCACGAGCTGTCGAATGCCGATGCGATGGAGCAGGTCGAGGAAGTCTTCTATGGAGCGATTGCTGTGACCAATTGTGTAGAGCGTGAGTGGGGTAAAGGGACTCAGCGTGGTCATCATCGCGCTAGCAGCTTCATTGGGCTCCTCCGTTCCAATCTGGATCTTACACAAGACTTGCCCTTTCGACATCTGTGGTATCCTGCAGCCCAAGCACGTGGCGAGCGCGGCGGGTAGATCGGCGTCGCTGTTCGCGAGCCGCACCCAATTCGGCGGCGTGATTGCCACGATGACGTCTGCTGGGGAACAATGCCTCGGGGGCGGCTGGCCCGACGCGGGTATTTCAGTTCAGGGGCTTGCCGTTTGCCCCGGCCTGTAGCACGGCAACCAAGGCATTGTGGAGCTCCAGCACCGACTCCCTGGCCTCGGGGTGGCGCGAGCGGGTCGTGTTAAGGAGCACCTCGAGGTTCACCGCTGCAGCCCAAACGATACCTTCCTGGTCTTCATAAAGGGTAATGCGACAGGGCATGTAGGGAATGATTGCTGGGTTAAAAGCGAA
>JAGTVB010000275.1 GCA_018224385.1 Gammaproteobacteria bacterium
CGTGGCGTCATAGATCAGGACCAGGGAAAGACAGGCAGTTGCAGGGAGCGAATGGCATCCATCCTCACGTTCTTCCGCAGCGGCATAGCAGCAGCCCACCCACGGCCTTTCAGCCTAGGCTTCCAAGCTGACGCAGACGGTGAGATGAACGAGTCTGGGAGTGTTGACGATACGGGAAGCAAACGACCGCTGATGGGTGTAATGCCGCCGGTTAGACGCCGTTCTAAAAACTACCGCGCTTACCACTGCGGTGTTGCGCGTTGGCTCGGAATCCTCATGTCGCCCCATGCCCACTGCGGTTTACTCGCTCCATCCCTGGGGCTCGCCCGTTTGGGGTCAGCTTGCCGTTGTTTAAAATCGTTCCGGACAAAATCTGTCGCCGCTGTGCGGTTTACTCCGCCGGCCGTCGCGGCCTTTCTAATGTGGCTTATTAAGCGCAACTTTGGTGACGGCCCTGTGAGCCTCTTCTGCGCGCGCCGCGACAATACTATTATTCTAGGTGCCTTGGCTGAATTCTGCTAGCGCCTGTAGGGCTAACAGGCTGTTTGGCCATGGCCGAATGTTTTAGGAATTACTGCGCTTGCCCTGGCGGCGTAACGCAGCGCTACAACGGCTTCACCATCCATGCCCCAGGACAGTATCGACTTGCTGCAAGCCATGCCACTGTTTGGCGGCGTCTCCGAGGCTTCTCTGCGCCTGCTGCTCCGATCAGCGCAAAAGCTCGTGCTGTCGCGCGGAGAGTTCTTCTTTCGCGAACACGAGCCAGGTGCCTCAATGTTTGTGTTGAGAGAAGGCAGGGTCGGCATTGTCAAATCCTGGGCTGGCCGAGACTACCTTTTGCGCTATCTCGAGGCGGGCGATTGCTTTGGAGAAATGGCTCTCCTCGATCTGTACCCGCGCAGCGCATCGATAGTCGCTGTGGATAAGTGCACGGCAATCGAAATCCCGACTGACTCATTACACCAGCTCTACCAACACGATCTGGAGCAGTTCGCGCTGATTTTCATGAACATCGGCAGAGAGCTCAGCCGCCGGCTTCGGGATGCCGACCGGCGGTTGTTCGAACGCGCGATGGCGCCCCATGCGGCTGACGATCCGGATTTACCTCGAGCCATTTGAGAAGCCGCTGCAAGAACTCTGGCGCTTGCCGCAGCGGCGTTGCGCGGCGGCTCGCAATCCTCGGGCGCGTGCGGACCGTCTTACTCACCTATCCGCCAAACTGTGGGGTTGGCCGCGGGCATGTGGTATCGCCCCGTACCAACGGCAACACTTGCTCAGCCAAGACCTGATTGAACCGGTCCGGTTCCTCGAAAGGCGGGTTGTGCGCCGACTGTTCGAACCAGATGAGCCGTTTGCAGGGTGCCTGGATTCTATCGAAGTATTGCTCAGCGAGGACGGCGGGAAGGTGCCAGTCATAGCGCCCGAGAAGAAATACGATTGGCACTTCGAAAGAGCGGTAACGATGGCTCAAATCGAGTTGCGAAATCTCCCCTTCGAGGTGCCTCAGCGAGAACCGGTTGCCCTGCCCGAACTTGATGAGGTCAATCAGATTGGCCTCATCGGTGTTGAGGGCCGACCAGATGAGTTTTCCGGTGGCAAGATCGCCGTGGAAGGCGCCGCCAAAGCGCTCGGTCCATGTGCCTACCCTAAGCCCATGGTCGACTGAACCATAAGGGGGCGGGCCGATCTTCTCCAGCTCCGAGATCGCTTCGGCGTTTCCCCGTCTCCGGGCCTCTGCCAGGGTGAACTCGTAGGCGAGCCGCCTCTGTTGGGCCATATTGCTGATCTGTGCCACGCCGACATAGGCGGCGACGTTCTCCGGACGCTGGGAGGCGTAGATCGTGCCGAGCACCGTACCCCAGGAATGGCCAAGCAACACGACCTTGGCTTTACCAAAACGCCGTTTGACCCGTTCCACAACCTCGTCGAGATCGCGCACGAACCGGTCAATGGTCATGGACTCAGGTGGGATGTCGGAATGGAATGAGCGCCCGGCCCCACGCTGCTCCCAATACACGACCAGGAAATGCTGTTCGAGCGCGGAGTTATAGGAGCGGAACAAGGCCGACTCGCTGGCACCGGGTCCTCCGTGCAGCAGGATGAGGGCCGGGTTGGACCGGGACACGCCTCGGAACCAGATGCTCTGGGTTATACCGCCTACCGTTAGACGCTCCATGGTCGCGACACTGCCCGGGATGACCCGACCGTGCGCATCGGTAAATGCACGGGTGTGAACGCAGCTGCTGGTCAAAAGCAGCAACCCCACACCGATGACGACAACAGCGCGGCGACAAGGCAACCAGTTCACGTCATTGCCGTCAGTGTCGTTGCGCAGCCCAACGTTCGCGCTGCTTTGTCCGGCGCGGAACCCGCGCGTCGCAGCCACCGCAAGCAATAAGGGTTCGTGGGGGCTCCGATGCCTACGCCATGAAGAGCTCGATGAGATCCCGGGCCTGGCCCGGGGCGGCCTCTTCATCGTGGTCGCATTGGAGCAGACACGGATCCGCATGATCTGCCTCGCAATGAGCCGCATGTTCGCGCACCAAAGCGGGCAATACCAATCTCTTGGTGAGGAGCTGCAACGGGCTGTTGAGCGCAGCAACTCCCGATGGGTGTGCTGGATTGAACAAAAAATGAGAAATCTTGCGCATTCATACTGCAGATATACAGCGAGCACTCAGTAATGCAGGCTGATGGTAAGCTCTAGGATTCTTGAGGGCGAAAAATCTTTCCAGATGGGTCCGGTTTCATGCGCCGAGCTTGGCCTCGATAATGGAGCTGTTCGAGGGCATGGTTGAGTTGCTGCAGGGCGTTGGCGATAGGACGATTCGGGGCGTTGGGGCAACCGTTGAAGACCCCTGCGTAACCCTGATCGCCTGGTTCTCTAATAACCGCCTCCGGCGGGTGTCGCCCGCATCGCGATCAGCGTGTCGGTAGCGGTAACTGATCCGAATACCATCCCTTGATCGGGTGGCGAGAGCCGCCGCTGGGCAGCTGGATCTCGGCACGGGCAAACTCGTTTTCAAGATCGCGGCGAGGCCAGCACTGACGGGGTTTCGTATACCAGCTCATCGGTGTTCTTGCGGACCACGTTTGCCAGGCTGGTACCTAGGAAACGCCGACCGGCCTCGAAGGAAACGATGAGAATAACGATGAGCGCGATGCTGTAGAGGATGCTCCAGAGGGCCTCGCTGCCTCCAATCGTATAGGCGGCCCATTCCGGGAGGGTGATAAACGTTGTCAAACCTTCTCCAAACACCACAGAATCGATCTGCTCCTGAAATAACGTGTAAGGAATATAGCCGAGGTAGAAGCCTGGCAGCGCTGCTAGCGCCGTTGCGTACCCTAAGCCAAGCCGCGCATAGGTGCGAACTTCGCAGCCGATCATGAACACCGCACCCATGGCCAGCAGAGGGCCGCCGAGGATGTGCCCCCAATACAAGCCTTCTTCGCCCGACGCGTTGGGAATACTACCGACGTTCATCCACCAGGAGCCGAGGATGAAGAGGTTGAACAGTACGATAGCAACCATAAAGCCCTGTAAGGGAAGCATGCCGCGGAACATTGCATAGGTGGCCATGGGCACACCACCCTGCCGATAAAATGCGGGGGAGGTAAACGTTGCCTCCGGAGCCATGACGGAGCACTCCGTTCCAAAGCCGGTCTTAGCAATACCAAACCCGAGCAGCAGCCCGCTAACCACCAGCCAGGCCACGTCAAACCAACCCGTTTGACTGACGGCGCCGGCGATCTCATCGGTAAAAAGGGCGTAGTACACTGGCATGAGCAAGAAGGTCAGAAAGAACACGGTAAGCAGAATTCGAACCGGATCCTGCCAAGGACGGTAGCCAGGGACATAGCCCGGCTGGGGATGATCCGCATTCCCGGAATGCTGCCGAGCAATGTTGAGGGTCTCCTGGTGGCGGAAATAGCCTCCCAGCTTTAATGACAGCGCAATCTTGAACGCAAGAAACGCAAACGGAATTCCTGTTAAGAGCACCACCCAGGAGGCAATGCTCATAGACGGGATCCCACCGACAAAATGATGGGTGGTGCACCCGCCCGCGATCCGCGTCCCGAAGGAAAACAAAATTCCTCCGAGGAAGGCTAGCCCTAGCATGCGCCCGTTGTAGTGAACCCAGCCGCGCGCCTCCCGTTCCAACAGTGCCACCAGGCGGGCACCGAGCACCGCACCGATGATGAACCAGTGGATGCCGGGCTCGTGAACGCGGGCCACCCAATCGATGCCGAGCAGATGCTGCTCGCTCACGGCATACATTTGAGCGAAGCCGGTAGTCACCACTACAAACATGTCGTAGCGGTAGTAGAAGAGAATTTCGGAGACACCGACCAGCAGCCCCCCGAGCCAAAAGGGCCACTGTTGGCCTAGCAGGCGCAATACGACAGACACTTCTCCTCCTCGCCCGTCCCCGCGGGAGCTGTTGTTGTTCTGCGCGCCAAGCCCCGGCATGTCGGCTTGGCGCGCCCCACTTCAAGTGCTTAGCACCTCCGGCAAAAGGGCGTCACCTCAAGGGGCGTGCTTCGATGCTTGGGCCTTTGGGAGCGCCTGCCAACAGGATGGCGGCAGACTCGACGGCCACGACGTCTTCACGGCGTGGCCCGACAAACCCATCTCGGATCACGTTGCATGACCCACGCTGTTGCCAGTAGTGAGCCCTACGCGCTTGGTTACTCGATTTTCATGGTGACGAGCGGGCGGTTCGAATCCATGCTCCACGCATGCACGGAACCGTCGTAGAGACTGACCTTTTCGTTGCCCAGCAGCTCATGCATGATGAACCACCCTAAGCTGGCCATGGCGCCTGAGTTACAGTACGTGATGGTCGGCTTGCCGAAATCGATGCCGAGCAACTTGGACACCTCGAGGACATCCTCGGTTGAGTAAAAGGTTGCTACCGGGCCCGCACTATTGACCAAGAGTGTGATGGGATAGTTCTTAGCACCCGGTATGTGTCCTTTGGCCTCGGGTTTGGCGAACTCAGGATGGTAGGTCAATCCGAGGTATTGGTCCTGGCCGCGCACATCCAATAGCTGCAGCGTGCCGGTGTCCATTGCGTTGAGCACGTCGTCGGTGGCTGCAAGCAGCTCGGAGCGCTCGGCGCTTGCTGCAAAATTGCCACGCTCAGGCCGCGATTTGCCGTACTCAATCTTGCGTTTTTCTTTGGTCCATTGGGCCGTACCACCGTTGAGTACCGCGACGTTATCGTGGCCAAAATACTTTAGCGTCCAGTAGAGCCGAGTGGTGTGAAGCACCTGTTTCGGATCCTGTCCCTCGCTGGTAATCACCACCGCGCTATTGCCGTTGACCCCGGATTTTTGCATCAGCTCTTCGAAGGCCTGTTTGCTGGGCAGCATGCCTTTGAGCTCGACTTTACCCTCCTTGCGTTTTCCCACGACTTCCTTCCATGGCACCAAGGTGGCGCCAGGAATGTGACCGGAGACAACGAGTGGCGCCTTTTCTTTGCTCATCGCACCGCAGGCCTGTAGGCCAGCAGGCCCACTTCCACTCTTGGCCCGTTTCTGAAAACTCTCGGCATTCTCTCGCACGTCCAGTAGCACCACGCCTTTGAGGTTTTCCTCTAGCCAGTCAGTCTCGACCAGTGGTCCGGGTACCTGGACTGAAGCCGCCTGAGAACCCGCAAGCCAGAGCGTGAGGATGAGCAGTGCCCAAACCGATCGCCAAGCAAACCAAGATGGTGACATGTTCATGAATGCGTCCTCCTCGATGCGAGCTTACCTTATAAGGTGGATTTTCCCGATCTAAGCATTTGCGAACACCAGCGCGACCGCATACCTTCTTGCCGCTTTGCGTTCTCGGCGTTTAGCTAAATAATTTCATGACCGATCTTTCTAACCGACTGTTGCCATTGATGTAGTCGACATAATAGTGTGAATTTTAATTTCTTAAAAACGATAGTGCATGCATAGGCTAAGTGATGAAAGTATAAGCACCACAGAGTGGTTTTTCATTCTTTTCGCAGTGGCAATGGCGGCGACACGGACTAACCCTGTTTCTGTGGCGGAATGGGCGCCTACGAACTTGATTAGGGATCCGGGATTGTCACGGGGCAGAGGACATCGCTTCCGGTCCATGCCGGACAGTTGCTGCGGTATAAACGATAGCTCGATTGCCCGGATTCGAGCCAGGCACGTTCAAGCAGGGCCAGATCCTTTTCGGAAAGGGAGTCTCCGAGCATCGCCAAGAGCTCGGGATAGACACGATCGTGATAGTCCGCATCCGGCTCGACAATAACGGTGAGCGTGGCCTGGTGCGAATGTGCAAGCGGTTGTACGAGCTTCGCGGTTTGATCGGGGAGTAGGCGAGTATCGCTCAACTCGCGCCATCCCTCGATCGGGTTCCAATCGAGGTGGCGTTGAATCGTGTGCTCCCGGCGTCGCCGATGCTCTCCCTCAGACCACTCCAGCAGCAAACGGATGCGCGGGGTGGGGTAGGTTGGCAAAGCATGCCCAGCGCCGGCGTTCCAGGCGCGAGCCTCGATGCCAAACGACCTTCGGTGGACCTCCAGTTTGAGGCCTCGCCTCGTCATCTGGGGATCATGGATGCCCCGGAAATGGTGCTGACCTTGCGGCATGTGACAGGTTTGGCAGGAGCGCCCCTGTTGCGCATGGCGAGAGGCGAGCCACTCCTGGTAAGTATTCTCCAGTGGCTTGCCATTGAGACTGACGCCGTCTTCGCCGAACTGGTGGCAAGGCGCGCAGAAGGCTGATTGTTGAAATAGCGAGAGCGCTTCTACCGTGCCGTGCGGTGTGCCATCTCGGGTGTTTGCCCCGAAGCGTTGATGTTTCCTCACGTGACAGCCAGCGCAATCGACCCCTTGCAGCTGACCAGGAGCGGCGGCTCTACTTTTGGCCCAAAGTGCTTGCTGCTCGGCTCGCGGGGTGTGGCATTCAAGACATTTACCGCGGGTCGCCGCAGCCAACGCGGGCAGTTGCCCTAGAAGCCCCATGGAATCCGCACGCGCGTGCAGAGATTTTCGCCATTGCTCGTATTGCTGCGGGTGGCAAAGCCCGCAGGCAGCCGCATCGATGCGTACCGCAAAGCGGTGATGGGTCGGCGGAACGCTGCCCTGCTGTGGAACCGGCAGCGTCCAGTAGCCCAGCGCGCTCTGCACCGTTGCATGGGCGATGCCGGTTGGCGTTGCCGCCAACATTAGAGACATCAGCGAACGCAAGGCCGCTAACATGCAGGCCCAACAGCGCCAGAAGCTCCGCTTGCAGATCATCAAGAACGTCCCGAGCGGCCATGTTTTGGAAGGACCGGCAATCGGTCTACCGCGGCTGCAATCGGCGCTTTGCCACCCATGCCGATCTCCAGACGCCGGCAGCCGTTCTCAGTAAGGCCGGCGGTAATCTCGCCTGCACCAAGCCTCAGACGGATTTCTATCGGCCCGTTGACCGGACGGTCATGGCAAGCGGTGCGATCCGTTGGCACGTCGAAGCGCCCCAGCATCGAGCAGACGACCCCAGCGCGCTGCTGCTCACCTGCGTATACCGTTGCTTCATCGTGTCTTCATAAGACTTAATCCACTTGGGTGCCCTTTGTTGAGCCTGGTAGACCTCAGATATCGGTTTGGTTGCTTGAGGATCGGGGGCTTTATCTTATCGATGGCGACGCCAATAGATTTCCTTCCCTCCCTGCACGTGCGCTTATTCGACTGCGATACGTCTACCCGGCGCGATTCCTTCATGGCCAAGTCGTCGGCATTACCCGCTGTTACAGGATCGTTATCGGCTGTTACTCGCCGCTGACAAACTAACACCAATTCGTCATCAAACGATTACAGTGAGCGCCTAAGCTTTGCATAGGTCAAAGTGAAACAACAGGTGAACGTGGAGGCCAACAACATGGAATTCATTATTTTAAGCGGCATTACCGTGGTTGCGCTCATGGCATGGGGCTTGTGCCTGACACGACTCGCGTGTCCGTTCCAACGCGACCAGCGCCCGCCTTCTGAGTCCTGAGCGGCTCAGATTGTGTCGACTTGCCCTCTGCAAGGGCGCTTCAGCAGGAGCGCGAAGACCAATGCTCGCTGAGCAGCCCTTGTGGGAAACGCCTTGAGGGGCAAGGGTTAGCAAATTGACCGTGCGAGGCGGCGCTTTTCGGCCAGGTCGAGACAGTAGTTCCGACGAACAGCGCGCTCGGCATTATTGCCATAACGGAACAAGGTTGCGGAAAGTCTGTGCAGCGTAAGCTCCTACCGGTTACTCTGTTCTGACAGACTCAACTAGGCAATCCGATTTTACAGTGTCCGATCCTCCACGGCCTGTGGCTTAGCCGGTTTTTTCTTTTATCTTTCGTCTTTGTTTGCTCAACCCCGGTGCTTACTTATCACTTTTCCGTGGCGTATTTTCGAGGCGTTTGCCGTGATGCGATCGAGTGATCGAGATCAACAAATGCTGCCGGAGAAATTGACCACCATCAATTCGCTGCCAAACTTGGTGGTAGACATCATCTCTATAATACCGCAACAGGTTGTTATTGCTCGTGTGGAGTGTATGTCCAAGGCGATCATCGTGCCCGTTTTGGGGTAATAAAACCGCAAGACAAAAAACGTCACTGCGCATGATGAGATGTGTAGCTCCCGTCGTCGCGGATGTGACGTTCGCCGGCGCCGCTCTATACCTCAAGAGGAAATAGACTCCTCCGTAAGGTGGTTATCAATGAACATGCAAACCGACGTTGGCGATGCAGCTCTCTCGTTGCGGCACTCAAACGGCCAAGCGCTGGCCTTCCATGAAGTCCCCGCACTCACGCACGCCGCCCGCGGCGCGCTAGAGAATTATCATGTGGGCGCGTGGAGCACAGGGTTGCTCGGCGCTGTACTCGCCCTGGTGCTTGCCGGCACGGGCATTTACTTCTTGGCAGTCAGTCCGTATGTGATTACCGTGCTCGCCCCATTGTTCCAAACTCATTGATCCCCTCTTGTGCGCCTCCAAGCGAGGACGGTCACCTCATGCCGAGTTTGGGTGTTGCGGCTCTTGTGTGCCGCAGTGGAGGAAGGCGGCTAACTTCCCTACCCTTGGCGCAGGAATGCCCCTCAGGGGCCAACAGGCGCTCGAAATTCGCGCGAAAGGGTGGGAGAGAAACAAAATCCCTCAAGAGAGAAAGCTGTCTTAGCGGTTCGTACTTGGCTCGGTAATAACTCTCGTCATTTTGACCGATTATTTGCCTCTATGGTCGTGTCTCGTCCGTGTCACCATTCACAAGGCAAGACCGCGCCAAGCCTCTGCAGACAGCCTCTCCCGGGCCAAAGGGTGTGTCCCCCGGCAAGGGATGCCGGACTCAAGCCTAAGGAGGAATTCACAGCGTGCCTTGAGGCCCGCAATGGGCTGTCACACCGGCCGAAAAAGCGCCGAATCGTTACAGTAACGACGACCATGGCCTCTTATTCTAAGCGGTTAGTCGTGGAGGCTGTTATCAATCTACCTAGGAATCGCCATCAAGCGGCTGATTTTCGCGCTGAGTGTGGGCGATGAGACAACGAAAACGATCAACATTCTCAGCTAGAAGGCAAGCTGACTCGCGCACGGTGATCTCTTGCATGATCTTGATCATGGCTTACCGCGTTGTAAGCGGATACCGTTACAAGTGGGCCTGGCGCATCGTTTGAGTGCCTTAAAACACAACAACGGGCATAAACGAAGCCAAGGGATGGCTCGACTCTTTCCGGGCGTCAGTGCCTACCACCACCCGTGGTGGGAGTGCGACTCCTAAGCCTAAGCCTTTTCGACTTGCCCCATCGAGAGCGATGCTCATGGTGGGGACTTTTCTGCCGCACTGGGGGGTGCCTGCTGGGAGCCGGCGGGGCGCATGGTGCAAGATGTTTTGAGTTTAGACGCGACGGTTAGCCCGTACCTGCGCCTGCTCATCAGACGGCGTGTTAGGCCTACCTCTGTACTTCTGTTTCTTTTCCTTATCTTGGCGTTCCTTTTCCTGTTGGTTGCCTTTTCCTTGCTTGGTGCCCCTGAGTTTTTCTGATGGTTGAATTGCCGGGAGCCGTCTCAACCTTTGACAAGGTGCCAAAATCGGGCGCGATAATTTTCATGCGCTTGCGAGGTGATGTAATGCATGGCTAACTCTTCGTCGGTGGGCGCATGTCCAAGTTCAGTCCATGTAAAATGCCTGTTCGCGGCACTTTTCATATCTTCAATCTCGCCCATGAGATAGGCGGCGTACTCTATTTCTTGATTGGGCAGATACGGAAGAAAATACAATTCGAAGCGGTCCATCTCATAAAGGATGAAATGTTCCTCCAGTTGACGCAGGGTCGGCCGTTCCACGCAAGAATCCTTTTTCGTCCGCTCGACATGGCAGGCGTGCCCAATAAAATAATCTTGCAGGTGTCGGTATTCCAGAAACGTGATGGGTTGGTTGGCAACGCTGATCGGTGTCTGCATGGGACAGCCGGTCTGTGGTTCAGCGACACAACAGTGTATCGACGCTTGATCGGCACATTGCATCTTGCATTCCCTCGCGATAAGAGCATCCAAAGCTTGTCTCCACTGGTGTGATAGTTTTCGGCAAATTTGTAGTTTTGGATAGTCTCTTAGAAACAACATACAGCAAAAAACCTCTCCTCTAAGCCATCGTTACCCTGGCGACGGCAGAGGCCAAGGGGGTGCGGAAAGAAAGCCGCCGGGTCGATTTTATCGACCCGGCGGCTTCTAGTCGTGCAGGTTGTCTCGTCTCGGTGTCCCGTGCGACGTGACTAGCCTCGAACCCAGCCCTGGTGATTCCCACGCTCGAAGTCTGCGGGGGTTGGAGTGTCGGCGGCCACATAGCCAGGGAGTAGCAGCACTGAGCCGATGAGTGCGAGAGCCATTGTTACTTTGCGCATTTCTATTTCCTCCGGTCTGACGGTCTTGTGGATTACTTCATCGAACACGGTGTCTAGCCTAACAGAGCGTTACTGGTATGTCAACATAAACATATATACAAATACGTATTAAATACATAATAAGAGAGCTTGCGAGGTCTTGCTGTCCGAGTTTGTTCTAGCTAATGTCCTCGAGAAGTCATAAAATACAGCTTAGCGCGTGGTAATCTGCCCGCTGAAACAGCAATATTTTTTGGATAATCAATGAACTAGATCATTTGGTCTTTTTCTGAGCGCGCCGATAGGGTGGCGGTGGCTTTGTTGTAATTGACATGTCTTTATTTTTTACTGACGCTGCCGGTTATTGGTGAGTTCCGGCTCTATCTGTTGGCTCTTTTCCCGAAGTGCCGTGGGTGTTTCGACATACCGAGACTCCTCAACAGTCTCCGGCTCCGATCGCGGGGCTACTATCCCTCTCCGCCATATTGTCTAATAAAAACAATCAGTTACTTGCTATTTTGAGTAAATATTCGGCCAACCCCTGTTACACACGCACAACTAATTGATTAGCTTGCAAATTTATCAATGAGAACAATTCTCATTTTTCCTAAGTATCTGAATATTCAATGGTTATATATGGGTTGGCCGAATATTTACTATTTTGAGCTATTACTAAAATCCCTCGGTACGGTGGGAACTGCCGGCTCTTTTCAAGCAGTTGCCTACATGATCAATACAGTCTCGGTGTCATAAGCAAACACGAAGGTAGCCATGATTCCAGACACGATTTTCCCGGCCCCTGCCAAGGACCGCATCTGCCGGGAGCGTTGGGAGCAGTTCAGGGTTCGAGAGAGGGGCCGAGAGGAACCGGAGTCAGAGGGATTTCAACGGCAAATACAACCGCCTGCCCGTGGAAGCGAGACGGGCAAACCCGTACTGCATGTAGAAG
>JAGTVB010000276.1 GCA_018224385.1 Gammaproteobacteria bacterium
ATTTTCTATTGTCATGGCTTTCCAACATCTCGCTTAGAGGGCAGCCTCATCGATGCGACAGCGAAACGTCTCGGCGCCCGCATCGTGGCTGCTGATCGGCCGGGCTATGGTCTTTCGGATTTTCAGCCTGCTCGTCGGTTGATCGATTGGCCCGACGATGTCATGGAACTCGCTGATAAGCTCGGCATCGACCGTTTTACCGTGCTCGGTATCTCAGGTGGCGGACCTTACGCGCTCGCCTGCGCGGGGAAAGCGCCACAGCGCGTCGCAGCGGCCGCAATTGTCTGTGGCCTCGGACCGGTTTACCTCGATTGGGCAATTCGTGACATGCGATGGCCGGTTGGCTTGGCATTCCGACTGGCGCAGAAGCGTCGGTGTTTACTGAAGTGGATCGTTGGCGGCGTCGTGGCGCCCATCCTAAAAGCTCGCCCCCAGCTGATACGAGCGATCCTGCTCGCCAAGTGCTCGTCGGCTGACCGAGCCGTGCTACAGCGTCCAGACATCGGCAATCCGCTGCTTGTGGCCACCCGCGAGGCGTTGCGCCAGGGTTCGACGGGTATCGTGCATGATCTCATCCTCTATGCGCATTTCTGGAACCTGAGTTTTCGCACCATCACGACGCCGATCGCGCTCTGGCATGGTCAGGCCGATGCGACGGTACCGGTGTCACACACGCGCTACCTCGCCGAGGTGCTACCGAAGGCGCGGGCGCATGTGTTAGCCGGCGAGGGCCACTTCTCCCTACCTGTCAATCAGATGGCTGAGGTATTGGCCTTTTTGCTGGCGTCATAGAGGCTCCCAATGGGTTGGCAGGATCGCTGCCGCGGGCGTTGCTCGCTCCCAGCGGAAGTTCGGCATGGCTATTTTGTGCAACCCTGCGGCTGACCGTCAGCAGCACGACTGCGCTGAGGTGCAGGACATGCCGGAACGTGCCTCCTGCCAGAGGGCGAGATCTTCTGCCCGCATCGGGCGGGAAAAGTGATAGCCTTGCCCCTCCGGACATCCGTGCTCGCGCAGAAATGCGACCTGACGTTCGGTCTCGATTCCTTCGGCAACGGCGGTAATTTTCAATGAACGGGTCAAGGCCGTGACTGCCGCGACGATGGCGGCGTCATTCGGATCATTGGCAATGTCCCTGACAAAGGATTGATCGATCTTCAAGATATCGATTGGCAGATGCTTTATGTAGGCGAGATTGGAATAGCCTGTGCCGAAGTCATCGATGGCAACACGCACCCCCAGCTCCCGGATCGACCAAAGCGCCTTCGGAATCTCGCTGCTGCAAGGCATCATGCTGCTCTCGAGCAATTCAAGCTCTAACCATCGTTCCGGTGAATCTGATGCATCGAGCAAACCTCGCAGAGTAGGAATCAGTCCGGCGCTGGGCTCTAGGTGGGGAGCGGATAAATTAACCGAGATAGAAAGCATCCCAAGGGGTGATCCCCGCCATGCCCGATGCTGTTCGGTAACTTGGTGCAATACCCAGCGTTCAACGTCTAATATTAAGCCGGTCTCCTCCGCCAAGCCGATAAATTCCCGCGGTGCGAGCATGCCCCTCTCGGGGTGATTCCACCTTATGAGTGCCTCGAGACCCAAGGTCTGGCCAGTGTCCAGAGCGACTTTGGGCTGATAGTGCACTACGAACTCCTGCCGTTTCAGCGCGCGCCGTAAGTCGTTCTCGAGCTGTAGGCGCTCCAGGTGCAATGCGTTCATGGCTGATGCGTAAAAGCGGTAGCCGTTACGACCCTCCGACTTTGAGCGGTACATGGCTGTGTCGGCATTGCGCAGCAGCGTGTCCACATCGGCTCCGTCCTCGGGAAAGAAGGCGATGCCGATGCTGGCGCCGCTGTATACTTCGCGGCGGCCACTGAGCTGGTATGGTGCCACTAGGGCTTCGAGAACGCGCTGCACGATATGGTGTATCTGCTGGGTGTGCTCGACCTTTTCCAGCAGGACGATGAATTCATCTCCTCCCAGCCTCGCTACCGTGTCCACTTGCCGCAAGCAGTCCTTGATACGACCGGCGACCTGACAGAGTAGCTGATCGCCCATCTCGTGGCCGAGGGTGTCGTTGATAACCTTGAACCGATCCAGGTCCAGAAACATGATTCCAATCCGGGTATTCTCCCGCTCAGCGCGGCTAATGGCCTGGTGCAATCGCTCATAGATTAAGGTCCGGTTCGGTAAGCCCGTCAGGGGATCATAATAGGCGAGCATCTCCAGGCGTCGCTCGGCTTCCTTGAGCCGCATAATGTCGGTGTAAAACGCCACGAAGTGAGTGACAGCACCTTCTGGGTTTGGCACCGCGCTGATGCTCATCAACAACGGCACCACCGCTCCGTCTCGACGTCGATTCCAGATCTCGCCATGCCACTCACCCTTTGCCTTGAGCTCCTCCCACATGCCTCGGTAAAAGGATGGCTCATGCCGCCCCGACTGCATAAAATTGGGATTTCGACCGAGAATCTCATCGTGCTCATAGCCGGTCATGGCGGTGAACGCTCGATTCGTGGACAGCACCGTGCCGAAGGCGTCGGTGATGAGGATGCCCTCGCGGGCGCTGTCGAATACGTTTACGGCTAACCTGGCACGCTCCTCGGCACGGTGGCGTTCCGTGACATCATCCTCCACGTAGATGAAGTGGGAGAGGGTGCCGGCGTTGTCTCCGACCGGCGCTATCGAAAGATCATTCCAAAACGGCGTGCCGTCTTTACGGTAGTTTTGCAGCAGCACCCGAGCGGGTTTACCCGTGGCGTGGCTCTGGTCTATGATTTTGCGCGCTGCCAGGTCCGTGTCGGGACCCTGGAGAAAGCGGCAGTTGCGCCCAAGCACCTCTTGCGCGGCGTAGCCAGTAAGCTCCTGAAAGGCAGGATTGACGTAGACGATGGGCAACTCGGATTGGGTCGCATCCGTGATAACGATGCCATGACGAGCGGCCTCCAATGCGCGCGCCTGCAGCTCTATCTGCGCCGCCTTCTCCTTCAGATGTTGCTGCGCTCGTCGTAGTTCCGTGTTGTCCCAGAACGCGATGACCGTGCCTTTGGTTTCACCCTGAGCAGTCCGATAGGGGCGAATGCGCATCAGGTGGTCGCGCTCACCGCTGAGCTGCAGCTCCACCTCGCGCCCCTCGCGCATAACAGCCAACAATTGAGCCCGGAAATCGGGGATGTCAATGCGCACGGCCAGCGTGGTGATCACCTGACCCACATCGTCTGGAGAGATGCTGAGCACTCGATTTGCTGCCGGATTGAACACCATCAGTCGCAAGTGCTCGTCGGTGATGATCAGTGGATAGGGTAAGTTGTCCTTGACGTTTTCAAGATTTGCGTTGGCGGTTGCGAGCTCCACGGACCGGCTCTGAAGCTCCTCGTTAACGGTGGTGAGCTCCTCGTTGGTCGACTGCAATTCCTCGTTGGCCGTTTCCAGTTCTTCGTTGGTCGACTGCAGCTCCTCATTAGAGGATTGCAGTTCCTCATTGAGGGCCTGCAGCTCTTCGTTAGCGGTTTGCAGCTGCTCGACCGCGATCTGAAGATGCTCGCGGGAGGCGGCAAGTTCCCGCTGCAACGCCGCCAGCGCCGGCGAAGGCGCTGCAGATGAAGCCGTCGCCTCGGTCTGCTCACGGAATTGGGCCGGCTCGAAGCACACCAAGAACAGGGGTTCGTTCAAAGGATTTTTGGGCATGGGATGAACGGCCAGCCTGATGGTAGTCGCTTCACCTTTCGTCAGGCTGATGTGCAGACCTCGCTCAACCTGCCCGGTTTTTCCCGCCTTCAGCAACAGGACGTGAAAATCGGCTCGCAGCTCTTCACGTATCAGGAGCCCGGCATTCAAATGCGCACGCCCCGGAATCAGGCGCAGATAGCGGCTTACGTCGCCCAAAAAAAAACGGATTTCTCGGTTGCGATCCACCAGCACCCCGCAAGGCACATAGTTTCTCGTAACGATTCTTTGAATACAGGCCTCTAAGGATGGTGTGGACGCGGGCGCCGATCGCGGGGGTGGCGATATGTTCAGGGTTAAGATGCTTTCCATCGGGGGCAGCGTTGAGCCGTGGCGCACCTCTTCGCGGCGGAATATCTTCTGCCTGCCGTCCACCAGCGCGAATCGCTTACGATGCTGAGCCGATTCTGATTTTCCCAGGAAGAGATAGCCCTGCGGTCGCAGTCCGTAATGCAATGCATCCAGCACTCTGTTTTGCATGCACGGTTCAAAATAGATGAGTACATTACGGCAGCTAATGAGATCCATGCGCGAGAAGGGCGGCTCTTGCGTCAGATCGTGCCGAGCAAAGATGATCCTCTCGCGGAGCCATTTGTTGACCTGATAGCCATCGCCAGTCCAGGTGAAATATTTGCGTATGAGGTGCCGATCGACATCCGCTAACGATGAGGCGTGATAAACGCCTTTGCGTGCCTGGGTAAGAGCTTTCTCGTCGATGTCGGTGGCGAAAATTTGCAGCCGAGACGGGTCGAGACGCTCGCCCGCTTGTTCGGCGATTAGCAAGGCCATAGAGTAGGCTTCCTCGCCGGTTGCACATCCAGCCACCCATACCCGGATCTCCTCTCTGGGCTTTTTGCTCCCAATGATGTGCGCAATGGCTGAATCCAGGGCTTTGAACGCATCCGGATCGCGAAAAAACGAGGTCACCGAGATGAGGATGTCTTGGTGCAGGCGATCAGGCTCGCTCGGGTCCGTTTGCAGAACGCGCTCATACTCCTCCAAGGAGCCCGTGTGCGTGGCCCACATGCGTCGGGCCAGGCGCCTTTGAATGGTGGTCTTCTTGTAGTCGAGGAAGCGGGCGCCAGTGCGCTGTCTGACGAGCTCTAGAATGCGCTGGTAGACGGGCGCTTCAGGTGGCTTCGGCGGAGCGCTGTCGTCACTGCGGGAGAGGTTGGCAAGTCGCTCCAACTCCTTGGCGATCTCTTGGGGTGCGAGCACCATGTCTACGCAGCCGGTCGCTACGGCAGCCTCCGGCATACCGGCGTATTTCGCGCTAGCGCTCATTTGTGCGAAGGTCAAACCGCCACCGGCCTTGATGGCACGCACCCCCTTAGCGCCGTCTTTGCCTGTTCCGGACAGAATGACTCCAATTGCATGTTCACCTTGATCATCTGCCAGCGAGGCGAAAAATCGATCGGCTGAAGGCTTCGGGACGCCGCGCTCAGTTGCCTGGGTAAGTTGCAGCTTACCGTGTTCAAGCGTGATATTGGCGCCCGGCGGAGTGACATAGATATTGTGGGCCTGGGGCGCAAGGCCCGATTTTGCCTCCTGTACCGCCAGGCTTGTTTCCCGTCGCAGAAGGTCAACGAGGAGGCTGCGGTGAGTAGGGGAGAGGTGCTGAACGACCACACAGGTGACGCGTGATCGCTTGGGGAGGTGCAGCACCAGCTCGCAAAGTGCTTCAAGACCGCCCGCGGATGCCGCAATTCCAACCATTAACAGCGGCGCTGCCGGCTCGAGTGCCTTAGCGCGGCCGCTTGTGTTGGATTCGCCTTGCTTGCGTTTCGCTCCTTGCGCCATTGCACCGCTCCTATACTACCGCACCACACCATAGAAGTGCTGTGATTATAGTATCACTACGCCACCTCTTTTTTATCAGACAGTATGACCACGGTCAATTGCGTCTTTGGGGGAAAATTAGCTTATGTTTCGGGATGGAAGGCCAGCACATCCCGTCGCAGGAACAGTCGGCAAAAGGAAGGTAGCTTCGGCATGACGGGCGTGCGCCGGGCCTGCGGTGGCATTTCTCGTGTGTTCTGCAAAGCCAGCCGTCCCCGGCAGAAGGCGTGTCAGCCGGCCTAGCTGCTCGCTGCGCTGACCTCCATGACCGATGGTTCGTAGTGGTGCTAGCCAAGCACAGCGCAACGCACGCCGGTGCCCCCCAAACCGCAGTAGCCTCTGGGATTTTTGGCTAAATACTGTTGATGATAGGCTTCGGCGAAGTAAAACTCCGGTGCCGCGCAGATTTCAGTGGTGATCCGACCGTGTCCAACCTGCAGCAATGCCTGTTGGTAGGCCTCGCGGGAAGCTTCTGCGGTGTTGCGCTGGCGTTGATCGTAAACATAGATGCCCGAGCGATATTGGGTTCCGAGGTCATTTCCCTGGCGCATGCCCTGTGTGGGATCATGCGCTTCCCAAAAAACCCGCAGCAGTGCTTCATACGCAACTACTTGCGGATCGAAGACCACCCGCACCACCTCGTTGTGACCGGTCAGTCCGGTGCACACCTCCTCGTAAGTCGGATTGGGCGTATAACCCCCTGCGTAACCGACGGCGGTCGTATAAACGCCCTCAGTCTCCCAGAAGCGCTTCTCCGCTCCCCAGAAACAACCGAGCCCAAACAAGGCTATTTCCATGCCGTCACGATAAGGCGGCTCCAGGGGATGGGCGTTGACGAAATGCGTGGATGGTACCGGCATTCGTTGTGAGCGCCCAGGTAAAGCCTCTTGTGGGGTGGGCATACGTACCTTTTTGTGCAATCTATGGAACATACGCGATACCTCATTTATCAGGAGCAGATGCTATAGGTTTGGATGGCCGGTTGTACAGTCGAGCCGCGTAACGCCGGCGTTATTTCCTGGACCGGCGATGAAGGCCGCAATGCGGCTCGCGGGCGTTCGTCTCCACGGCGCAGAGGGTATGTGTCCTGCCTCATTGGCCATCGACATCCCGGATTATGCCCTTGATGCTCAAAAGAGTCCTGGATAGCGCCGATAAACGCGATTGGCCAAGGAAAGGCAGGAACGGCATCAGGCGACACGTTCAAGGCAGTCGAGAATCATCCTGGGTACTTCGGATCAACGGGTGAATCGCAGTCCTGTACCGGAACGACAGAGAAGGGGTTGCGCCATGGACTATCTGGATGATCTCAGAAAGCAAGCGGAAGTGCTCCGCGAGGAGCAAGCAGGTCCGAGTCCGCAGGAGCAACAGCAAGCCGCCGTCGAGCGCGCACTGCAGCTATCCCTGCGACTCATCTACTCCTATCTGCGTGAGCTCGCGGCGCAGCTCAACGTGGTCAAGCCGCACCTCTCGGTCAGCTATGAAATTGAGGGTTGGGGTCGAATCGCGGATTTGAGCCAAGGAGATTACCTTCTGCGGATCGATGACCCGACGCTCATCGGAGACCTCTCTCTTTGCTTCGCCTGTGGCGCTCGTGATGCACGACCCCGTGTCGTACGCACGTCCGATCGCGCGGCTTTTCTGAAACAGCGCGACTACTTTTGGCGTCATGGCTTGAAGTTTGAAATCAAGCTCGCTGTGGGTGGCGAGGGCACGTTTCTGCTCGAACCGATGGTCCCGGTGTCATTGCGATTCTTGCCGGACCTCAACACACGCCGCATTCGATTCGTGATCAAGAATCTCGATGTTCTGGGAGAAGAGAGCTATCTCATCGATCCGCTCAGGCTCAAACGTCAGCACCTTGATGGCATTACCGGCCTGGTGCTGCGCAAACCGAACAGCCTCGAGAAGCTTACCGGTCCGCTCATCACCGACGATGCTAGAGCGCGAATTCGCCAAGCGCTTGCCGAGGAACGCCGCCAGCAGCAACGCCATGAGGCGCAAGCCGCGGCGATCTCACTGGCAGAACAAAAGGCCGAGGCTGAAGGGCGCCTTGCGGCGAGGATGTGCCGTGCATTCATGGCCGCAATCGGTCGGCTCATCACGGCCGTCAACGGCTTATGCAAGCGCCTGCGTCCTTACGCTACGGCGAATCCGTTCTCGCGACTCTTCTGGCGTTAAGTAGAAAATTACCCCACGGTCTGAACAATTGCCTCGTGCCAGGGTATAAAGCACCCAATCATCCAGCAGTCCGAGGTCCTGTGCTTGAACCTTCGCCAGATCACCCTGCGACCGGTGGCAGGAGCCGAGGAAGCACGCTTTCAAGCAGCTCTGGAGGCACATCACTACCTGGGCGCGGCTCCGAAGATCGGCCACACCCTTTGGTATGTGGCCACTTGGGGCGGCCAGTGGGTTGCGCTGCGGAGCTTCTCGGCCCCGGCCTGGAAGTGTGCGGCCCGTGACCGCTGGATCGGCTGGGATTTTCGCTATCAGTAGGACCGCCTGCACCTCATCGCCAACAATGCGCGCTTCCTGATCCTGCCCGGGCAGCACTACCCGAACCTCGCCTCGCGCCTCCTTGCGCTGTGCGAACGCCGCCTGGCGCGG
>JAGTVB010000277.1 GCA_018224385.1 Gammaproteobacteria bacterium
CGATTTACTCGCCCCTCCAGGGACAGCTGCCCTGTTCAAATGGCCCCCAGGCCGTTTTGTCTCGCTACCATGCGCCTGTGTCTCCCTGCGCTCGCGGGGGTTTTAAATTACCCTCTCAGGTAGGCCCGCTCGTCGCTCGATGCCTTGCTAACGCCCAGTCGACATGCTCCCGGACGAGCGCCGACGGATCGTCTGCCTTGGACTTTAGGGCCTGGACTACCGCCCTCGAGGTGGGGGCATTACCAAGGGCCACCGCGATGTTTCGCAACCAACAGGGGTAGCCTATGCGTCGAATCGGCGAGCCCTGGGTGCGCTGGTAAAAATCCTCCTCGCTCCAAGCGAACAGCTCGAGCAGCTGCTTTGTATCCAGGCCATTTCGCGGGGCGAAATCGGCTTCCGAGGTGGGCATCGCGGCGCGATTCCATGGGCAGACGAGCTGGCAATCATCACAACCAAAGACGCGGTTACCTATGAGGGATCGAAGCGCTACTGGGATGGATGAGCGAAGTTCGATGGTCAAATACGAGATGCAGCGGCGCGCATCAAGCTGATATGGCGCGATGATGGCTTTCGTAGGACACGCATAGAGGCAAGCTAGGCAGCTACCACAGTGAGCTTGCGCGGGCCTGTCCAAAGGTAGCGGTAGGTCAGTATAGATTTCTCCCAGGAAAAACCACGAGCCGCCAGTGCGGTTGATGAGATTCGTGTGTTTACCGATCCAGCCGAGCCCGGCGTTTCGCGCCAGTGCCTTCTCCAGTACCGGTGCGCTATCCACAAAGACTCGATAGCCAAAGTGGCTTATGTGTTTTTGCACGCGTTCGACAAGCTGCTTCAATCGCTGACGCAGCACCTTGTGATAATCTCGGCCAACAGCGTATCGAGAGATATAGGCAGCGCTGGGATTGTTCAGTATCTGCTGCGGCCCTGGACTCGCCTCGGTCCAATAATTCATACGTGCGCACAGCACACGAAGCGTTCCGGGAAGCAGTTCCTGCGGACGACTTCGCTTCGTTCCGTGGCGAGCCATGTAATCCATCGCTCCGTGGCGTCCCGCAGCAAGCCATGCTAATAGACGACGCTCGTCTTCGGAAAGCCCGACATCGGCAATACCCAGCTGCTGAAAGCCCAGTTCAGCGGCCCAACGTTTGATGGCCAAGGCGAGCCGCATCCGTTGATCTGCATTTGCGAGATTGGAGTATGTGCACATTAGCGTACAAAGGAGTACATAAGGATTGCCAGACACCGTGCGCCTGCGTCTTCCTGCGCTCGCTGGGGTTTTAAAACCCCTCATAGGACGGCGATCAAGCACGTCCCCTGGCAGTCCATCTTATGTTAGATTGTCATGGCTAGACGAATCCGCTGTCAAACAGATACACCTCTCATGTCATCAGAATCTGAACGCGGGATAGATGCAATGAAACCGTTTACCAGGCTTGTGGGGCTCGTGGCGCCACTCGATCGTGCCAACGTAGATACCGACGCCATTATACCAAAACAATTTTTGAAAGCGATAAATCGCACTGGGTTTGGTCCTTACTTGTTTGATGACTGGCGCTATCTCGATCATGGGGAATATGGCCAGGATTGCTCTGAGCGTCCTCTAAATAAAGAATTTGTACTCAATCAGCCGCGTTATCAAGGGGCGGAAATTCTTCTTACTGGGGCGAATTTCGGTTGTGGTTCGAGCCGGGAGCACGCTCCCTGGGCATTATTGGAATATGGATTTCGCGTTATCATTGCCGCCAGCTTTGCAGATATCTTTTATGGTAACTGCTGCAAAAACGGAGTTCTTCCCGTAATTTTGCCGGTGGAGGTTGTACGTAAACTATTCACCGAAGTGGCAGCTTCACCAGGATATCGGTTAGACGTCGATCTGCCGTTACAAACGGTCAAAAATCCCAGTGGTGCCTGTTTTCACTTTGAGATTGACCAATTCGTCAAGTATGGTTTACTGCAGGGGATGGACGAGATTGCTTTGACGCTGCGAAATGCGCAGGATATACGGGATTATGAAGGCAGGCGGCGGCGCGAGACGCCATGGTTGTTTCCGGCATGATATAACGATTGGCCGCGCCTCTCGCAAGGAGGTTGATGATGAATAAGAAAGTAGTGGTATTGCCCGGCGATGGGATTGGTCCGGAGATTATAGAAGAGGCCGTTAAAGTGCTCCGGGCACTGGTAGCTAGCGGCGAATTTCCCGTAGAGTTCGAGTACGGCCATATCGGTGGGGCAGCGATCGATAGGACGGGGGTGCCGTTGCCCGACGAGACTTTAGATCTGGCGCGTGCGGCCGACGCCATTCTCCTGGGCTCTATCGGTGGACCCAAATGGGATGGTTTAGAGCGACAGCGCCGGCCGGAAACAGGATTGCTGCAGCTGCGTGCAGCGCTCGGTGCGTTTGCCAACCTGCGACCTGCGATCCTCTATCCTCAGCTATTGTCGGCATCGACACTTAAGCCGGACATTGTCTCTGGACTTGATTTGTTGATTGTGCGTGAACTGACCGGAGGCATCTATTTTGGTATCCCAAGAGGTATACGCCAAATAGACGATAGAGAGCGTGAAGCTTTTAATACGTTAGTCTACAGGGAATCAGAGATCGTAAGAATCTGCAAAGTAGCATTTGATATTGCGACACAACGTCATCAGCATGTTTGCTCGGTGGATAAGGCAAATGTATTGGAGGTCAGCCAATTATGGCGCGAGGTCGCGGAGTGTGTGGCACAAGATTATCCCACGGTTAGGTTGACACACATGTATATCGATAACGCCGCCATGCAACTCGTTCTCGCGCCTAAGCAGTTCGATGTGATTGTCACGAGCAACCTGTTCGGGGATATCCTGTCCGACGAGGCGGCCATGCTGACAGGGTCAATTGGCATGTTGCCATCAGCATCGTTGGATGGAAAGGGGAAGGGCTTATATGAGCCGGCGCATGGATCCGCCCCAGACATCGCGGGCAAGCAACTCGCTAACCCTTTGGCTACAATTTTGTCGGCGGCAATGATGATGCGCTATTCCCTAGGGCTGCCTGAGCTTGCTGAGCGAATTGAGACGGCCGTTGGCCATGTGCTTGACAGAGGTTTGCGTACTTTCGATATTTCTTCACCCGGCACCCAGCGGGTCGGAACGGCGGAAATGGGCGATGCCGTTCTAAAGGCATTGTAGGTTGTTGTACGTGAGGCGCCATGGTCATTGTTTTGTCAGTATCATTTTTAGCGGGTAGCTGGGTGCCTAGAATCTATAGGCAGTCTATCGTTTTGCCACCAGGGTGTGTTCAAAGGGATTGCCGCATTCAACTCTACAAGAAGGTACTCACGAGATCCCCTGGGGCGAGGCGATTGACTGCCAGCCCAGCCTAAAAATGACCCTGGCTGTAGATGATGACTGTGTTTTTTGCGGAGCAAGCTGGGCGGTGAGGTGCGTTGCGCCCGTGGGAAAGGGGGTAGTAGATGAATCGACTCTATAACGTTGCGGTGCTTGGGGCCACCGGTGCAGTCGGTGAGGCCATGCTCTCAATACTAGCGGAGAGGTCTTTTCCAATCGATAATATTTATGCGTTGGCAAGTGAACGTTCGGAAGGGACTCGAGTTGCTTTTAGAGATGATGAATTAATTGTCCAGGCGGTTGATGCTTTTGATTTTTCAAAAGTAGATATCGGTTTGTTTTCTGCTGGTGCCGGTATTTCGGCACGATATGCCCCTGCAGCGGCCGCGGCGGGATGTGTAATCATAGATAACACTTCAGAATTCCGATACAACGCCGATATACCGTTGGTGGTGCCTGAGGTCAATCCAGAAACTATCGGTCAGTATAAGGCTCGCGGTATTATCGCTAATCCAAATTGCTCTACCATTCAAATGGTAGTAGCGTTAAAGCCAATATATGACGTGGTTGGTATCGAACGAGTAAATGTAAGTACTTACCAGGCTGTATCGGGAACAGGTAGGAGCGCAATTAGAGAATTGCAGGACCAAAGTACCGCTCTCCTCAATTTTAGGCCGGTGAGCTGTGTGGCTTATCCAAAGCAAATCGCATTCAACGTGCTTCCTCATATTGATATATTTCTGGAGAATGGTTATACGAAAGAAGAAATGAAAATGGTGTGGGAAACAAGGAAAATAATGGCAGATGACGAAATTAAAGTGAATCCCACAGCGGTCCGTGTGCCGGTTTTCTATGGTCACTCGGAAGCCCTGCACATTGAGACCCGCAAATTCATAGATGCCGATGATGCCCGTGAGATACTCCAGTCTGCACCGGGTATCAGAGTTATCGATGAACGAAAGAGCGGGGGCTATCCAACGGCTGTTACAGAAGCGGCCGGAACCGATGCGGTCTACGTGGGTAGAATTCGCAACGACATCTCTCATCCCCGCGGCCTGAACATGTGGGTGGTTTCAGACAATCTGAGAAAGGGAGCGGCGCTGAATAGCGTTCAGATCGCGGAGATCTTGATCAGGGACTACCTATAAAATTAGCCACGCCCGTACCGATACAACAGCAACTCCAAACAAAAAAGCAGCCTATTCATACCTCTTGGGAGGGGGTCGGACTTCCGTTGTCGAACTACGCGTGGCTCTCGCTTAAGAAACTGTTCTAGAAATGTCGCGAGCGCTGGAGTCACCGGCGCACGGTAGCGAGCACTGCAGTGTACATGGGGGTGCAAGCCGCCGCGCAATGCCGCTGTGACAAGTGCAATAGTTTTTAGAACACGTTCTGAGAGCTGCCATTCTTTGGGGCGATAGTTGTTTAAGGTACCCACTATGAAGCGGAAACCGGCCCTCCTGCTGGCTTTGTCTCTATACTCGGTTCCGCCGAGCGTGCTTGCGCTTGGTTTGGGGGATATCGAGTTGCGTTCCTCGCTGAATCAACCCCTGGAAGCGCGGATAGCCCTCAAATCCTGGCAGCCTGGCGAGCTGGAGGATTTGAAGGTCAATGTGGCAGGTCGGGAGCACTTCGATCGTGCTGGCATGGAGCGCGTTCCTGGCCTTTCGGAGCTCATGTTTGATGTGCTGGAATCTGCAGATGGCTCCGCCTATATTCAGCTGGCCACCAAATCCGACTTCAGAGAGCCTTTTTTGGATTTTCTGATCGAGGTGAGCTGGCCTCAAGGTCGTGTACTTCGTGAGTATACCTTGCTTCTGGATCCGCCGCTGTACGGTGCTGCTGTGGCCGAGGCGCTTGAGCGGCCCTCGGCGGCCAAAGCAAGCGGGGAACGTATTGTTAAGAGAACGCCACAGCTAACCGCTGAGCAAACGGGCACGACCGTTCGTGCGGCGCGTAATTATTCGTCTGGGAAGTTCAGCGCAGAGGCGCTTCAGGCGGCGGCGCCAACTCCAGCGTCACCTGATTCAGCAGCCTCCAAAGAGGTGAACAAAGCGCTGACATACGGACCTACAGCGGCCGGCGATACCTTGTGGGAAATGGCGAACGAGATCGTTGGTGATTCCGCTGACGATGTGAACCAGTTTATGCTGGCGCTGTTTCGCACTAACCCCGATGCTTTTCTCGAGAAGAATATGAACCTTCTCAAAAAGGGAGTGGTGCTACAAATCCCCGACCAGGCGGCGATCTCCGCTATCCAAAGTAATGAAGCTCTCGCTGAAGTGCGCCGTCATCACTCCCTCTGGGAAGAATACCGGCAGACGGTCGCCGCCAGAACAAACAATCTGCCATCTGGAGCATTACCTGTAGCCGAAACAGCCGCTACTCTGGAGGGACAAAGCGAGCCCGCAGGCTCAAGTGAACAGGTAAAGCTCGTGAGTGCGGGTTCAGCACGTTCTGGCATAGGAAATGGGGCGGATGCAGGCGGCAGTGTCGAAGGGTTGCGCAACGAACTGGCGCTAGCGATAGAAGACGCGGAAGCAACAAAACGCGAAAATCAGGATCTGCGTGAGCGTTTAGGTGAGACAGAAACCATTATTGAGGATCTCCGTCGTCTTATCGAGCTCAAGAACGACGCAATTTCTTCCCTCCAGCGTCAAGTCGCAGCAGCGAACAGTGATTTTGCTGCACCGGCTGTGGAGTCGCGTGATGAGTCAAGAGCGCAGGCGAGCGACGGGAACGCTGTGGAAGTGCTCGCGTCCACCGATGCCAATCCAGCGTCGGCACCGACCGCCCCGGTTCCAATGACGCTCGAGCCGAACGCAACAGCCGCGAGTGGTACCACTCAAGACGTTGGCGCCCGCGAGACGCCACCGCCGCTGGCGCCGGAACTGAAGGCGGATCAAGATCCGGCCATAGACACTCCTACTGTATCAGAGAATCTCGTGCAGCAACTATCGCCAACTCATCGCGTGGCCATCGGGGTTGGTCTCTTCGGCGGCTTTCTGGTTGCCGGCAGTGGATTCGCCATGTGGCGCCGACGACGTGCAAGAACGAATAGCTTGCCGATTTCAGAAGCTTCGCTGCTCGAGGGAGAGGCTACTCCGAACGATGCGTCAGGGTCGGACGCCGAAAACGTTGAAGGTCGCGAGCCGATTGTAGCCGGCGAGGTGGAAAGCCAAGCCAGTCTGGGAGAAGTCGAGGCGGATGAAGGCGCGGCCCTGTCGTCTTTTGAAGCTGATCTCCTGGATGAAGATCCATTGGCCGAAGTGAATGTCTACCTGGCGTACGAACGCTTCGAACAGGCAGAGCAACTTGTCAGAGAAGCCGTTGAAAAGTATCCGACCCGGCAGGAATATAAACTCAAGCTGCTGGAGATATTTGCCGCCTCCAACAACACCGTTGCCTTCAAGACGCATGCGCGCGCGCTGCGTGACGCCGTGGGGGATGAGAATCCCCTGATGGAGAAAGCATTGACATGGTGGCGTGAGCTTTGTCCTGACCGCGACCTGTTCGGCGAGGACTTTGGTGAGCAAGACGCCATCTCCATTGGGGAC
>JAGTVB010000278.1 GCA_018224385.1 Gammaproteobacteria bacterium
ATTGTAAAATACCCACAGAGAACTCATATGATGAACTGGCTGACAGGCTCGAAGCACGCGGAAGCGCGCCATTGACCGCTGTGATAGAGAAATGTCAGCCCTGACTAGAGAAACTATCACCGCCGCAACAGTTACTTGATCCATTAGCTGAATATTTAAGCTAAAACATGTGTCTTCACAGGGAGATTCGTGTTTAAGTACAAAATCACGCGGTATGACTTTATCGTATGTGTACACACAATCCTTAAAGGTTTGGAAAGAAGAGTGACTTATGCATGATGTACTTGGCTCGTATACTGAGAAAGACATCCATCCCTGGCTGCGTAAAATCAATCTCTCTTTTGTTTCTGAGTCCACGACCCCACTCATGGAAGGATTTGTCTCCGACTTACTGGAAGCGTTTCGTGCGCTCGGCCATTCTGTGCAGGAGAAGCCAGATGAGCATACTGACCTGCTCCTTGCCAGCGCCCCGTTCGCCCAACCGCTTAACTGGCGCGATGCGGTCATGTTCACCGGACGGCGACGGTTTGGGCTTACGCACACCCCAACAACGATCACCCTCATCCATGCCCGCCTGGGAGAATTCCAGCAATTGCTCCGACATTTCGAGTCTGCCTTGAACAAGGAGCCGGTCGACACTTCTGACTTTACCTTTGAGGGCCTGGCCGCCAGCGCCAATCAAACCCTTCTCGAGCAAGGGCTGCGCGGCGGGCCGATCCTCGCGCTTGAGCGCCTGTTGCAGGCCCAGGCCAAGAGCATTCGAATCCTGCTTATCATTGGAAATGAAGATCCGCAAACGGCTTACCTTTTCGACCTGGTTGGCGCCCATCCCCGGATCAAAGCCAGAAATGGAAAAACTTTTTACGAAGAGATTGCATTGCGAATTGTGACCGGGCTCAGCACCGAAGAAGTGACCGGACACCAGCTAACCGGGGAGCCGATCCCTGCTGCTCACTGGCGCGAATTACCCACACCGTCTGCGATGCGTGCAGCTTCTCATGAGCTGGGCCGACGAGGCTTTTTCACCCGGATGGTACGGGTGTCCGATATTGTGGATGTACCCGCAGTTGATGCGGCTGTCGCTGAGCAGTATAGCGAGGGTTGCTTTGCAACCTGGGAGCCATACCTGGATGCTCTGATCGCGACCATCACCGGCAGCGCCCGTCCGGTGGACAAGGACAACATCACCGAAGATGAACTGGCGGTGATCGTGGGCGTCCGCGCGGATGGCAAGGGCGCAATGATCCGTCACGTTGAAGGCAAGCGCAACGACCCACCTTCCTCAGAAGCAGTTGAGATGATGGCGATGGATGAGCCGTTGCCAACTATTTCGTTCACGCTGGGGTTGCGGGAGGGTGAAACCGCTTTCCAGGTTCCGGTAGCGCGCTCGAAGTTACACGGCCATCGCGGCGTAGCCGCTTACCATCCCGATTATGTGGAATTTACCCGGCTCGACCCGCCATTTTACTCTTATCCGGTCTCGTGTGCTACAGAGGCGCAAGCCCAGGGTATCCGCCAGGCCTTCGCGCGCGCAGAGGCGCTGCTTAACCCGGCTGACCCACGGCAGGTGATTTTCACAGTTTTGCCCGGTCACGGCGTGGTGATGGTTGAAAAATGGCAGGCCGGGAAAGCCCCTTTCCAGTTGATCTGGGAATACATGGATGCCGGGTATCTTCAAATCGAAGCACCCGTCCCGCAAAGCTGGTTTAGCTATGAACTGGAAGCCGATGGATGGAATCACTTGCGTTTGCCCGGATAGAGACGTCAGGCTTAATTTCACGCGCGCTCGAATATGACTTTAATGGCTTTTTCCTCCCCCTTTGAGGTCGCCACACGGATGGCTTCCTTGTAGTCTCGGAATGGAAAACGGTGTGTGACTAGCCTCTCGACGGGCAGCTTATCCTTCCGGAACAAGTCCACGACCCACTCATAGGTGTGCTTGCGCTGGCCATTCCAGGTATCCATGCCATGCGCGTAAGCTCCGATCAGGTCCACCTGGTGATACCAGACCAGCGACAGATCTACCTTTTTCATCGGTTTCATGTGCAGGCCAACCATGACGACCGTACCGTTGGCGCGCGTCCAGCGTAAGGCGTCGGTTGTGGTCCGGGGAGTGCCCACGCAATCGTAGATGATGTCGAAACCACCGGTCACGATCCCTTTGTTGAGAGGCGCCGAGAAGAATTGACCACCGGTAATACCGGCGATATCCTGGTAGCCGGCCTTATCGCTCAGGACATGCTTTGCGCCCAGGTTTTCGGCCATTTCCTGCTGGTGCGGATAACGCGCAAGGACCGTGATCTCAGCCTCCGGGCAGAGCGCGCGGATCACGCTGACATATAACAGGCCAATCACCCCTGCGCCAAGCACCAGCACTTTATCGCCCGGTTTCGGCGGGCAGCGCAGGACACCGTGTACTGCAATTGCGGCAGGCTCAGCCATCATGGCCTGGTCTGCACTCAACCAGTCGGGGACCGGGTAGACTGCGGCTTCGTGCGCGACATACCCATCGCCGAAACCGCCGCCAATGCCCCTCGGCCCCGGCTCGGACTTGTTCAGGCAGAAGACAGGTTTACCGTCTGCGCAGTAGAGGCAGGGCGGATTGATTTCAAGGATGAGACAGTTTGCGCCGTAGAAATGCGTATCCATGATAACGCGGTCGCCCACCCGGAAACGCGTGACGCCGGGACCAACCTCGGTCACCACGGAGAGGGCCTCATGTCCAAGCCAGAAGCGGGAAACGCCGGGAAGCGCTGCCGGCGCAAGTGCCGGGTCCGCCTGCATGAACAGCAAAGAAAGGTCCGAGCTGCAGATCCCACACTGTTCGTTTTCGAGGCGCAGCCAGCGGGGTCCGGGCAGGGGCGGGTCGGGAAATTCGTCCACACGAGACGCGGAGAGCGGCGTCCAGACAAATCCCGGCCAGAGCGGCGCGATAGCCTTGGTCATCAGCACATTCGGAATGCGTTTATCCACATAAATGGCCTTCATGATTCTCTCCGCTGGTTGTATACTCCGAATCAGCCCTACCGTGGTAGCTACACGAGAAAGCGGGCAGGGCTTTGGGATCGGTTTTGGCGTTGCCGCGAGTTTTGCCTTGCTGGGGTTGATCGTTGGCATGAACGCTCAACGCCACGTTCCTGATCCTGGCAACTATCGGGATGGCGATTGCC
>JAGTVB010000279.1 GCA_018224385.1 Gammaproteobacteria bacterium
ACACGGTAGATCGTCAAGGATGAGCGACGCGGTGTGTACCATCTCTATGGCGCATGCGGGGTCGAGGGCCAGGTGTTCCTGGCCACCCAGATGCACCGCTGTCATCAGGGTGACAACGGGTCGAATGCGTTTTCCTCCTGCAAGGAGGCTGTAACGCATCGCCTGCTGGAGCTGATGCGGCGACTCAGCACGGTCCGCTACGAGCGCGTCCAAGCGGCGTTCGATACGCCTACGCATGTTCTCCGTTTCGGTTTCAAAGCGGGTCAGCCTGCCCTCGGCCTGCTCGCTCGTAGTCTCCATCCCGTTGTCTCCGGTCGCGCTGCGCGAACGAAAACAACGAGCGTCGCCGGATGGCACGCCCGTTGTCGATAAGACGGCGCGCAAAAATGAGGCGGGAAGTTCCACGTTCTCTTGCGTCGCTGACGAGTCCGTGTCTGCAGAAAACGGCGCCACGGACATTTCCTGGCCCGCGTCCGCAGTATATACAAGCGTGCCGGTAACGGAAACTCCCGTGACATGAAAACGCTACTTTAACTCCACACGCGGCGCGCGTGCATGCCAGGGGGCAGTTCTGGTAGGATTTACCTATGGACGCATCCACGATAGAAAATCCGTTCCGCCTGCGCGGCGAATGGTATCCACCGGGCGACGTACCGCCCGAGCCTTATCCGGCGGAAGTGCCTGAGCTCCCTCCCGATGAAATACCACTGCCCCGCTCGCCGGAAGAAGAACCGCTGGGTCCCGACGAAACGCCGCCACCACCGCCACCGGAGAATCTGCGGTAGCGTCTTCAGCTTTCGCCCCTCCTGGAACGCTGGTGTCGAACTGAGCAAGCGCCACAAAGAAAAAGGCCGGGACTAGAGGCGGGGTCCCGGCCACATCGATAAGCAGAAGGAGGAGAAGCGGAGCCGGAAACCGGTTCCTTTGGCGCCCGGCCCGTCAAGAAACGGGTCAGTCCGTTGACCTCAAGATTAAATTAGGCAATCGGCATGCCATATGTTTTCACTGCGGTGGACGCATGCCGTCAACGGCAGGTACGCTTCATTCTCGGCCGATCAATGGTGAATTTCGCAGCGCTCGCTGTCTAACGGAAACCGCGCACATATGGCCAGTCTTTGAAACCAGCACTCGGACTCGCGTTACTCTTCTTGGCTCTTCAGCTCCCGGCCGATGCTTTGCAAAGCTATGTCGCTCGCCCCGACCCGAGCTACCGCTGGACGCCAGGCGAGCGCCTCGCTTCCGCAAGCGGGGTCATCGACCACCTGCAGCTGGCTTCGCAAACATGGCGTGGGCACTTGTGGACGCACCACATTCGACTGCTGCGCCCCAAACAAGTGCGTAATGCTGATATCGCGTTCCTGTTCATCGGCGGCGACGGTGAGGGCGACGAACAGCTCGCCATGCTGCAACAGCTCGCTGAACGCGCCGGTGCCCTCGCTGCGGTAGTGACCGCTATTCCGAACCAGCCGTTTTATGAAGGGCGCCGGGAAGACGCCCTGATCGCCTACACCCTGGACCGCTACCTGCATACCGGCGATACCACCTGGCCCTTACTGTTTCCTATGGTTAAAAGCGCCGTGCGCGCCATGGATGCGGTGCAGGCATTCGCGCAGGAGCGCTACGGCCAGCGCATAACGCGCTTGGTGCTGGCCGGCGCGTCCAAACGGGGCTGGACCACTTGGCTCACTGCGGCCGTCGATGCACGCGTCCACGGCATCGCGCCGATGGTCTTCGACATGCTCAACATCAGCGCCCAGACCGCGTGGGCCAGGAAAGTGTATGGTCAGCAAAGCGCCCAGCTCCACGATTACACCGATCTGGGTCTGGTCAGGGAGGACGAAACCCCGCGCATGACGCAACTGCGCCGCTGGATCGATCCCTACACCTACCGCGATCGCTACACCATGCCCAAGCTCCTGCTCCTCGGTACCAACGACGCGTATTGGACGGTCGATGCGGTTCGCCACTATTGGCAGGAGCTACCCGAGCCAAAGCTCATGTTCCAAACCCCCAATGCCGGCCACGATCTCGCGGGCGGTCAGGAAGCCGAACAAAGCCTGGCGGTCTTTTTTCAGATGATCGCCGACCGCGCGCCGTTGCCAAACCTGCATTGGCAGTTCGAAGACGTTGAACAGGGTACGGCCAAGATTGCGGTCACCGTCGACCGGCCGGTCGATAGTGTTCGCCTATGGACTGCAGACTCTCAGGACCGTGACTTCCGTAACGACCACTGGACCAGCCGCGAACTGGCGATCCAGCCTGGCAGTGCAAAAGCCTCGACGCAGGTACCCACACCCGATAAAGGTTATCGCGCTTATCTCGTGGACGCGCGGCTCACCGCCTCCACCGGTCACAGCTACGGACTGTCAACGGAAGCGAGAGTCACGCCCAACGACATCCGATAAAGCACCCACGTCGCTAAACCGTGGACTCATCTTGACTTTACTGAAGTTGGTATACCGGCCGCTCCCCAGGCGCCTGGTAGTAGGGCATCATCTGTGATGCCAGCGCAGCCAGCGTCTGCTCGCGATTGGCCGGTGAGGGATGAGTGCTGAGGAACTGAGGCGTACTGCTTCCCCCCACCTCACCCATTTTGCGCCACAAAGTAACGGCGGCCCGAGGATCGTAGCCGGCTTTCGCCGCCAGCTCGATGCCAATGCGGTCAGCCTCGGTTTCTGCGCTGCGGCTGTTGGGCAAATTGACGGCAAGTTGGGCCGCGACTGCGGCCAGGGCGACATCGCGTCCCGGGCTATCTGACGCCATTCCTATGGCCGCCACGCCCAGCTGGGTCGCCATCGCCACCGACATACGCTCGGCTGTGTGTTTGGCAAGCGCATGGGCGATCTCATGGCCGAGCACCTGAGCGAGCTCGTCATCGGTGGGGTTGATCTGTTTTACGAGGCCTGTATAGAGCGCCATTCGGCCACCGGCCATGGCCCACGCATTGACCATTTCCGGGTCATCAATGATCTTGATGCTCCATTGCCAGTTCTCGGTCTCGGGGCGCATCTGAATCGCCTGGGCGATGAGACGCCCGATGATCTGGTCGACCCGCGCGTTGAGCTTGGGATCGTTGTCAATCTTGCCCTCTTTTTCCAGCGGCGCCAGGGTCTCCTGATAGGCCTGCGCCGATGCCTCGATAGCGGTCTCCTCGGAAACCAGCATAAGCTGACGGCGACCGGTGGGACTGGTGACACAGGCAACCAGCAGCGCTGCCATTACAAAAACAATGAAGTGTTTGTGTTGCAACATGGGTCTCATCATCGTTCACTCATGCGTTCGTCAAAGCCAAGCCGCTGTGGCCTGTGCGGCCGAATTACAGCGCCGCTCCGGCAACGACCGCCGCAGCACACCGCGCTTCCCGAAGTGGCATGATACCCTGGTCGGGTCAGCAAACCGTATGCCGACGCGCAGCCCGTACCGCACGTGCCGGTTCGCATGGCCGGGGCCGTTGGGGCGGCTCTTCTGGGGCGACGCTGCCAACAGTATTGCATTCTGAGGGAACGGACAGGAAAGTGGTAGTTTAGCGTAGACACTGAGGCTCCGGACACGCTCGACTTTGTGGCGTAGCGGACCTGGCGCTACCTTGGGTTAGGAGTTTCTGATGTGGGCTTGGACTCTCAACTGGAACGAGATTCGCGAGGATATCCTCGTCGGATCCTGTCCGATGACCGTGGCGGATATCGATTGCATTCGCGAGCAAACCCATGCCACCGCGATCCTCTCGATTCAGTCGGATCAATGCCGGGCCGCCTTTGACATCAACTATGAGAAGCATCAAAGCCACGCGGCACGTTGTGGGCTGGTACTGGTCAACGCGCCCATGCGCGACTTCGATCCCGCCCATCAGCGCCAACGCCTCGCCGATGCCGTGCATGCGCTGCATCGCCTGCTCGACGCCAAGCACAGGGTCTATGTGCATTGTACAGCCGGAATCAATCGCGCGCCGTTGACAGTCCTCACCTACCTCACCTTCGTAGAAGGCATGACCATCGACGAGGCCATGCGGTTAATCCATGACGCCCGCCCCGAGGCCGCTCCCTATTGGGAGCCCTACCACAACTGCTGGCAAGATTTGGTGGCAGAAAATCGTGACGCCATCGAGCAGCGCGCCTGGGCGCTAGCGCAGCAATTCCCCGGCAACACGCCTGAGGCCAATTGGCATCAGGCGGAGAAGGACGTCATCCGCAGCGCCTTCATCGCCGCCCTGCCGGCCGGAAGCGACGTTTCTTGTCGGTAGAGGCTAACTGAGCCAGCGTAACCGAGCGCCCCGGCGCTCGCTTGAGCGCGTGTGAAGACACCGTAGCGGACGGTCCGAGAACAAGGCGCACGGCAGCGCCGCAACCACGCGGCCTGCCGGCGGGATAGGCGAGGAGCGCGCAGCGCCCAACGCCGCGAGCGGGAGGCGTGGCGTCGGTTTATTCACCCGCGCTGAGTCCAAACACCCAAAATGCCATGAGGGGCATCAAAACGAAAGCCAATAGCGTCTGCAAGGTAATAATCGACGCCATGGCCGAAGCATCGCCCCCCAGTTGCCGGGCGAGAATGTAACCCGACGGCGCGGTGGGCGCGATCAAGGCTATGGCAACCGCACCGCCAGCCGCGCCGGTGAGGCTTGTAGCCGAAATCAGCAACCAGGCCGTCAGAGGCTTTAGGCCAAACTGAATGGTCGAGGAGATCAGCGCCGGTTTAAGATGCGCGCGCATCGCCTGCGGCTGCAGGGCAGCGCCGACTGCCAGCAACCCAAAGGGCAAGGCGCCCCGACCAATGACCTCCAACATGTCCGCCGGTAGGTCCCCGAGGCCTATCTGGCTAAGGCTCAAGGCCCATCCCGCGGCGCAGGCAAGAATCAGAGGATTGCCGAGCACGGCGCGGATAAACGGATAAATCCCGTGAATTGCGGCATCGCCCCAGATCGCCAGCGCAGAAATGCAAAGGAGATTGATCAACACGATCATGAACCCTGCCGCCACGGCACCCATGGCAAGGCCCTCAGCTCCAAAAAAGACCTCGGCAACAGCCAACGCAATATAGGTATTAAATCGCACTCCGCCCTGGAAGATTGACGTGAATGTGCTGTCGGCCACCGATGCCGCTCGCCGGTGCCACAAAATCAGAACCGCGGCCGCGCTCATCAGCGTTCCAGCGACCACGCCGAGCATCCCGAGCAGGGGCGCCCCCGCAAGCGTTTGCGTGCCGAGGGTGCGAACGAGCAAGCAAGGGAACAGGACGAAGTAGGTCAATTTCTCCATTCCTGCCCACGCTTCGTCGGACAAAAAGCGGGATCGTCTTAAAGCGAAGCCCAGGAGTATCGGTGCCACGATAGGGAGCAGCGCTGCCGCGGTGGCGCCCATTGACTAGTTAAGCGTTCTCTCAGTGTGACGGACAACCGTGCTGCTAACCATCTTCGAACCCATCGCCGCTCCCAACGAAGCGGCCGTGTGCCGGCAACGGAAACCCCGCTACGAATCCCTGCACCCGGCACCTGCGGCGCGAAACACCGTAACCAAGCACAGGAATTTTGCGGTAGGATGCATCTTCGCGACAGTAAAACGCATAGGAGTCAAGCTGATGACCGTTCTGTTAGCCGGGTTAGTCCTTTTCTTTACCGTGCACTCGGTTTCCATCGTTTACCCGTCGTGGCGAAACCGCGTCGCCGCTCAGATCGGTGAGGGATCATGGAAAGCGATCTACTCGGTGGTGGCCATCGTCGGACTGGCGCTCATCGTCTGGGGTTATGGCTTAGCCCGGCAGGATCCGGTCATCCTTTACGTTCCACCGATGTGGCTGCGCCATGTCTCGCTCCTTCTGATGATCTTTGTGTTCCCGCTGCTATTGGCCACCTACTTACCGGGGCGCATCAAAGCGGCCACCAAGCATCCCATGCTGGCGGCGACGAAGATCTGGGCCTTCGCCCATCTGCTTGCCAACGGCACGCTCGCGGACGTGCTTCTGTTCGGCTCTTTCTTGGTCTGGGCGGTCGCCGATCGCATCTCCCTGAAGCATCGTGAGCCGCGCCCCATTCCGCAGGCACCACCGTCCAAGGCAAACGACGCGCTTGCGATAGTGCTCGGGTTGGGGCTTTACGTTGCCTTTATCCTCTGGCTGCACACCTGGCTGTTCGGTGTGTCGCCTATTGCCTGAGGCGCCGGCCATCCACTACCGAACGTTTTTCGCTGCGGTATTTCCTCGAGTGCCCTTTCGCCAACGCATCAAGGTAGGCCCACTTCGGGAGATGCTCTGGCTTTCCGCCGGAGTACGATTGTCGTTAGCCCGAGCCACCCGCGGCAGCGGCATTCCTTACCTTGATGCGATCGACCCAGGCCTTGGCGACGACCGCGTTACACACGTTTGAGTTGGCAGCCACTTCAAACGTGAGCGTCACCGTGCGATTGGCAAACGGCGCGAGATCGATGCCTGAGCGCTGCATCCATTCTACCTCCGTATGCTCCATGCCGACGGCGGAGACTTCGTCCACTGTCAAGCCGTCCACGAGCACGCTGAACCGCGCCTGTGTGTAATCATTGACGCCAGCACTCAAATTCAGTCGGCGAACATAGCTCAGCTGCGGACGGTGACCTAGGACGAGCCGCCGGGATATTGAGCGCACCTTATTGCCAACGTCGCAACCGTTTCCAGACGAGACCTCACCGAAGAGCAGCGGATTCTCGCTAACAACACGCGCATCGTCGGCAAGCAGCTGCCAACCCTCACCTTGCCAGTCCGAACCGCCGAACCCGCGGCTCTCTCGAGCAGGATCCGGGGCGGCTGCCCGGGCGTTCCCGAAAACACCTGCCGCCTCCAACGATTGGCTGATGATGCCCTGCACATCGATGCCCAACGGGGCACTGCTCGACCGGCCCGCTCCCGAGGCGCTGTTGTCGCCAGAACCTTTGAGAAGCCCGGCCGCTTCCAGCGATTTGCTGATGATGCCCTGCACATCGATGCCCAACGGGGCACTGCTCGATCGGTCCGCTCCCGAGGCGCTGTCGCCAGAGCCTTTGAGAAGCCCGGCCGCCTCCAGCGATTTGCTGATGATGCCCTGCACATCGATGCCCAGCGGTGCACTGCTCGATCGGTCGCGTGGCGACGCTTCTGCATCCGCAGCGGCCCGTCCGGAAGAAAGAATTTCGGTGGTGCTGGCGCGGCCATGAGAATCGACGTAGATCGTCGGCATGTTGCCGAGCGGGATGCTTGAGAGCGGCGCCTGGGCCGGCTCGAACGCCGCCGTTGGCTCTCGGTAGCGCTCATCGCTGGCGGCCGCTTCCGGCCTGGTCTCCGGCAGTCCCCAGAAGCGTGCAATGTGATACGTGGAGGATAGGCCCACATCATTAAAAAAAGGCGCAGCGGTCCCGCACTGATGTTCTTCCGCGCCCGGCTCAAGTGGCGCCCCATGGGCCATGCCGGTAATGGTGTAGGACTCAATCAGATGCGCTCCGTCCGCTCCCTGCCACACCCGGTGCGCATGGCCGTTGACATCTCTTTCGATGCTGGGGCTCGGATGAAGGCCGTGCACATCGACCCATTGTTTGATGACCTCGTCGGCGTTCATCGGCTTCACCGATGAGTCGGCATCGCCGTGCCACACCGAAATCTTCGGCCACGGGCCCTCATGGGGAGACGCTGCACGCACCAAATCACCCCATTCACGCCCGGAGCGGCTGCGCCCCTGGAATATGGTCTCAAAGGCTTCCTGAAGACCATTGGCGGAACGGTAGGGCACGCCGGCTAGGATGGCGCCACCGGCAAACAAGTCGGGATAGGTGGCCAGCATCACCGAAGTCATCGCCGCACCCGAGGACAGTCCCGTTACATAAACGCGCCCCCGGTCAATGCCGTACTCGGCGATCATCCGTTCGATCATTTGCTTGATCGAAAGTGGCTCTCCCCGGTCGCGCGCCGTATCCTCTGCGCGAAACCAGTTAAAGCAGCGCAATGGATTGTTGGTCCAATGTTGCTCCGGCAGCAGCAAGGCAAACCCGAAACGATCGGCGAGGGTAGACCAGCCGGAACCCTTATCGAAGGAGCCGGCGGTCTGAGTACAGCCGTGCAGCACAACGACCAACGCCGGTGAAGGCGCCAACATCGCGGGAACATAGGTGAGCATCCGCAGTTCGCCGGGATTGGAGCCAAAGCTCGTCACCTCGGCGAGACGACTGTCGCGGCTGTCCACGGAATTCGTCCAGGCCTGCACCGAAGCCAAAGCCGACAACAGTTTCTCCCACGATTGCCGAAAGCGCGGCTGGCGGGCCAGGTTGACAAGGTTGGCGATGGAAGCCATTTTCGGACCAAGATTGACCATAGGGGAACTCCTTTCATCCGGGAAAGTGGTAAGCGTGCCGATCTCGATCAGCTTGCGGACCGGCAAGAACACAGTGTGCAGCAGGCCGGGATCGGCCACGCCGCCCCGAGCCGGGTCGAGCCACGCAGGCGGCCGCGCCCCCGCGGGCAACTCATAACGGCGCGTGATGACGGTGCGCCGGTCCTTCGACCACGCCCCGATCTGCACGCCGGCAACCGGGAATCCGCGGCTAACCCAGATCCCAAAAAGCTCGCTCGCCAGGGTAGCGCGCGTTTCCGGCGCCTGCGCCAGCTCCAGGAGACGGCTCAGAACGTCACCGAACGGGAGCTGTCCGAAAAGCAGCGGCAGCACCGGTGGCTCGGCAACGTTCAGCCCCCGTTGCGATGGGCCGACAACGACTCGGGGTAGCGTACCCTCGTTGCTCACGGCGCTCGGCTGCAGCTCGCGATAACAGCGGATCGCGGCCACAGTGTGCGCCTGCTGCGGGGCCGCCATAGCCCCGAGCAGCAGGTTGGCGGCATAAGGCGGCGTGGCGGGCGGTGAGCCGCGGCCCCGCGGGCCGGGCGAAACCAGTCCGCCGGTAACCATCAGCGTCACCCGAAACCGCAAGTCACGGCGCGATTCCCCGAGGATGTCCGCCAGCCGCTCACTGAACTCGTACCGTCTCAATCCGCTTTGCATGGAACAACCCTAACACGATGGTTCCCAAAGCGCTATCGTTTTTTAGTAAGTGACAACTAATAATAAATTAATGCGTCTCGGTAACGCCGGCTCGTGCCGCGTTCGGGGCACTTGACCGCTGTGCCCAAATAGCCGCGGGACGGAGGAACTCATGGTTTACCCTAGTCACTTGCACTGGCACTTAGGTATAGACTCCTGCTGGGGCGGGACGCCTGCCGTGCGGCTTTAGCTTGTGCCGCGCTTGAGATAAGCTGGCAAATGACCGCGCGGTGCGTGAAGCGCCTTCGCCGTTCAGTGCGCCAACGGGCCCGGAGGGACGTGCGAACAAGGCGCACCAAAGCACCGTGGGCAAATGGAAGACGCAGTCATTGCGCCCGTGACTGGGATTCGGTAAGAGACGTTTACAGGCATATGAGAACAATCAAGATCGGTATCGTTGGCCTTGGGAACTGTGCAAGCGCTCTGGTTCAAGGCATTTACTACTATCGCGGCAAGGCTCGCCACGAGGCCTTTGGTCTATTGCACTGGGAGATCGCGGGTTACCGTCCCTTCGACATCGAAGTGGTCGCTGCCTTCGACGTCGATGCGCGCAAGGTGGGCAAGGAGGTCTCGGAAGCCATTCTCGCACCCCCCAACTGCACTAAGGTATTCTGTGAACGTATCCCACAAACCGGTGTCGCTGTGCGCATGGGCGCTCTGCTCGACGGCATCTCGGCACACATGCGAAGCTACGACGAAGCGCAAACCTTTGTGCCGGCCGAGCTGCCGGAACCGTCCAAGGACCAGGTGGTGCGGGTCCTCAAGGAGGCAGGCACCGAAATCCTGTTAAATTACTTACCGGTCGGCTCCGAGCGCGCCACCCGCTTCTATGCGCAGTGCGCTCTGGATGCCGGCTGCGCCTTCGTCAACAACATCCCGGTGTTCATCGCCTCCGATCCCCGCTGGGCGAGCCGTTTTGAGGAACGCGGCATTCCCATTATCGGTGACGATATCAAGGCCCAGCTGGGCGCCACCATCACCCATCGGACCCTGGTGGAGCTGTTTAAGAAGCGGGGTGTGAAGCTGGAGCGAACCTATCAGCTCAATACCGGTGGCAACACCGATTTTCTGAATATGCTCAACCGCGCGCGGCTCGCCTCCAAGAAAAAGTCCAAAACCGAGGCGGTGCAGGCGGTCGCCGCCAACCGGCTTGCGGATTCCGAGATCCACGTCGGCCCGAGCGACTACGTACCCTGGCAGAAGGACAACAAAGTGTGCTTCATCCGCATGGAGGGCACGCTGTTCGGCGATGTGCCCATGAATTTGGAGCTGCGCCTGTCGGTGGAGGACTCGCCAAACTCCGCGGGTGTCGCCATCGACGCCATACGCTGCGCGAGGCTCGCACTGGATCGTCACCAGGGCGGGGTGCTGTACGGCCCGGCCGGTTATTTTTGCAAGCATCCGCCGCGGCAGTACCCCGACGAGGAGGCGTACCGGCTCACGGAAGCCTTCATCAAAGGGACATTTCTCGAAAGTATGCCCGCGGAATCGCCTGACGTCTCCGCCAGTGCCGCTGAGGAAAAGCGCGAGGCGGCGGGCTAGAAAAGACCGAGCCAGCCTCTTTGGCGCCCAACGGCGCTGCTACAATCGCCGTTCATAGGGATAGGCTTCCGGCTCCTCTCGCCAGTACTCCCGCCACCGCTCGAGCAGTTGGTCGAGCTGACGCTCCCAATAGTGCGGCTCGAGAAAGGGGGCCGGGATCGCCGGAGGCGAATCCCAGGGGGGGTACCACGGCTTCGCCACGCCACTGTCAGGCGCCGCGGCCAGCACCACCGTCAGCAGTTTGCTTGCCTTCGCCCGGATAAGCTCGATGGTGATTTCATCTCCGGCCTCGAAAAAATCCAGTACCCGATAGACATCCCCTACCTCAGCGATGCGTTTGCGGTCCATTCGGATGATGACGTCGCCCGCCATCACCCCAGCTTGGGCCGCCGGACTGGCGTCGACCACCTCGGTCACCAGGACGCCGGAGTCCCGGGGCGCGCCAAAGGCCTGCCGCAAGTCATCCGTCATGGCCTGCAAGCCAATGCCGAGATAGCTGCGCAGCGGTGGGTGCCGGTGGTGCGCCCCGCGGCTGGAGGGTTCCCCCCGAGGCGGCGGAGAAGCGAGTTCGATAGTCAGCGTTTGCTTCTGGCCGGCGCGGAAATACTCGACTGGCACCGTCTGACCCGAACTCAGCGTGTTGACCAGCCAGTGCAAGCGCTGCACCGAATAAACCGGCTTGTCTGCGATGCTGAGAATCAGATCGCCAGGCCGCAGTCCCGCCGTGGCCGCGGGGCTCCTCGGCACAACTTGACTGACCTCGACCCCGTACTCCAGCCGCTGCGCCGCCAGCCAGTCAAAGGGCACCTCCACCACCACCACCACCCCGAGCCATGCAGGGCGCGGCGGCGAATCCGCGGCTAGGGGCTGGCCGACTAGCAACAGACTGCCGAATAAGCTAATCAGAAAAGCAAGTCTCGATGCCATGTTTCTTGACTCAACTGCGCTCGCGTAGGGTCGGTGCAGTATCCCATCACCTGCCGTGCCCGGTCCACTCTAGCCACCCCCAATCGGTCACACGGCCGACCCGTAACCGCAACCGATTCGTCTCCCGCATGCACGCAGCAACACCATCCCGTCTGCATTTCGCACGCGGACGCTTCGCCAAATCATTGCCGCTGACGCGGCAATCAGTGATCAGAGGATCAGGAGATGGGGGACGTACACATCACCCGAAACCCTATGTTGGGGAGCTGGTCATCGGGAGAATCGTGGTAGCGGTTAGCCGCTCGCGCGTAGCCCCGATTGTGGTACCAAGATCCGCCGCGACCTCCTCAGTCACCCACCAGCGCCTGTCCTGGTAGCCGCCGCCAACGATCGAGCCGCCCTTGCCAGTAATGCTCCAACGTCTCCTGTTCCCGTTCGACCAGCGCATCCAGCAGATCCTTGCGCTCAATCGCCTTGAGCGCCGCTGGCAAACGGCGCAGCTCACCGCGCCCTTCCAACCACTCCCAGATCGTGCGGCCTTCAAGGCCACGCTCGAAGCGGGCTTGTTCGTAGCTCGGGATGCCGAGGAAATCGGCAAGTGCGCTCCAGCTCACTCCCAGGCGCTGGCAAAATTCGACCTTACTGGGACCACTGTAGATCAGGCGCGATGGCGCTTCTTCCATGACAGTCACTGGTTAGCCTGCACCCTGCGACAAAACCGAAACTCACGACGGTTCCTGCTTGGCCAGGTAACAAATAGCCATCGTTTTGTCAGCGTTATCTCAGGATGATAAAACATGCTGAGAATCCGGGGACAGCCTATCTCCTGGTCGTAAGGGTGTGTCCGGCAGGGATGCCGGACTCCAAGCCTACAAGGATGTATTCACGGCGTCCCTTGAGGCCAGGGGATAGGCTGCGCACCGGCGAGAGGGCAGTAGTTGCCGAAACGATGATCATTCCCATTTATTCTTAAGCGTCTACCCGTGGACGATGTTACGTAGACAACCAGTAACCGCCATAACCACACGTCACGATGAGGTCGCGGCGGACTGCACCGCACCCGATAGGGCACATCCAAATCGTGTAAATCGTGCCACACGGTCCCGATCCACCCTTCCAGGAGCATTTCCCTCAATAGTGACTCTACTACCGACGGCGTTGGTATGCACAAGGTGCATCGCGATCATGCCCTTGATACGGTTGAGCGCTAAGCGCTGCGGCGTTATCCTCGCACCCTACCCTCCTTTCTCGACTAGGGGCATTTTTTCATATCAAGAAGCGTATGGACATTCGCGACGGACTCATCGGGAGCATCGGCAACACACCGCTCATCAAGCTTCACACATTGTCGGCTAAGACCGGCTGCACGATTCTTGGCAAAGCGGAGTTCTTGAACCCCGGCGGCTCGGTGAAGGATCGGGCCGGGCGCTACATCATCGAAGACGCAGAAAAGCGCGGCCGCCTGGAGCCGGGTGGCCTCATCGTCGAGGGCACGGCGGGCAATACCGGCATCGGGCTCACCGTGGTGGGTAACGCCCGGGGCTACCGGACCGTCATCGTCATGCCCGACTCCCAGTCGCAGGAGAAGAAGGACTTCTTGCGGCTCCTTGGGGCCGAGCTCATCTGCGTGCCGGCGGTGCCCTACGAGAATCCCAACCAATACCAGCACGTGGCGAAACGGCTCGCCGAGAAGTTGCAGCGCGAGTCGGAGGTTGCCGTGCTCTATGCCGACCAGTGGGACAACACCGCCAACCGCGACGGGCACTTGAAGAGCACCGGCCCGGAGATCTGGGCGCAGACCGCCGGGCACATCGACGGGTTTATCTGCGCCATCGGCACGGGCGGCACGCTGGCCGGCGTCAGCGAGTATCTTAAGTCGAAAAATAAAGACGTGGTCATCGGTCTCGCCGACCCCCTCGGCACCAAGATGTACCACTATTTCAGAGACGGTGAGCTCAAACCCACCGAAGGCGATTCCATCTCGGAGGGCATCGGTCAGGGGCGAGTAACGGCCAATGTCGCCGGCACCGTCGTCGACCAGCCGTTCTTGATCCCAGACCAAGAGGCGCTGCCCATCCTGTTCGATCTGCTACGCCACGAGGGACTCTGTCTTGGCGGCTCCAGCGCCATCAACTTGGCCGGGGCGGTGCGCCTCGCCGAAAAGCTCGGGCCGGGAAAGACCATCGTCACGGTGCTCTGCGATTCCGGCACCCGCTACGCCAGCAAGCTTTGGAATCCCGAGTTCCTGCGGCAAAAAAACCTGCCCGTTCCCTCCTGGCTCGAGGCCCAGGCGGCCCGGGACATCGCCGACCTGCTGGTCTAGGGCGCGGTCTTGGCGGCGGTTGGCGGCGCACGAAAAGGCCGCCGCTCGGAGCCCAAAGCAAACGCGCCATGACCAGCGGCGGGCCGCCCTGAGATCTACCCTGTCGTTCGACGGGGAGCGACCACTACCCAACGCCGCTGTCGCAGGGCAGCGTC
>JAGTVB010000280.1 GCA_018224385.1 Gammaproteobacteria bacterium
CCTGGAAACCCTCATCGACCCCTCTTATTATGCTGACATAGGCCATCATTGCCCAGCCGGATGCGCCCAACCCAATCGCCACGAGAACGACAACCACCGATTATGCAAAGCATCGATACCCTACTTCTCCCCCGCTACATCATTCCGGTGGAGCCCGGCACCGCGCTCCTGGAAGAGCACGCGATCGCTATTCATCACGGCAGAATTCTGGCGATCTTGCCCCAGCATGAAGCGATACGGCTCTATTGTGCGAGCGCCGAGCATCGACTACCGAAGCACGTCGTTATCCCCGGACTCGTGAACGCACACACCCACGCGGCCATGAACCTTTTCAAAGGCCTGGCCGATGACCTGCCGCTCATGGAGTGGCTGAACGACCGTATCTGGCCTGCCGAGACTCGCTTCGTCAGCCAACATTTTGTTCGCGACGGCACCCAGCTGGCCGTGGCAGAGATGTTGCGAAGCGGCACAACCTGCTTTAGCGATATGTACTTCTTCCCCGAGGAAACGGCCCGGGCCGCCCATGAGGCGGGCATTCGCGCCACCGTAGGCCTCATCGTCGTCGACTTTCCCACCGTTTGGGCGCGGGATGCTGAAGAGTATCTTGCCAAAGGCCTCGACGTTCACGACAGCTGCCGCCATCTGCCGCTGGTGCGAACCGCTTTCGCACCGCACGCCCCGTACACGGTCTCCAATGATCCACTGGAGCGCGTCGCGGTCTACGCTGAGGAATTGGATGTCCGCATTCACATGCACGTTCACGAGACCGCCGACGAGGTCATGCAAGGCCGTGCCCGATATGGGCAAAGCCCCCTGCAACGCCTCGAGCGCCTCGGTCTGCTGTCCCCACGGCTACTGGCCGTTCACATGACGCAGCTCGAGACCGCCGAGATCGAATGGTTTGCAGGCTTTGGCGCCCACGTTGTGCACTGCCCGGAATCCAACCTCAAGCTTGCCAGCGGCTTCTGTCCCGTGGCGCGCTTGCTGGAGAACGGCGTCAACGTGGCGCTGGGCACCGACAGTGCCGCCAGCAACGATGATCTCGATATGCTCGGTGAGATGCGCACCGGCGCGTTGCTGGCCAAAGGCGTCGCCGGTTCCGCCCGGGCTGTTCCGGCCGCACAAGCCCTGCGTATGGCCACCCTTAACGGCGCTCAGGCACTCGGGCTCGACCACCAAATCGGCTCATTGGTGCCGGGGAAATCGGCCGACATGGTGGCCATCAACCTGCAAACGATCGAAACAGAGCCTCTCTACCATCCTATTTCACAGCTAGTATATGCCGCCGGAAGGCGCCAAGTGAGCGACGTCTGGATAGCCGGGCGGCAGGTGCTTAAACAGGGCGCGCTGGTCACGCTTGATGAAGAACGGCTGCTGCGGCGGGCGGCAGAATGGCGCGAGCGCATCCGCAACGGCTAAGCGCCGCCTGAGCCCGCCACGGGCCGCCTAATGCGGCGTTCCCAGCACGCGAGCGGGCAGCGTCGGCGAAACATTCCGTCATTTCCAAGCATTAGGATATCCTGAACATTGTGAGGGACAGCAATCGGAGTACCCAGAATGCACACGACGCAAAATATTGATCCAGAAGAAATCGCCAAGTTCGATGATCTCGCGGCCCGCTGGTGGGATCCGCAGGGCGATTTCAAACCGCTACACGATTTAAATCCCCTGCGCCTGCAGTTCATCGCGGACCGCGCCCCGCTCGCCGGCAAGCGTGTCCTCGACGTCGGGTGTGGCGGCGGTATTCTGGCGGAAAGCATGGCGCAACGCGGCGCTGAGGTCGCGGGCATCGATGCCGCGGAGGCGCCGCTCGGGGTCGCTAGGCTGCACCGCCTGGAGTCGGGGATCCAGGTGAACTACCGTCACCTGACGCCCGAAGAGCTGGCACTCCAGGAACCGCACCACTACGACGTGGTAACCTGCATGGAGCTGCTCGAGCACGTGCCAAATCCGCTTTCCGTAGTGAACGCCTGCGCCACGCTGGTGCGCCCCGGTGGGCATGTCTTTTTCTCTACCATCAACCGCAATCCGAAAGCCTACTTGCTGGCAATCATTGGGGCAGAGTATTTGCTTCGGCTGTTGCCCAAGGGCACTCACGACTATTCGAAGTTCATAAAACCTTCGGAGCTGGCGAGCTGGTCCCGCGCCGCCGGATTGCGGCTAGAGGGCATCACCGGCCTTTCCTATAACCCCTTTACCAAGACCTATCAACTCGAAACGGATGTTCAAGTCAACTACCTTGCCTGGATGCGCGCGGCCCAGGACGGTGCCTAAGACCCGCGGCACGCCATCAGACGCCCTGCGCACTGTCCTTTTCGATCTGGACGGGACACTCGCTGATACCGCGCCGGATCTGGCCTACGCCCTCAACCAAGTTCTCGCCGAGCAGGGCCAGGACGGCCTTCCTATGGAGCGGGTGCGCCCGCTCATCTCCCTGGGGGGACGCGCCATGGTCGAGCTTGGCTGCGGCCTTCCTCGGGAGGCGCCGAGCTTTGAGGCGCTTTACCTACGCTTTCTCAGCCTCTACCAAGAGAATCTAGCGACGCGCACCGAGCTCTTTCCGGAAATGGAAGCGGTTTTGGCGCATATCGAAGCCGAGCATATGAATTGGGGTATCGTCACCAATAAAGTGGCATTTCTGACGGTACCGCTGGTGCAGGCACTGGGACTTGCCGATCGCGCCGCGTGTGTCATTTCGGGGGATTCCACGCCGCGACCGAAACCCCATCCTGACCCTCTGCTGCTTGCCTGCGAGCAAACCGGGTCGCATCCTCGGCAGTGCCTGTACGTAGGCGATGCGCCCCGCGATATCGTTGCAGGTCGGCGGGCCGGGATGCGTACCTTGGTCGCCTTGTTTGGCTACATCCCCACTGGAGAGGACCCCCTGCAATGGGGTGCCGATGGGGCGATTACCACGCCCATCGAGCTCATACGCTGGCTGGACGCGGCACGAGCGTCGTCAACGCAACACCGCTGAGAGGCGGCGCTGGGCTGTCTTTGGCTTAAGCATCCACTACCCACGTCGCTAACTTCCGTCAACTGCTCTTTTTTGGAGGGCCAAGCACAGTCCGGCCATGATCATCGTTTCGTCAGCATCACCCTTCAAAGGGCAAGACCGTGCTCGGGATCTGTGGGCCGTCAATCGCGTTGCCTCAAGGGACGTCGTGAATACCTGCATCGCTGTGCACTCCGGCGGCGCGTGCAGGACCGGGGCTCGCCATCCAGGGCGTGGCTCGATCTTACCGGTGGAGACTTCAGTCCAGCATCCCAGCTGAACACAGCCGTTTGGCAAGGCGATTGACGGCCAGCCGGGACGCAACGATGACCACGGCTCACAATCCCAACAAAGGAAAATCCGGCTATGACCCGCATGCTCGAGAGCATCGACCAACACACCGCGTTCGTTGGCCATAACCGGCTGGAGTTGCTGCTGTTCAAGTTGGATGCGAAGCGCCGATTTGGCATCAATGTTTTTAAGGTAAGGGAAATCGTTAAGTGCCCCGTCCTAACCCGCATTCCTCATGCGCATCATGCAGTTTGCGGACTGATGACGATGCGGGGCATGTCGCTAGCGGTCATTGACCTAGCCCGTGCGCTGGGTGAGCCCCCCATCATGGGAAAAAGCGATCGTTTCGTCATCATCACCGAGTTCAACCGGCACGTTCAAGGGTTTCTGGTCATGGGCGTCGATCGGATTATCAACGTCAACTGGGAAACCATCCATCTGCCGCCAAAAAACATCGGCTGCGAAAGCTACATGACCGCGGTCACCGAGTTCGAAGGGGAATTAATAGAGATCATCGATGTAGAGAAGGTATTGGCAGAGATAACCGGCCCGGAAAAGGAAGTGCCCTTGGCGCTGCGCGAACAGGCGAAGGCCCTCCAGGCCAGGGTCGGGCCGCGCGTCCTTGTGGTTGACGACTCTGTGGTGGCGCGCCGGCAGATCGCCCATGCGCTTGACCAGATTGGCGTCGACTATGAAGTTGCCTGCAACGGTAAAGAGGCGCTGCACCGCCTGCAAAAATGCATCGACGAGCAAAAGATGCCCCTATCACGAGCGTTCGCCATGATCATCTCGGATATTGAAATGCCGGAGATGGATGGCTACACGCTCGCGAAATACATCAAGAACGACGATCGCATGAGCGATCTCTATGTACTGCTGCACACGTCGTTAAGCGGCGTGTTTAACGAGACCATGGTGCGAAAAGTTGGCGCCGACAAGTTTCTGCCAAAATACAGTGCCGAGGAGCTCAGCACGGTGGTGCTCAATCGTCTCAAGGCGCTTTTTGAAGCTGAATCGAGCAGGAGGTCCATGCAGGCATAAGAATTTTGCGCCGCCCCGCAATAGGAGCCTGACTCATACGCCCGCCTGGGAAAAACGTTTCTTCGCTGCACAAGCGCTCTTCACGATCCGCTACTCATGCGCCAGATAATGGCAAGGCGACTGCCAAACGCCACGGCAGACTCGCCGGGTGGGCACGCCGTCGTTAGGACACCTGCTCCGGGGCGCCGTAGCGGTCCACCCTGAGCACCACCCCGTCGACGCCGGTGATCATGACTCTGCTTTGAGCAGGACAGTCGGCCCCCCGGATCCGCCAAATCGAGTCGTCGATGCGAAGCCTTCCGGCACCGTTGACGATCGGTTCATCGAGGGTAAACACGCGGCCAACGTACTGCTCTGCCCTTCGGTTAAGCAGAGGCACCTCGCTCTGGAGCGGGTGGGCTTGCAGGTAGCGGCGCCAAACCAGAACAATGGCCACCGAAAACACGCCGAACATCAGCACCTGAAGCTGCCACGCAAGCGCCGGAACGAACAAGAGCAGCAGGCCGACCATCCCGGCGGAGATGCCGATCCAGATCAAGAATGCCCCGGGGGCAAAGACCTCGAGGATGACCAGGATCAACCCCAAGATCCACCATTGCCAAAACGTTGGAGCGAAGGTGATGCTATCCATCGCTTAGCCCGGACGCTTGAAGGCTTCCCTTGCCAGCTCCGCAATACCGCCGATGGAACCGATGACGCTGGATGCCTCGAGCGGCATCAGCACGAGCTTCTGATTGTCTGCCTGGGCAATGCTTTGCAGCGCCTCGACATATTTCTGGGCGATGAAATAGTTAATGGCCTGGACATTCCCCTGCGCAATCGCCGTCGACATGACATGGGTCGCGCGAGCCTCGGCCTGGGCCAAGCGTTCCCGGGCCTCGGCGTCCCGGAACGCGGCCTCTTTGCGGCCTTCGGCCTCCAGTATCGTCGCCTGCTTCTCACCATCGGCGCGTAAAATCTCCGCCTGACGCTGGCCTTCCGCCTCCAAAACCGCCGCCCGCTTTTCCCGTTCCGCCTTCATCTGCCGAGCCATTGAATCCACGAGATCGGTTGGCGGGGAGATGTCTTTGATCTCGATGCGGGTCACCTTGACCCCCCAAGGGGTCGTGGCATCGTCGACGATTTGCAGCAGGCGCGCGTTGATCTGATCGCGCTCCGAGAGGAGCGTATCGAGGTCCATTGACCCCATCACGGTGCGGATGTTGGTGGTGGTAAGGTTGGTAGTAGCCCGCTCCAAATCCTGCACCTCGTAGGCCGCTTTGGCCGCATGCAGCACCTGGTAGAACACCACGCCATCCACCTTCACCATCGCATTGTCTTTGGTAATGACTTCCTGAGTCGGGATATCGAGCACCGTCTCCATCATGTTCATCTTGGCGCCGACCCGATCGACCACCGGCACGATCACGTGCAACCCGGGACGCAACGAACGGGTGTAGCGACCAAAGCGTTCCACGGTGAATTCCTGACCCTGAGGCACAACCTTCGCCCCCATAGCCACCAATACCACCGCCAGCGCCAAAAATACCAAGACGAAAATGCTAAACGCATCCATTCTTCACTCCCTGTAAAAGCCCAAGACCGTAGGCCACGAAAAGCCACCCGGTAGCACGTTCATTGCTGGAGAACGGCACGCTACCTCAATGCGTCACCGTACCGCTTTCGGTATTCCCCCGTCGACGCCGTCATGCACGCGCGCGCCGAGGGTCATGACCGGCGCAGGCCGAAGCTTTACCACCGCAGTGCAAGAGACGGAAAAGGAGTCAGCAATGCGAGGAATGGGCCAGGGCCGAGGAATGCGTTGC
>JAGTVB010000281.1 GCA_018224385.1 Gammaproteobacteria bacterium
CTACAATTTTACACGGCTTGAACAAGCCCTCTTTATTATGGCCCCGTAATCACACCTCGCCGCCCAAATTTGGATCTACTGAGCCTGCGAATTCCACGCGATGCCTGCGGGGTTCTGATGGAGCTACGCGCTAAATGCCCACTGGAATAAATCGATTGCATGTCACAACCGAGGATTTGTACTTATTTATTCAGCAACATACTCGTGGCATGGTTTAAAGCGCAAGATGTCTTAGCAGCGGAGTGGAGTGAAACGACTAGAAATAGAAGTGAATGCACCATCACCAACGAGCGAATCCCTGACAGGGTCCAGTATGTTCTCCATTACGGCCCGAGAGGATCCTGCAGGACGCGTCATTGTCATGGGTAAGCCTAACCGAAAGCGGGCGAACGCGTTTGTGAACATCCCTTTGTGTCAAGCGACAAAAGAGCGCCTCAGTGAACAATTTATTGGATCGCTGGCGATGAGTAGAAGTGCCCTGATTGAATGGGGGCTGGAGGAACTCATGAGACAGGGAGTTACCCTCGAAGCTCGGGTGAAAAGTTAAACGGGAACGCAACTCGGCATCACCGAAACACGAGGAAAGGCACAGGATTCCGGAACGTTATCAAGCGCACGATTCACCCACTTAGCAGGTCGGTAACGCCACCACAAACAGGTCGCAGAGAAAACGTGGTCTGTCCTTATTCTTGATCGGTTGATGGCAAGATGCGCAGTAGCGCTCCAGCGTCCTCATCAGTCAGTACGTACAGATAGCCATCCGGTCCCTGGCGGACATCGCGCACCCGTTGACCAATGGTCAGCTTTTCCTCGCCGATAACCTCGGTTCCGTCGAGCACGAGGCGACGGATCTGCTGGAATTTGAGCGCACCGCTGAAAAGGTTTCCTTGCCACTCGGGATAGACGTTTCCGGTGTAGACGGTCAGCCCGCTTGGGGCGATGGATGGGGTCCAGACCAGCTTGGGATCGACGATGCCGTGGCGGCTCGTTTCATCGGAGATTCTCGGCCCCCAGTACTCATAGCTGTAGGTGATCTCCGGCCAGCCGTAATTATTGCCTCCTTCGATGACATTGAGCTCATCACCGCCCCGGGATGCATGCTCGTTGGCCCAGATGCGTCCGCTGAGGGGATCGAGGGTCATGCCCTGGATGTTGCGATGACCGATGGTCCAGATTTCCGGCCGAGCACCGGGCTGGCTCCCGAATGGATTGTCCGGAGGTGGTGTGCCGTCATCTTTGAGGCGTAGCACCGCGCCGAAATGGGTGCCCGGATTCTGCGCCTGGTTGCGAATATTCTCGCCCTCGAAGGAAATGGGCGGATTACCACCGTCACCGACGCTCATCAGCAGGGTTTTGTCCGACAGCCAGACCATCCGAGAACCGAAATGCTGGCCGCCTGATTTGGGATCGGCATTCTCGAAGATCACTTCGGTATCTTGCAGGGTATAGCCGTCGAGACGCCCGCGGGCGAGGGCTGTGCGGTTGGCCTCCGGAGTGCCGATGGCCAAAGTAAGGTAGACGAGCTGATTCTGCGAAAAGTCCGGATGTAGCGACACATCGAGCAGGCCACCTTGGCCATGGGCGAGTACTGGTGGCAGCCCAGCAATCGGCCTCGGGTCGAGCTTGCCGTCGCGGATCAATCGCAAGCGCCCGCTTCGTTCGGTCACCAGCGCCGCACCGTCTGGCAACCAGGTTATAGACCAAGGGTGGCTCAAATCGCCGCTGACGACCTCCGTGCGCCAGCCTTTGGCTTCGAGCACGTCGCCACTGATCGGCGCTGGCCCCGTCTGGGCTCCGCAGCCGGCGTTCATTAGGGCAAATAAGCCAATGGCTATGAAGGTATTGCCACCAAGCGATGGTCGCGCATCGTGGTGTTCAAGCGTTTGTCGCATGGGGACAATCTCGGTTTCTATGGTACTGGGTACAGACCGCTTGAGGAGCCGGCCAAACCATGATCCGGTCTCATATTGCAACGTTGTTGCTTTGCTACCTGCGCCCGCGCTGTGTTCGAGATACGGTATCAGCAGACCACAGATCCATACAAGAACCGGTGGGAGCTTCGCGTGCGCGCGCTGGCGCGCCGAGACGTGGTGGAGCGGCTTTCCGAGCCATGGTGAGCTGAGGCGGGGAACGGGTATGTCGCTGCTTGCCATGTCTGGCGCGTAGGTGCGCCCGTCCCGCTTATAGGATGGCGCATAAGTCAGTGTACCCGCGAGGCCGTTATAGCTGTCGCGGACGAACAGCGACCAATCCGAATCCGACCGCACTTCGGCCCGGAACTCTAGCAGCATCCCATTCCTGAAGCACGCAATTTCTCGATCCTCAAATCTAGACGAAATTTAAAGGCTAGACACGAATTGACGATAGGGTGCGTGCAGGATAACTCCAGTGGAGGGAAGGTTATGGCACGCTGCCGAGCAAGGACAACTGCGGCATGGAAGCAGATAAAGGGCGAGGGCTATCTGGATCAAAGACAGCACGGCCCTTTTGATACGCCGCGTCGGGTAAGCCTGGTATTGGGCGAGCTGAGAGGCTCTCTACTGACCTAGCGGCTTGCCAAAATGAGCTTCTTCACCAGTGGCATGGACGGCCCAATCGCACACAGTGATACCTTCCACTGTGATCGTGTCTCACGCGTCACTTTTCCTCATCCGCGGTTCAAGGTGATCGATTGGTGCGGCGAGTTCGGCCGCACCGGTGCCCTGACTCGCGGTTTTCGCCCCTGCGCTGAAATGTCCCCCCGTCAAGCGAGTCAAGCAACGCCCCCAATGCGAGGCACTCCCCTATGAAGACCGTCCGCGATGCCTGCGAGCTTCAACCGAATGCGTTGTCCATTAAGCTCAGCGACCAGATCGAGCAGCTCGATGAACTGATTGCGACCGAGGGGGATGGCGCGGGCTTTTTCGAGAAAACCCATCTCACCCAGGGGATGCAAGATCTCATCGCCGAGGGGATCGCCCGTTTGGCCGGTGCCTCCTCGCAGGCGGTTTTTCACCTCAAGCAAGCCATGGGTGGCGGTAAGACACACCTGCTGGTGGGTTTCGGGCTCCTTGCTCGTCACCGGGATCTTCGCCATTGCTATTGCGCCGCGATCGAGCACGCGAATGCGTTCGAGAGCGCCCTCGTTGCGGCCTTCAACGGTAACAGCTCAATAAGTCCGGGCAGTTATGGCGAGGCGCCACGAGCCTGAATAAGCGCAGGCAG
>JAGTVB010000282.1 GCA_018224385.1 Gammaproteobacteria bacterium
TGCCGGACACACCCTTGTGGCAAGGCGACTGGCTGCTTACAGGTTCTGGGTACGGTTTTGACCTCTGAATGGTGACGCTGACGAAACGATGACCATGGCCGTATTTTAAATAATTCACGCTCAGAAGCGGCGTGGTTTGGGGATGCGTTGGCACCGGCTCTGGCCTGCAGGACGACCTGTTGCGCGCGGATTTTGAGATCTCGTTATGGCTAACCCTATTGAACCGCGGACCAGCGGTACCCTTCGCGAGCAGCTCGATCGTCATCCAATCTATGCCGAGGTACGGGATCTCGGTGACTTGCGTCTCTTCATGGCCCACCACGTGTATGCGGTTTGGGATTTCATGTCGCTTGTGAAGTACGTTCAGGGCCACATCGCACCGGTATCCGTTCCCTGGATGCCCACGGTACATCCTTCCATGCTGCGTCAATTTATTAATGCGATGGTGCTCGCCGAGGAATCCGATGAGGGGCTGCCGGATGCCACCGGTCAGCCAACTGCGGTTGCCCACTTCGATCTTTATTGTCACGCGATGCGCGAGGTCGGAGCCGACACTGGGGTGCTGATGCGGTTCTTGGAGCAGGTACGCACCGACGGCGTTCGGAGCGCTCTTGGGGCGGCAGCCATACCGGGGCCGGCGCGGCGCTTCATGGCGACGACCTTCGGGTTTATCGATACGGGTAAGGCGCACGTCGTTGCCGCGGCCCTCGCCGTTGGCCGGGAACAGGTGATCCCCGGGATGTTTCGTGCCCTCCTAAGGGACTTGGGGGTTGTGGAGGCGCAGGCGCCGGCTTTTTACCATTACCTCAAGCGCCACATCCATCTGGATGACGATACTCACGGTCCGATGACCATGCGATTGCTGGAGGAAGTGTGCGCTGGGGACGCGCAGAAGGTGCTGGAGTCGGAGCAGGCCGCTCACAGAGCCTTAGAGGCACGCATTCATTTCTGGGATGAGGTCCGAGCCGTTTTGCGCGCGCATGGGTGGTCTGTCACCGTGGCTTCTCAGCCACGTTCGGGCGCTGTTTCGGCGTAGGCGAGCTTCTCCGCTCTTCTCGGGTCGAAGGACGATCCCGGACTCCTCCCCGTGCCCAGTCATGACCGCGAACGGTCGTGCTACTGGACAGGCTAATGGCAGTGATGGTACTTACTCGCTCCGTGGCGTCCGTCGGCGCCGCCGTGTGAGGTTGGCTGAGAGGCTCGATCCCGTTGATTAGACGCTTGCCTATTTATCGAGGAACCATCATCGATGTCGGTATCGAGACCGTGGCTTTGCCAAACGGCAAGCAGGTCGATCTGGAAGTGGTTCGCCATCCAGGCGGTGCCGCTGTGGTGGCTATAGATGCCGATGATCGAGTGTGTCTGCTGCGTCAATACCGCTATGCGGCCGACGGTTGGATCTGGGAGTTGCCCGCGGGCAAGCTCGATGCAGGAGAGCCGCCGATGCAGGCGGCTCAGCGTGAGCTTACAGAGGAGGCGCAGGTCCAGGCGGCGACATGGCATTCTTTGGGGTCAATGCTGAGCTCCCCGGGTGTGTTTTCCGAGCGGGTTCATCTCTTCCTCGCTCAGGGATTGACGGCGAGCGCCGGCGAGACCGAAGCTCATGAAGTTTTGGAGGTACACTGGCTCGCGTTTGGGGAAGCAATGACCTGGGCCGGATGCGGCACCATAACCGACGCCAAGACCCTGATCGGGCTCTATCGGGCGCAGCAGTTTCTCGCGCCCTAGCGTCCGGGCGCGAGAGATAGCCAGTGGCATCGTGCCCGATCGTGAGGTCGTTCAGTTCGTCTTTCCCACCCATGCACCGTCAACGGCCAGGTAAGGTCGTTTCGACCTGTTCTCGAGGCGCATTCGCGTAGGCGGTTGACGGCCAGTGCGGCTAGTTCAAGGATCGCAGCCAGGGGCGGCGCTTTCCGGAGGCGTAAATGAAAATTATCGATGCGGAACCTCAGTTGGTGAGCGAAATCATTGAAGAGACGACGGTTACCGAATCGCGCAAGAAAGCGGCATTTACGATCCACATCGGTCGCCACCGGCTCCTGGGGCGGCTGGCGGTTGTGGAGGACAAGCACGGTGCCGGGGTGATCGTGGAACTGGATGAGTAACGTAAGGAAGGATGGCAACGGCTTCCGATCTCGGCATGACCGGAGTTCGTTGCTTCTCGCCAACGGCGCTACGCCGATCTTTTCGTCGTTCTGGGCCAAGCGGCCTGCCAGGTCTATTAAATGATGCTGAAGCGGTCGGAGGGGGAGGATTTTCCCGAGCGACGCATTCGCGAACTACCGCTCTCGCTGGCGAACCAGATCGCGGCCGGCGAGGTGGTGGAACGTCCAGCATCTGTGGCTAAGGAGCTTATCGAAAACAGCTTAGATGCCGCTGCTCGGTGGATCGATGTGGATGTCGAGCAAGGGGGCGTGCGTCTCATTCGGGTGCGTGATGACGGGAGCGGCATTCACAGAGATGATTTGGCGGCGGCGCTGCAGCGTCACGCCACCAGCAAGATCACGTCACTTGCTGATCTCGAGCAGGTGGCGAGCCTGGGTTTCCGCGGTGAGGCTTTACCGAGCATTGCCTCGGTTTCCAGATTAACGCTTAGCTCGTGTTGTCGCAGCGATGACTACGGCTGGAGCGTTACCGCGGATGGGCGCGAGGGCATTCCTGCAGCGACGCCAGTGGCTCATCCGCTCGGAACGACAGTCGAGGTGCGGGACCTCTTTTTCAGTACCCCCGCCCGGCGCAAATTTCTGCGTTCTGAGCGCACCGAGCAGCGGCAGCTCCAGCAGATCGTTAAGCGCATGGCCTTGAGCCGCTTCGATGTGGGTTTTCGTCTGCAGTGCGATGGCGCGTCAATGCTGCGCCTGCCGCCGGCTCACAACGAGCGCGCCCGAGCGCAGCGCCTTGCCCGGATCTGTGGGACAGCCTTCGTGCAGCACGCCCTGCAGATCGAGTTCGAAATTGCCGGGCTAAAGCTTATGGGGTGGGTAGCGGGCGCTGACCTGTCGCGAGGCGCAGCCGATCTACAGCACCTCTTCGTAAACGGACGCTGGGTGCGCGACAGTTCGGCAACGCACGCAGTGAGGCAGGCATACGCGGGGAGCATGCGCCCCGATCGTTATCCTGCTTACGTGCTGTACATCCAAATCGATGCAAGAGCAGTGGATGTCAACGTGCACCCCACCAAGCACGAGATCCGGTTTAGGGACCGGCGACTGGTGCATGACTTCCTGTCGCGCAGCCTGGCCAGAGCTTTGGCAGGCGCTTCGGCAGGGACGGCTTACACCATGATGCCAGCGCAACGTCCAGAGGTGCCGGCA
>JAGTVB010000283.1 GCA_018224385.1 Gammaproteobacteria bacterium
ACACCGCTTTCAGCGGTTCGGTGCCACAGACGGTTAGGCGGCATGCGAGCCGGAAGAACCAAAAAACAGCTGAACCACCCGCTCGCGCCCAACGGCGCGGACGAACTCCCGCAGCGTGCAGTACATAAAAAAGAGCACCAGCAGCCAAATCTGAACGAACCAGAAGTGCGGCCACACAACTTCATCGAGTAGATGGCGATTCGCCAGGGCGAGATCGCCGTGTTCACGAACAAAGGGAATCAGGTGCTCAAGATAACGGACCAGCAGGGCAGCGACCATGTAGATCCCTGTTTTCCAAACGACATTATAGATGAGCGGCTTCTCGGGAAATCGATTCACAAATGGCAACAGGTCCACGATCAGAACGACCTTGGCGACAATGAGCGCGGCGATGGTCGCCGCCATAAACGTTGAGACTCGGATTCCATGCTGCTCAAGCATAAGTGCCCGCGTAAAAGCGATCACGTGAAAGGCGACAAAGAAGAACACGGCCGGAGGAATGGCCTCAACCAATTCGTGCTTTAATCGCGAGACGATAGTGCCCACCGGCCATCTCCTTGCCCGACCACCTATAGCGGTTCCGGCTTGAGTTGGTAACAAAGGGTCATCGTTTTGTCAGTGTCATCGTTCAGGATATAAGAACATGCCAAAAATCTGCGGGCAGGCGAGCGCCTGGCCTCAGGGACGCCGTAAATACATCCTTGTAGTCTTGAGTCCGGCATCCATGCCGGACACACTCTTACGGCCAGGCGATCGGCTGCTGCAGCGGCAAAAGGACAACAACTGCCGAAACGATGACCATTCTCATCCTTGTTAAGGATCGCCTTGTGGACGATGTTACCCACGCAACTAGGAACCGCTATAAGCCACCAAAGCTGCGCCACAGCCGCTGAAAGCAAGGGTATTCATTCTTGCTCGGTTCTGCTACTCCCATCTGCCGCTCGCCTGAGATTTTTTCACACCTCTGAGTGCGGTAGTGCAGCGTGTCTTGCCGCAATGACTCATCGGGTAGGTCAGCGCCATCGCGTGCCTGCGAATACGCCAAAAACTGCATGGCGTGAAATGGTCAGACCCTACTCTCGCCTGTATGATAAGCTGCCGGCGTGCTCATGAAATGCATCGGTTGCAGAACGTACAGCAGCCGAATTGTGGCTGGAGATGCCGGAAAAAACGCTTGCTGAGCCTCACGGGCGACAGGTACGCCGAGTGGTGAGTCCAAAACAGCATGTGAGCTTGGACGAAAATACAGGAAAAGGAGAATGGAATGAAACGCGCGATTCCCTTATTGACTGCCTTTTTGCTAGTGGTGTTGACCCCTTTCGGTATGGCGGTCGGCGCCGAAGAGTCCGACATGCCGGCCAAGGCGATGATGGACTCGGCGGCGACCGTGGCCACCGTGGAGAGCATTGATCAAGCCACCCGGGAGGTCAGGCTGCGCTATCCGGACGGGAGCCTGTCGACCTTCGTCGCCGGCGACGAAGTACGCAACCTCGCCCAGGTTGAGAAAGGCGATGTGGTGCTCATGGAGTACTTTGAGGGGTTGGCGGTCGCTCTCGAACCCAAGGGCGCGGGCATACGCGAGCGCCGCGATGAGGTGGCGGAGACCCGCGCCCAGCCGGGTGAAAAGCCCGCCCGAACGGTGACCAAAACGATCGATGTGGTGGCGACCGTGGAGGCCGTTGACCCCGAGGCCCGCACGGCGACCTTAAAGGGTGCCAAGCAGACGGTGACACTAAAGGTGCCCGATGACATCGATCTCAACAAGGTCAGCGTGGGCGACGAGGTGGTCGCGAGCTACACTCAGGCCTTTGCGGTTTCCGTGGAGCCCGCCCCCGAGGTGTCCGGTGAGGTGGAGCTCGAGAGCAAGGCGGTGGCGCTCGGTATCGGCTACCAATGGGGCAGCGGCACGCTCACGATGTACGACGGTTCGGTGCACGAGTTTAAGGTCAGCGGGTTGTCCGTGGTCGATGTGGGCTTCTCCACCGTCAAGGCTTCGGGGCAGGTGTACAAGCTGACCGATCCGAAGGACTTTGCGGGGACCTACCTCGCCGGGACGGCAGGCGGAGCCCTGGGCAAGGGCGGCTCCGTGATGACCATGCGAAACAGCAAGGGCGTGGTGATGCGCCTCCAATCGAAGCAGGAGGGTGCCCGACTGACGCTCGCCGGCGAGGGACTCACCATCAAGCTGACGGAGACGGAGTAAACGGGTACGGTACGCTACTGCGCTGAAGGGCGGTCTGAATGAGAATCCACCCCTCGGAGGTACACACAGCGTAAGGAGCACCCTGGCGCCAGGCTGCCGCCGCCCTTGACCCGATGCCTCCAGCCGAAGCGGCGCACGGTCCGATCGAAGACGGCCGGGCGCCGCTGCCGCTCGCAACCTAACTTAACCCGTCTCCACCGCTCCCAACGCGCGGGGCATCCTCAGGCTTACGTCCGATATAAGCCGGCCCTTGCCTGCAAAGCCGTCTGGCGGGCAGGTTGTCCCGATCATGAGCGCGATCGGGCTTTGGTCTCGCTCGATGACGACCGCGCCTCCGTCACTGGCCAGCGGGTCCAGTGCCTGTCCTACGCTACCAGCAAGCTCAGAACGTGCGCACAAACCGATTGCGCTTTTCCCAATCGCGGCGTTGGGTGGTGACCGCTGCACGCCTAATCTAGCCGATAGGCGTCGCTGCTGCGTGCCACCCGCTAAGAGCTTATTGGGCTACTCATCGAGCACCGCAGGGACTGAACGGCATCACTCTCATGTGAGCGTAGTGTCCTGGATGACACGCGAAATGCGAGATTTTGGCGCGAAATGGCGCTATGCTTGTCCGCATCTGTAACGGTCCGTCGGTTTTGTGCCATTCGTCGCATTCGACAAACACAGCAGCATGACAAACTGGCGGGGCTTAATGAACCGCGGAGAAGCTGTTTTAAGAACGTCGCGAGCCGCCGCGCAACGTCGCCATGGCAAGCGCAGCCGTTCCAAACACCGCTTCTGAGCTGGCCTGCGATGAGTGACATCGGCTTGGCGGCAGCCCTAGCGAAGGGCTAGAAGAAAAATTGACAAGCGATACCGCCTTACAAAACGAATGGCCCGCAAAATAACGGTTCTGCTCGTCGAGAGCCCTCCGAGGATGCACCAGGGCCTGCATACGCTGCTTGTTGCGCAGCCCGATATTACCGTCATTGGCGAGGCCGGCAATGGCAAGGAGGCGGTCGAGCGGGTCCGGGCGCACGCTCCGGATGTGGTCGTCATGGACCTCAACATGCCCGAACTCAACGGGATCAACGCCACCGAGCGCATCGTCGCGGCGTCGCCCGAAACCAAGGTCGTGGCGCTCTCCATCCACGCCGGCAAGCCGTTTGTCGACGACATGCTGCGTGCTGGCGCGACGGGTTGCGTCCTTAAGGAAAACGCTCCCGAAGAGCTGGTGCGCTGCATCCGCGCGGTGCTGCGCGGTGACAGGTACTTGAGCACGGCCATCACCGGCACCCGGGTAGCGGCCTGCGAGAACCCGTTGCCGGCGCGAAAGATGCGCGCCCGGCACGCACAGGAATTGTTCCCGGCGGCAGCCGACAAAGGGAGCCCCGAGCCGATCCTGTACACGCGGCTCCACCGTCCCCCCATGACCCCCGATCTGGTGGTTCGGTCCCAGCTGATGGAGCAGCTCAATCGCGGCCGCACGCGGCCGTTGACGTTAGTGTCGGCGCCTGCAGGCTACGGCAAAAGCACCCTAGTGAGCAGCTGGCTCGACACCTGCCATTACCCCAGCGCCTGGCTATCACTCGACGAGGGGGATAACGAACTAAGCCAGTTTCTGCGCTATCTGGTAGCCGCCGTCCGCTGCATATCGCCCGCTGCTCTGGGGCATACGCTGTTAATGTCAGCCGCTCCGAGCCAGCCCCCGGTTTCGGTGATGGCGGTCTGCTTGACGAACGAGCTCGACCAGCTCGAGGCGCCCATCATCCTGGTGCTGGATGACTACCACCGGATCCGCGATGCCGCCGTGCACAAGTTGCTCGTCGAGCTGCTGCGCTACCCTCCCCGGCCACTGCATCTGGTGCTGGCCACACGGCGGGATCCGCCGCTATTGATTGACGAGTTACGCGCCAGAGACCAGATTACCGAGATCCGTGCAGCGGACCTGCGATTTACCGCTGTGGAGACCGCACGCTTCCTGAAAAAGGCGTCACCCGATCAGGTCATTGACGCGGCCACCGCTGAGGCATGGACCGAGAAAACCGAGGGCTGGGTCACGGGGCTGCGCTTGCTAGTTCTCTCCTTGCGCCATGACAGCCATGCCTATCGCCAGCTGACCGAGATCAAATACAGCGACCGTTACGTCAGCGACTATCTTCGCACCGA
>JAGTVB010000284.1 GCA_018224385.1 Gammaproteobacteria bacterium
ATCGGAACGATCGGACGAGTAGCAAACGCCTTGTGCACCAATGGCCTGAATTTTCAGGGATATCGCGTGTACGGTTATGATCGGCAACGATGCCGGGTCACGGTCCTGGCGGAAGGGGATGAGGAATCCCAGGGTGAGATCCCTTCCGGACTTCTCGCCGTCGACGGCGTCACAGAGTTCCTCGGTGCGCAGCTTATCTCCCCAACGACCGAACCGGGCGCGCTCGCGCATGAGCTTAGGCAAGAAAACCCCTTAATAAACGACATCGTGTGGGCTTATCCCCGCATTCGATACCTGCTCGAAGAGTTCGAACAAGCCCAGCCGTGGTATGAGCGCGAGCACCAGGTCACTAAGCTCGGCGTCGAAGTTGGCAGCCGGATGGGCGCGTACCATACCCTCCTTCACGAAGCACGGACTCCACACAGCGCCTTACAAACTGCCATCATGCCTGCGCTGAAGCCCGTCGCACAGGGTACCGTGGAGGGAGATAATTTGAAAATTATCCGCAGTCTATTTCGTTCGCCGTAACCTTGATATGCTGTACCTGGGGAACAGTAGAGGCGAGCGAGGCCACTGCTTTTTTTTAACCGGTTTTATCTTCGGCATGCTTAAGCAGGGCCCGCGGATCCCCAGGGTCTGCGTCACGGAAACCGCTTGCCGCGAGCTGGGCGACGGCTTTTGCTACTTTCGCACCGAAGCAGCCGCATGCTAGCGCAATCCGAGTTGGCCCGCTGCGGCGGAGCATAACCGTGGCGGTGCCGCCCGATCACGTTATTCGCTTTGCTCATCCGGCAGGCCCCAGAAGGCAGCATTCGTAACCGAGAAGTACACGAAGCGGGCGTTTACAACCGTCGTCTACACCGTGCGCCTTGCTCGCTCACCCCGAGCAGCCAGCAGCCGTGCCGATTCAATCCTACCGGGTTCTTTCAAAGCGCTTAGCGTCTTCGCTGGCGTAGCTCGCTACCGTTCCGTCGATCGCGCCTGTCGTTTTGATCTTCTGCACCACGTGCGCCAAGCGAGACCCAGGGATCGCGCAGGTCATTTCCGTATTGGGCATCCCCGTTCGGACCCGACTCAACATGCAACCGACGCTAACCGCCACTTGGTTCTGCTCCTTTGCTATGGGGATAATGTGGCATTGCGGCTTGCCTTCAAAGCGTAGTTCTGGGAAAGCATCCGAAATGGTCATGGCCTGTTTGGCGTTAAGCCTCAGAAAAACGACGTCCGGAGCCACGGGCGTCGCCCTGAGTGGTCCATAGGTAACATACTGGTGGCGCCCCTTGACCGCCGGTATCTCGGGAAACATTTCCTGTGTTACCCAACCCGCGCCGAGCAAGGCACCGATGTCAGACTTGTCGACGACCTCGCCGAGCGACTTGAAACCGTGGGTCACGCTCCCCACGCTGCAGTTTGCATGATCCCCGGGTACCGTTGTAAAAGTGCGGCCCGCCGCCTTCATCCAGAATACGCATCCCGCCGGCACACGCCCGGTACGCCCGTCCTCCGTCGCCTGAGGCATGGGTTCGTCGAAGGATTCTACCCCTGCCGGCGGCTGCTGCGAGAAGGTGATGGCAAGCGGCTCGTTTTGAAGACCAAGACTTGCTACCAGATCATCGGCCAATTTTTTGTAATCCGGTTCAGACATAATTCAGCACTCCAGTTGAGGTCGTTCCATTGACGTGTCGCGCGATGCGGTTCCTGCTCCAGTAAGCCCTAAAAAAGCTTCTCTTTGCACCGACCCGTCCGATACATTCGAAGCAAGATACTTCGTGACCACCGCGGCTCGATGGCCGCCGTTTCTAACATACAAACGTACACAACGTGGTAAACCATACGTATCAAGAGACCGTGCGCCGGCTCTCGGACCGCATTGTCGAAGCGCAACGCCCGATCCGCATTCTCGATGCGGTGAAATGGGATGATACCGTGCGGCAGTCATTCTTCGCAGCCAAATGCTCTGCGCTGCCGCGAGTAGACCGTGCATACTACCAAAGCAGGCCTATCGGATTCGATCCGCTGGAATATAGACGCCAGTTCCAAGAGATCGGCCGAGAAGTGGTACGCCGGTTAGGCCAGTTCAATCCGGTCGGCGCCATCATGCAGCGCATGTGCTCGGAATACGAGACGGTTGTACGCATGCTCGAGCTTCGCGGCAGTCCGGAGTTTTCCAGATTGTCTCAGGCGCTCTATGGTAGTGCTCATGACGTGTTTCACGCGGGCGATCCGACACTCGCCGATCTCGGCTTTATGATGACCGATACCCTCAGCAATATCGATGACAGCCCCTATCTGCCGGATGAGGAGCGCACCATTAACGGAGAGCGAGCGGTTCGGTTGCTTCAGGAGCGGCTTGATCAAGTATTCGTTGATCCCGAACATCGCGTACGTGTCATTCTAAGCGACGGCATTATCGCCGACGCAGCGGCAGGCTCGAACTATCTCAAGGTCCGCAAAGCAGCCCGGTTCAATGAGCGCGACATACGACTGCTCGAGGTGCATGAAGGCTGGGTCCACCTCGGGACGACGTTGAATGGTCTGCGACAGCCTGTGTGCACCTTTTTGAGCAAAGCGCCACCCTCGGCCACGATTACCCAAGAAGGGCTGTCCATCCTAACTGAAATCCTGAGCTTTGCCTCCACGCCCCGTCGACTCCGGCGGCTCACCTTTCGGATCCGCGCCATCGATATGGCTGAGAATGGTGCAAATTTCTTAGAGGTGTTTACATTCTTTCAAAACCAGGGCCTCAATCGACTGGAGAGCTATCACGGAGCGGTACGCGTATTTCGGGGCAGCACCCCAAGCGACGGGCCCTTTACCAAGGACATCTCCTATCATAAAGGTTTCATTCTGACCTACAACTTCATCGTACTGGCGGTACGAAAGGGTAGGCTAGAACTCATTCCGCTGCTGTTCTGCGGTAAGACAAACCTAGAGGACATCCGTACACTTGGACAATTAATTGACGAAGGACTAGTGGAAGTACCGAGATTCCTACCCCCGCCCTTTGCAGACCTGAACGGATTAACGGCCTGGATGTGTTATTCGAACTTCCTCAGCCGGCTGAGCCTAGAGCGCATTGAGGCAGATTATGCAAATCTGCTGTAATCCAGGAAGATCCCGCCCGCAAAGGGGGTTTTAAAGCCTGCTCCCCTTACCATAGCGGCGTTGGGCCGGCCGGCTCGCACCCTGCACGCACTGCCTCGTAGAGTCCGTTGCTCGCGACTGTGCGCCTTGCTCTGCCAACGCGCATGAAGCTTTTAAAGCGGTTCCTGCTTGTGATTGGTAACAAAGAGTCATCGTCTTGTTGATGCCACCGTTCAGGGTGCAAAAACATGCTAGGAATCTGCGGGCAACCGATCGCCTGGCCGTAAGGGCGTGTCCGGCATGGATGCCGGACTCAAGCCTACAAGGATGTATTTAGGCGTCCCTTGAGGCCAGGTGATCGGTTGCTACACCGGCGAAAAAACAAAAACTGCCGAAACGGTGATCATTCCCACCCTTGTTAAGCGTCTTCTTGTGCACGATGTTAACCATGCAACTAGGAAGCGCTATAAAGCAGCGTTTGAGGGATGGTTTGCCGATCGAGCGCCTAGTCGGTAGTATTCCTGACTGCAAGCTGCAGTCGCGAGTTTTCCGCAAAGATAACTGACCAAGCACCCAGGAAAATGATAACAACATCAACCACCATGATGGCGAATGCAAAACCGATATTGCTCATAGCCCACGGATCAATGGCTGGTAGGGCCATGTTAGGAGTAAAGACAGCTGCCGCCATGGCTGTGTAATGCATGCCGCAAACCGCCACACCCATCACCAGTGCACTGACGATCATTTGCCATATTTCGGTGACATGAGCAGCAAGCCACAAAGCAACGATAGACGCCACAATAGCAATGGCAATAGAAACCGCGACAATTCGCGCGTCATACTCGAAAGTCGCTTGCAGCTGCATTGCTTCCATACCACTGTAATGCATAGCGGCAACGCCAACTCCCACAATGCTGCCCGCAAGGACCAACTTTGGAAGTCTTGGATCACCTCGTGTGATGGCAAAAAAACCGCCGTAGACTACAACCACCGCGATGGCCAAAGAAGCCGAGGTAAGAAGCCAATCGTAGGTTATCGGTACATTTAAATTAAACGCCAGCATACCAATGAAGTGCATTGACCAAATACCCACTCCGCCTAAAGAGATGGCCGCCAATAACCTAAAATAGCCTCGTTCACTTTGCGCTTTCATCAACGCGTACTTTGTAAGCACCAGCGCAATGAAAGAACCCATGACCGACACGGTATAAGATAAAGTTACTAATAAAACATCATAACTACTACTCATTTTTACCTCCAGATATTGAATATATAGAGTGGTTATATCAAGCAGTCCGCTTCGCTTACGGAAGACGTGGTAGTTGAAAATCACACAGATAAGCGAAGCCAAAGTCAAAGTCGCGCCAACAATGTGTCGCTCTGGCGGAACGGAGTTCTGTTTCTAGAGACTTTTGCAATATGGAGTGATGCGCAACCAGTACGCCATGATGATATCGATGGCACATTCTTTAGTAGCAGCCTTCACCCGGAGCATTTATGGGGATGAAGGACAAGATGAATTGCCACCGTTCTCGGTACGACTACCGTAACGGGCCAGGCAACGAAGACCTACAGCAATCGGAACCGTTATGAACGGCGACGCACCGGGGTCTGCCAAAGGACTCCCCCCAAGCATGGTTCCAGTGCACCGGACATAACGGGGATACAAAGACTTTGCGCCGTTAGAGCGGGACAAGCAGGATTTGGAGCGTTGGAAATGCTGAGACATGCGCACAATTCCCTGTGTGCAAATTTTGCGGGTTTAGATGCGGCTTTGGATGTTAGTTGCCGTTTAGAAGCTCGAAGTGGAAAAACTGGCCCTCCTGCGAAAAGTCACTAGCGACCGGACTCAAATGGCGCGCGCGCCGAGCACCTGGCAGCAACAGTTTGCCTAGGATAGATCGGTTCAATCAGGCGCCGCTTGAACTGGACGCTCCTTCACGGCCGAGGAAAAAATACGCTGTAAATCAAGAATGGGGATCGGCCCATACACTTGATGCTTGAAGCAAGAAAGGGCCAGTTCCTGCCAACCCGGCACCTGTCCTGGCAAGTCACAAGCCTGATCATCGTCCACGCGAACACGCACCGGTACGCAGCTCAAGAGCAATGCTCCATACTGAGCTTTCTCCTCCGCTTGATGAGCAACCACTGCCATGAATGTCGAACTACTGGCAGCTGAACACACCAGAGCAACGTCTCCATACAGACGACGCGCGAGGTCCATTATTGGTACAATCCTCTGCTGCCAAATAGTTACGTGGCGGCAATAGCTGGGAGCCTTTGGGATTTCAACCCGCACGGGCAAGTCCGGAATGACGTGCGTCATCTCGAATTCCCCTACCGCCACCCGAAGATTACCGCTCAATGTAAGCACCCATGCATTGGCAGCCGCCATAGTTCACTTTTCCAACCTTACTAATCGGTGCAGATACCGGCACTGCTTCCACATTTCAGACGCTGCATTAAAAACCCCCGGCGCTCGTCATAGCGGCGTTCCAAGATGGCTCGAAATCTTCACCTGCTTCGTTGTACACACGGTTGCTCACCACCGTGCGCTTGGCTCTGGCGAGGCGCGCAACATTTTTTGAACGGCTCCTAAGAGAGTCCAGCACAATTCGCGGTCCGACCGCAAACGTCTGCTAGCTAAGCGCAATCCTCGCGCCTAAGCGTCACCATGGCCGCCGCCCACGCACGTTTAGGAGTTTAGTCGCTCAACATCCTCCTGCTCGATTGGAGCGATAAACAGACACTTCACGTCCGACTTGCCAGGTAAGCGGTTAAGTGAGCCGCGGTGCTCATACAGTATACCTGCGTTCCGTGCAATACTAAGGCGCTTATGGGCGATGCTGACCGCCGCATGCACTCCGGCATCGCCCACTGCTTGAACTCGGTACATTGCAGGGGCTGCACCTCCTCGCAAAGGAGCCCGAAATATTGGCTCTCGTCGGCCACTAACGCGCAAATTCGCCTCCCGGGGGGGATTCTTTTCATTGAGTCCAAGTCTTTTGATAGACAGTAGACGGGCCACTGCTGTCCGTCGGCCGCTATCCAGCCCACAACGCTATGGTGGTCATTCTCAATGTCAACATCAGACAATGGTTCCAGCCTTGGAATCTCGCTCTGGGGCAACACCAAGCTAAGCGCATCAAGCTTCAGTTTGACGTATCGCGACGGGATGCTTGGCTCACGCTGGCCCGAGTCTAAGATCGTTGTCACTCTACACGTGTACTCTAAAAGGCTCTGGCAAAAACTACTGCGCTGGCTGGGGCGGCGTTGCGCGCCACATCGGAATCCTCACCTACTCCGTTCCCTGGGGCTGCCCAGCAAGGCACCACCTACCGCTGTCCAAAATCATTCCGGACGATTTTATCCTGTCACCGTGCGACTTCGGCGCCCGGGACCTTTGCATATGAGCTGCTAAGAGATTGAACATGGTCTAGCAGATCGTCCTCGGAGAACGGTTTGGTCAGATAAACATTGACCCCCGCCGCCATGGCTTGCTCGCGGTGCTTTCTCGTCGAGCGAGAGCTAATCATGATGACGGGTAGACTAGACGTTGTCTCCTCGGCACGAATGTGGGCAATAAGTTCGATGCCGTTCATGCGCGGCATTTCCAAATCAGCCAGCACGATATCCGGACGCATTTTTTCAATAAGCTCCACCGCCTCCATGCCATCACGGGCCGCACTTACGTCATAACCTGCATCCGCCATGACCTGCTCTAATGCACGTCGCGCGCTCAAAGAATCATCGACCACGAGCGCCACCGGCAAATGGCGTGCTCGGTCTGAGGTTCCATATGCAGCGGTATTTGGCGTCATCTGTTTCTGATGCGCGATTTGCCACAACTCCAGCACATCCAGCACGGGCACAACCGCGCCATCTCCGAGGATGGTCACGCCCATGATACCGGGTAGCTTCGGCACATAGGCACCAAGCTTCTTGACCACAAGGTCTCGGCCTTCCAATACTTGGTCGACAAACACAGCGCAGATGCCGACCTCACCCCGTACGAGGAGTACCGGACATCGGCTCGCCCATGCCGACGGGTAGTCCTCGGTCAATCCCAGCACGGACCGCACCGATCGGACCGGATACGTCTGCTCACCCACATGAAAAATCCACAGGTCAGCAAAACGGCGCAATTCACCATCCCCACCATGCAGGATCTGCTCCACACCACGATCGCCGATGGCAAGCAGGTGCGAATCAACACGCACCAGCAGGGCGTGCGTCGAGATCATGGTGAGCGGCAATCGCGCTTCGATCACACATCCTTTACCGGGTTGCGATTGCACCGTCAGAGAACCGCGTAGGTTGAGAACGCATCCATAAACCACATCCATCCCGATTCCTCGGCCTGAAGTCTGAGTAGTCTGGGATCGGGTAGAAAAATTGGGTTTAAAAATGAGGCGCTTCAATTCCTCCTCTGATATCTCCCTATCACGGCTCACCAGCCCCATCTCCTCGGCTTTGCGGTGAATAGCCTGTAAATCAAGCCCAGCGCCGTCATCTGTACAGCGCACCACTATATTGTTCCCTTCCCTTATGAAATCGAGACGGATTGTGCCCGCCATCTCTTTGCCTGCGTTGGCGCGCGCAGTTGGCGCCTCGATACCGTGGTCCACGGCATTGCGCAGCACGTGCATCAGCGGGTCGACAAGCTGACTAAGCACATCGCTATCCATTAGCGTTTCGATACCACTGAAATGGATCTCTGCCTGTTTGCCAGTGAGCCGGCAAGTTTGACGCACGGCGCGCTGCAGACGCGGCAATATCGTTTTCACCGGCACCATACGGGCCGACAGCAAAGATTCCTGCGACTCCCGATTAAGGCGCCCCTGGCTGACGAGCATGTCATCAAGATGGGACAAGCTTTCAATCACCCCTCCCCCCATCGCCCCCGCGTCCGCTGCAGTTTCTACCAGTATCCGGCTATGCGTGTGCAATTCGCTGTATTGATCCATTTCCAGTGGATCAAAATCGGCATTATGCACTGGTTTTTTCCGATCTGAGTTCAGATCGCTGATGTCAATAAAACGTTCCAATTCTGCGCCCAATTCGCCCAACCGCGTACATTGCTCCTGCATGACGTGCGCTTGGCGTATCGTCGCACGCAGGCGCTCATGCACTTGCCCTGTGAGAATAATGGTCTCCCCAGCAAGCCGTAACAGGTCGTCCAGAAGCGTCGCGGGCACCCTTACCATCGGTGTCATCGCATCCATAGGGCGGGGGCTCTGCTCCGGTGAACCTGTGCTTTCACGAACGCCGTCACTCAGCACCTCAGGCGAGCGACCATCAGGCTTGCTGGGGCTATAGGCTGCAGCCCCTGTCAGAGCGCCATCTTCCTTAAGGTCCTGGCGATCAATGTGGCCTGCCCAGTCCAGGATCTCCTGAACCACGGCTTGCGCATCGCGGGGAGGGCTGGCACTACCGATCAACCCCTCGCACATGCCCTCCAGGCAATCAACCGCGTTCAATAGAGAGGCGGACATAGCGCGGGAGGGAAGCACTTCACGCTTGGCCAAATCCAGCAAGATATCCTCGAGGTGGTGAGTCAATACAGCCAAACCGCGAATACCCACCGTGTTCCCCGCACCCTTTATGGTATGTGCAAGGCGCTGAGCAACGCGCACATCATCCAGCGTCCCCCCACGAGCCAAATTCTGAATGGCGTCAGAAAGCTCTTGGGTTTGTTTCGGAAGCTCCTGAAGCATGGCTTCCAGCAACTCCACATTCACATCTTCTGGTACCGCCAGCGAAATATCATCCGCAGATACCTTCTGTGGACGCGTTGATAGTGACGCTTCTTCATCTTGTGTGAATTGCGGTTCTGCTAACAGCGCCAGCAGCGCTTCTGCTCCATCGGCAGTCAGCGGCTGCAACCACCCCGTGCTGCGCATCGATTCCACCAAGCTGCTACACACCCTGGGATCGTACGGCGCATCAAGGTAATGCCGCACCCGCGGCCCCCACTGTGCGAGCACATCGGCTTCGGTGGCGTATACAACGCGGCGTTCGGCAGCGAGTGCCAGCACATTCTTGCGGATGTGGCCACAAAGGTAATGCAGACCCTCGAAGCCCACCGCTGCCGCCGCGTCACTGAACCGTGTTAGGTGTTCGGCATAGATGTCGAAAGCTTGCTGCCGAACGTCCGGGTCAGTGGCGGCGGAAAGCCCAAGTTCGAGTGCCCGGGCTTGCGACTCCGCCAGGAGCGGGAGTTCCTTGATGAGAAGCTCGACTAACTCTTGAGCACCGCGGGGTATTTCATGCGTGGATAGAATGCCCTCCGGGCCCTGCAACCCGTCGCCAGGCATCGATGAACCACCGACCCCGCTAGGAACATCAACTTCACCGCCAAAACTCGGGCTAGCGCCATCCGCCGCACTCGATTGTTTCTGCGCCGGCAGCTCAAGTAACATCTTGAGCATTTCCGCATCCTCCTCCGATAATGGGGCGCCGGAACGAAAAGCTTCGAGGTGCTCAACGAGAGCGGCAGCACTTCCCGGGGCCACTGGCGACTTTAGATAGCTCCGTACTAATCCCGGCCATGAGGCTAACTGCTCATATTCGTTATGCTTGAGATCTGTACCTCGCGTCTCAAACTGAATCAGACACTCTTGATAAAGCATACATACGTCTTGCAGACCGATACAGTCCTCACCTTGCCCCGCCAATACACCAAGACGCTCGACGAGAGCTGCATAGCGAGCAAGGGATTTCAAAGCATCTCGGCGAGCGTCGGCGGCTAAAAGTTCCTCCAGAGCAGCTAGAATTTCCTGGGCATCCGTGAACCAAGGGAACGGCGTCCCGTTAACGCTATCCATGGCGAATGCCACGCTCCGCGTGCACTTCTGACAGCCGCAGTTTGACGATGAGCCGGACAAGTCCCCACATATTCAAACAGAGCACTGTGAGCCCTCCGATAGCGGCACGCACCCCCCTCTCAGTACAGTCGCAGACAGGAGGATATTGCGCTTATACTCTCGTGCGTTTCTTGATTTACCCATGATCAACTGACAGGGGTGGATCACCTCGCTATGTCCAGCAACGGCGACGTGACATGCCGCCGTGCTCCCTGGGTCCACGTCGGCCGCTGTCAATCGAGCATCTGGATACCTACAGCGCTGAATAGTCCCTCGAAATCGAAGTCCAACCAGATGTCCTTTTCGTGCACGTACGCCAGGCGCGTGTGAGGCCGCAGAATCGAAGGGAGCACCGGCAGTTGCCCCAAGCACCGCCCCATGGGCACGGCCTGTGGTAACTCCTTAATGGGTATCCCTACTGCTTTATCTCCCCGGTCCACGATCAGCAGAAATTGTCTCTTATCCTGTTCGTGATCGATGCCAAACAATCTCTCCAGATCGAAAACCGAAATCAAGTTACCACGCAGATTGATGAGACCACTGAACCAGGCTGGCGTTGTGGGGATCGGATGTATTACTGCGTCGCCAATCACTTCACTGAGCTTGTCCGCAGGGAGCAACAAGCCGATATTACCCACCCGAAAACCATAACGGGTACAGGAGGCGCTACACCCACTAGCATCGCCTGAGCTTTCCGTCAGGTCGCACACTTGTTGCGAACGGATGAAGTGAGTCAGCGCTTGCACCGGACTCAGCCATTTCTTCTCTCCGAGGCCGGTCGCACCCGGCTGCGGGTCATTGATCATAAAGTCCTTCTGCACGGCTGAAAGAAGTTCACTGGAGCTGGAGAGTCGTTCTCAATAAGAGTCTGTCCGGAAATAACTTAAACACTTTGGAATTTCTACGCTGAAAACACTCAGCTTTCCCGCGAGACTGTGTACGAGGTATTTCCGGACAGGCCCTAACGACTTACCAGGTGCGACGTCACCCGTTTTTTACATGCGCAACGATCTGTTCCGCAACGAAAGGTTTCGAAATAAAATCCTTTCCTCCCTGCATTTGGGCCCATAACCGATCTGCCTTCTGGTTTTTAGTGGTCACGAACACCACGGGTATGTGTTTCGTCGCGGGATCGTTAGCTAAGGAACGGCAGGCTTCGTACCCGTCCATCTCGGGCATGATGATGTCGAGGAAAATCATATCCGGCTTCTCTACCTTGGCCATCCGCAGCGCCTCAGCTCCATTGAAGGCCGTGATGACCGTACATCCCACATCCTCAAGGATGCCCTTGATGTTAGTAACATCGGTCGCGGAGTCATCACAGACCAGGACTTTGTTGATAGCCATCTTGTTGCTCCTGAAAGAATTTATGCACGTCCGGCAGATTGCAGAACTCCGGGATCTATATGCTCGGAATCTCTGGCCATAGCACGCACTCCCGCGGAAATGCTCTTGCGTAGGTCTCCGCTAGAGTTGCCTTTAGAGCCAGCGCCATGAGGACCGCCTTCGCATCCGGAAATGCGCGGCAGTAAATAAGCGTTCTATTGCGCCGGACAGCTGGTTCTTGCGCACCGCACACGCATTCTCATCCGTAAGGAAGATTTAGCCAGTACAGACTTAGAAGCTGTCTTAAAACCTACTGCACTTGTCATAGCCGCGTTGTGACGCGGTTCCACACAAAATGGCCGGGAGGCATATTGAACGGCTGCTAGCCGGCCGAGCAAGGGCGAGCCTCTACCTGGGATGGGCTCAGTAATCCTCATATACCCCCTTATACACTCCGATTCCTCGCCGCCGTGCGCCTTACTCGGCCGATGCTCGCACAATACTAAAACAGCTTCTTACGCAGCGCGTGAAACCGTGTCCTCGCCGTGGGGCAACCTGAATACCGCCACCGAATCACGTAAAGCAAGGGAGTATTGAACCAGGCTCTCCATCTGCTCGGCCTGTTTTGTAAGCTCCTCTGCGGTGTGCTTCGTGCTCTGTACGATGACATGGGCACGCTTCTCGAGCTCGGTAGCGACGTTAGCCTGCTTGGTGGCACGAACCGCAATGCCCTCCACCGCCGTCACCAGTTGGGCTGTGGTTTCTTCCGTTTCCTGCATACGCTTGCCCGCGTCGGCTGCGAGCCGCGTGCCCTCAGCAACTTGGCTGATGACCTGGTTCATCGTATTCACGGTATCCGCAGTCTCAACCCGAATATTATTCACCATAGACGAGATATCCGAGGTAGCCTCGCGGGAACTCTCGGCTAACCGCTGCACCTCGTCGGCCACCACTGCAAAGCCGCGCCCTGCTTCTCCCGCTGAAGCCGCGTGCATACTCGCGTTGAGTGCGAGGATATGGGTTCGTTCGGAGATGGTGTTGATTAAATTCACGGCGCTGGTCACCTCTTGGGAGCGTTCTCCAAGACGCTTGATACGCTTCTCTGCTTCCCGGATGACATCGCGGATCTGTTCGATACCGTCAATGGTGGTACCGACCGCTTCTAGCGCGCTACGGGTATACTTCATCGCAACACGCGCCGTTTCATTGACGTTCCCAGCTTCCTCAGCCAAATGGGTCATAGCCGCTGAAGATATGTGCAACCCTTTTGCCGTCGTCTCCACGACCAGCCGCTCTCGCTGCGCCACGTCCATTACCTTCTCTGCTTGGATCTTCACATCCTTAGCCGCCTGCTCCACGCTGTGCGACACGTTTCGAATGGAGCCCAATACCCTCGCAGTTTCACCGGTCATCAGGTTTAAGGCATCGGCTACGGGTCCTGTCACGTCCTCGGTCACTGTTACTTTGGTCGTTAGATCCCTACGGCTGAGCTGAAGCACGGAACCCATCAGCTGGATCACCGAGTTGTTGATACGTTCGTTCCGGGCTTCTAGCGTGTCCACCATCCCCTTCATCGCAACCATCATGTCCTGCACCTCGTCACCCGTCATCTCCACATCGATCGTATGCAGATCCCCGCGCCGCATGCCCTCACTTACATCCACGACTTTGCGGAAGGCTGCCATGATAACCTTTGAAAGGTACCTCGCCAGATATAGGGCCATACCAAGACCGATAATCAGCGTCAGGATAACTACGGCGTAGGCCGTTGTCCTGGCTGCTACCACGGCTGGGCCCTGAGCTACCATCGTTCTTTCCACAATCGCCTGAATTTTTTGGACCGCTATCAATAGGTTCGCCGCAGCATCCTCGTAATCTCTCTCGGCCGAGTCCATGTCCAGAAAGGCTTTCGTGGCAAAATGAAGCTGTTCCTCGTGGTTGGCCAATTGTTCTTCCAGCGCTTGGACATAACTCTGGCCCGCCAAGGGCCCACTGGCGATTGGTGCCTGGTATGCTGGCGTTCTGGCGAGCTGAGTCAATTCACCCTTGACCGTATCCAGGCGAGCCGAAAGCTGTCCTAGTAGCTCATTTCTTCTTTGCGGCTCTGCTAGGAGCCGATCATAAAGTTGTACGCGATCGAGAAAGGCAACCTGCATCTTCAATAGCCCCGGTTCCACTGTATTTCTAACCGGTAGAGCCTTATCAAAAACGGAGCTGATATCTTCAAATCCCGCCCGAAACGCCGCATTTGCATTCACAAAGTCTTGGTATTTCGCAGTGAGTTCGGCTTGGGCTGCGGAATATTCAGCACGCGCCCGACGGACTTCGGCCACGCTTTGTTCTGGCACCAGACGACTCCGTGTAATGCTGTCTGTCCGGTGTTCTATGACTTCATCGAGCTGGCGCAGGTTGCCTCTTACCGCTTCGACTTCTAGGTGACCGTCGATGTAATCAGTCATATTGTGCATTTGTTCCTGAGCGGCCACGCGGATATGGTAGGAACTCGATATGGAGTTCCACGTGGGACCGCTCATGAAGCTAAGCAGAGTTTCGACCCTAAACACGCCGTAGAGGCCGGCAATAGACGCAGCGAGCATCAGGAGGGTCAAAATTAAGATTCCCCCCGTGAGCTTTGTCGTCAGCGTTATCCCGGTTACCCCGAGCTTGTCGTAAACTTTCTTCATATACGATCTCCTATCCGTCTCTTATATCCGACGTTCACGACTAACTCTTTGCCTTTGAGCCATCCTCATTCGCTGGTTCCTCACCACCGTGCACCTTGGTCTGCTTGCGCTCGCCGGGGTTTCAAAACATCCTCTTAGATGTCTTCGTCTGACAGGCTGCTTCAGAAGCAGGCTTTCTTGCACGTTTGGCCCGTAGTACTTGCCCCGCGCTATCGGCGCTTACCCATGAAACTGTAGACGATGCATCATTCGCAAATTTGCCATAACCGACTTAGGATCCCTAACGATCTCCCAACCTCCCGCTTCTATTGGACATGTGGTGGCAGATAGCGGCGCAAGTCGTGGGCCGCTCCTATTGGAATCCCTTATAGGGTCGCACCGGAAAATGTGCCGAGCCTTTCACCTATCGGCACTTCTTCCTCTTGCTGGCACAGCGCATGCTTTTCTTCCACAACTCACTGGATAATACGGCATAGGTGCTCCAGTGAATTATCCAGTTGCCGCGCTCTCACATGAGAATATTTCTTCACAACTTTCAACCTTCCTAAAGTTCATCCGAGCCAGTCCGCTATGAGCTTGTTTTCAGCTTTTCGTTATTTCCCATCGGTAGGCTCAATCCAAGCTATACCTGGCGCGCTCACTTGGCTTCATGGCAGAACTGCTGTCGTATCGGCAACCTATACTGATCAAATGGAAAACGAAGTAGTCTTTAGAAAAGCTTCTATAATTCTCTCAGACGATACCGATCTAAGCAGAGGCGTGCGATTCCGTGGATAAACAGAGAACTTTTGCAGTGGCAATCCTCGGAACCTCTGCACGTGAGCGCGCCGTGATACAAAGTGTCCTAAAGCTCTCCTCCCACCGTTCTAGCAAATATGTCTTGTCTTCGATGACTCCTGAGTCGCCTGCAGAAATTTTGGTGGTCGATGCCGATGATAGCAACGCCTTGGCGACATGGCGGCGCATGCCCGTTCATGGAGCCAACAGCTCCCTCATACCCAGCGTCATGGTAACGAGCAACAAAGACATAAGCGCTCCCTATATAGTCCACCGCCCTATCGCGGCTATCAGAATACTCCATACCCTAGATATGGTTGTTCAGGAAAAGTATCGAGATCAGGAACGGAGAATGATCGGTGGCAATAGTGATATATCACTAGCACCGATGGAAAGCGATAACCCACTTACCGCAGAAAACACTGTGACCACAATAACAACATATAGCTTATACCGCGCACTTGTTGTCGATGATAGCTTAGTTGTGAGAAAGCAACTTGAGTTAGAGCTTTCTTTAGCCGGTATAACAACCGATCTGGTTGAAACGGGCGAGGAAGCTTTGAATTTATTAAACAACACCGTCTATAATCTTCTTTTTCTAGATGTTGTTCTTCCAGGAGTCGATGGCTACCAAATTTGCAAGGCAATCAAACGTAATAAAGCGACAAAACACATTCCCATTATTATGCTGACAAGTAAATCGTCGCCGTTCGATCGCGTGAGGGGAACGCTAGCAGGATGCGAAGCCTATCTCACCAAACCAATAGACCAAGTCCACTTCCATAAAGTCATACAAAAATATCTACAGTAAGTAACTTCTGTTACCGCTCTCCCTGACGCCTTTCAAGAAACGCCGAACGCATCTGCAGAGCAGAACGTCCGTCACTGAGGACTGCGCTTCATGCCCAATTTTAAAAATATTTCATAGACCTAGTTACTGGTACCGCGTGGTTTGCAGCGGCTCGAGATGTTCTTTCACCTTAGCCCTTACGCCATCCTTGAAGCGTGTAGCGATAGCGAATCAGCCACGGGTATCGCAACTTAATACGCGTTATCCTGCCGTCTACTGTGGCACCGCCCACACCCAACACGGCTATCCTTGATGTGGACATAGATGTAAAAAACTGCAAGCGCACGCCTATATCGAGAAATAGCCAGGTCTGCAGATTTTGAACTAAGCATGAAACACAATTATATGATTGTCCGCACATTTCTGGCGATTTCCTTCTAAACATTAGTTTACCGGCACCGATAGATACGTTACTGGCCGATAGTTATCGCTCGCCAATGTACGATTGGCTGTAGCAGATCAACATGCCGCGGTCCGAATTTTGGTACTGGCAATAAATTTAAGATACAAATCGAGAGCAATATAATCGCCTGGTGTTTTTCCTTACTACGGAATGTATGTTTTTACAGTTTTGCGTTTCATTTTGATTAGCGCTCATCCATTTGTATCAGCTGTACACTGCAATGAGTCGTCATGGTGCGCCTGCGGTGTTAGTGCTTGCGACAGCTTCTACATAACATTTAGAATTAATATTTACAGGAAAAATTAAAGCTGAAAAGTCGCGCTAAATGCGGTCCGCATAATAATGCTTTTGTCTTGCACAATTGAAAGCGGCGTCACGCAAAGAAGTAGATATTAGAAAATTAGATCTGCCTCAGGGGTGATAGGCGACAGTCTTGGTCGAGGTTAAGGATTAAGGAGTAGTGTCAGTGCGGATTTTGCTTCTGTGCTCATCATATAACAGCCTAACCCAGCGGGCTCACCTTGAGCTAGTGGCGTCAGGTCATGCTGTTGCCATCGCCTTCTCCACCAACGAACAGGCGATGACAGATGCGGTTGCTCTGCATGATCCAGAGCTAATTTTGTGTCCATACTTGAAGGAACGGGTTCCGAAAGACATTTGGTGCAAGCATATTTGCATTGTTGTCCATCCTGGCATCATAGGTGACCGCGGTCCTTCCTCTCTAGACTGGGCACTTCTCGATCGAGAAAACGTTTGGGGTGTCACAGCTTTACAATGCGCACAAGAGATGGACGCTGGCGACATATGGGCTTCGGCCAGTTTTCGAATGCGCTCAGCGTCCAAATCGAGTATCTACCGACATGAAGTAACAGAGGCCGCCATCCAGGTAATCGCGGAAACGCTGGAGCGATACGTCGGAGGAAAATTCAAGCCTGAACCCCTTGATTATGCAAGGGCAGATGTCCGAGGCGCTCTGAGACCCCTCATGAAGCAACAGGATCGCCTGATCAACTGGTCCCTTGATACCACCGATATTGTTATTAGAAAAATTAATGCATCAGATGGTAGCCCGGGTGTGCTGGATACTATCGGTACTGGGGCATACTACCTCTTTGGCGCACACATAGAATCTCAGCTTCGGGGTAGCTCTGGCGAGATTATTGCCCAGCGACACGGGGCCATTTGTCGCGCGACCGTGGATGGCGCAGTTTGGATCTCCCATCTCAAGCGCAAGTCAACTGGGAGCCAAGCCTTTTTCAAGCTTCCAGCCACGATGGTATTAAAAGATATGGTAAGACACGCCCCAGAATCCGCCATCGAGTTGTTGTACACGGGTACCGATAAGACATTTCGGGAAATATGGTATGAAGAGGAAAACGAGGTTGGCTATTTGTACTTTGATTTCTACAATGGCGCTATCAGCACCAGTCAATGTCAGCGCTTAACTCAAGCATTCCTAGCAGCGTGCGATCGTCCAACCAAAGTGCTTATTTTAATGGGCGGTAATGATTTCTGGTCAAATGGAATTCATCTCAACATGATTGAGGCCGCCGAGAATCCCGCCGATGAGTCTTGGGCGAATATCAATGCCATCAATGACCTAGTTCATAGCATTTTAACCATGCGCCGCAAGCTTATCCTCTCGGCCGTGCGAGGTAATGCTGCAGCCGGTGGTCTCATTCTGGCCTTGGCGGCTGACAAGGTGTATGCACGCGATGGTGTCGTATTAAATCCGCACTATCAAACCATGGGGCTCTTTGGTTCCGAGTACTGGACCTATTTGCTGCCGAGACGGGTAGGTTTAGACGTCGCTCGAAGGCTTATAAAGCAGTGCTTACCCGTGGGTGTGCAGGATGCCAAGTCCATGGGCCTCATAGACGATGTTCTTTTAGGAGATTTAGATGCCTTTAAAAGACAGATGTGCCATATCGGCGAGTCGCTGGCCCAAAGCGAAGACTACAAAGAAAGTCTGCTGCGAAAAAATGCACTGCGCCGTCACGATGAAGCAATAAAGCCTTTAGACGCCTATAGGGCCGAGGAGTTGGCACGTATGAGAGAGAACTTCTACGGACCAGACCGCAGCTACGACGAGGCACGCACGAAGTTCGTGTACAAAAAAGTACGCAATCAAACGCTACCCAGGCATCTAGCAGAGCAGAATGCCCATGTGAGTCCGCACAGGACCAAACATCTCAACCCCGTAAAAGCACTCGCTTCAAGCCTGAGTAAGTTGCCACTCTCTTTTCACGCAACTCCCAGCCACAGACCTTCCGGCAAGAAGCCATCCAAAATAAAGGAATCACCTTACACTGATCCTCCTCGTCAGTATTACTAACACTAATAGTTCGTTAGTCGAGCCACCTTGAGGGTATCGCGGGCCCGGAATGGACTTGTCGGGACACGCCGGGCCGGGGAAACCTGAATCACTATGCAATCCTGCTTCCCGTGCAGCTCGAGGGCTCGCCATCCGTGGCGAGCCCGTGCGACCAGCAGAAGTACCATCGGCGGTTCTGCTGGATCCGATCTTACCCCTGCCGGCTCCGGTACCGCCATCCCAGCGCACACGACCCGAACGAGCCCAACCCGGACGGCGTGCTCTTACTTACGGTACTCTTAGTAAATATTCGTAGCAAATTGATCGCCACTATCGTAATGTTCTGCTTTGTTTCGATGTATCTAAGAGCGTGCTTTAAAACCCCAGCGAGCGCGGGGAGAACAAGGCGCACGCTGGCGAGGAACCGCAGTGTACCAGGGAATACATGAGGATTTCGAACCAGCACGCAACGCCATTATGGCAAGCGCAGAAGGTTTTAAATCATGCTTTAACTGCAGCGAAGGGCCTGTCCGAATAGTGACTGCGTCGTCGCGTATTAATGGGTCCATATACTGCTGTATATCTGCGAGATGTTTTGCTAAGGTCATTAGCAAGGATGAATCGCTAACGTGCCGATGCATTCGTTCCAGAATGCCTATCGCGAGTGCTGTAGCTCTTAAGAATTAAAGATGTTGGTATTTATGGGTTGCACTTACGATGGTCTGGATATTTTTTGGGC
>JAGTVB010000285.1 GCA_018224385.1 Gammaproteobacteria bacterium
GCAAAATCTTAACTCGCGGCGCCAGGCGAGCGACGACGGCACGATGATGACGCTTGCCACGGCCCGGCCCCCGAGAAGCGCACCGACGACCATGCCCGGCGAGGGTGAACTCGACTAACGAGGCTTTTGGTGAACGCCGTGTGCCTAGGGCTAGCAGCGCTCACGACCTGTTATAAAAACGCTCTCAGGCGCTGCTAGCCCATCCATACCGATGGGCCCAAGAACAGGTACAATGACATTCGGCGCCGTCTGCGCCGCTCTTAATTTCTGCACAGCACCATGGACAAGACCTACCATCCCCAGACCATTGAACAGCGCTGGTATGCGCTGTGGGAGCAAAAAGGCTATTTCGTGCCCGCTGCCCGCAAGGGCGGGGATGCGGACTCACCCGCGTATTGCATCATGATCCCGCCGCCCAACGTCACCGGCAGTCTGCACATGGGACACGCCTTTCAGCACACCATTATGGACGTGCTGATCCGGTATCACCGCATGCTCGGCGACGAAACGCTCTGGCAAGCGGGTACCGATCACGCCGGAATAGCCACCCAGATGGTGGTGGAACGCCGCCTAAATGCTGAAGGGCTCACGAGGCACGCCATTGGACGCGAGGCGTTCATGGCGCGCGTGTGGCAATGGAAGAGCGAGTCTGGGGGGACGATTACCCGTCAACTGCGCCGCATGGGCGCCTCGCTAGACTGGCAAACCGAGCGCTTTACGATGGATGAGGGCCTGTGTGACGCCGTCCTCGAAACCTTCGTCCGACTCTATCATGAAGGGCTCATTTACCGAGGCAAGCGGCTGGTGAACTGGGACCCGGTGCTGCACACCGCTATCTCAGACCTCGAGGTGGAGTCCACAGAAGAAGACGGTTACCTATGGCACCTCCGCTACCCACTGGCCGATGCTAGCGGACATGTCGTGGTCGCCACCACACGCCCGGAAACCATGCTGGGCGATACGGCCATCGCCGTGCACCCTGAAGATGAACGCTACCGGGCACTGGTCGGCCAGGCGGTGGACCTACCCCTTACGGGGCGCCGTATAGCCATTATCGCCGATGAGTACGTGGATCCTGCCTTTGGCAGTGGCTGCGTGAAGATAACGCCTGCCCATGATTTCAATGATTACGCCGTTGGCATACGCCATAACCTTCCCCTGATCAACATCCTTACCATCGATGCGCGCATTAGCTCCGAGGCTCCCAAAGCCTATCAAGGACTCGATCGCTATGAAGCACGGCAACGTATCGTTGCGGATCTGGAGAAACAGGGTCTTGTCGAGCACGTCCAACCCCACCGCCTGCCGGTCCCCCGGGGCGACCGCTCGCACGCTGTCATCGAACCCTATCTCACCGATCAGTGGTTCGTGCGTGTTGAACCATTGGCCAAGGCGGCTATCCAGGCGGTGGAGGACGGACGCATCCGTTTCGTCCCCGCTACGTGGACGAAAACTTATTTCGAATGGATGCGCAATATCCAGGACTGGTGCATCAGCCGCCAGATTTGGTGGGGACACCGCATCCCCGCGTGGTATGACCAAGAGGGCAACGTCTACGTCGGGCGCAGCGAGCAAGAGGTCCGCCAACACTATGCACTGGACGCGGCACTTACCCTGAACAGGGATTCCGATGTCCTGGACACCTGGTTTTCTGCCGCGCTGTGGCCATTCTCAACACTCGGATGGCCCAAGCAGACTGAGCGGTTGGCCAAATTCTATCCCACGAGTGTCCTGGTTACCGGCTTCGATATTATTTTCTTCTGGATCGCCCGCATGATCATGATGGGCTTGAAATTCGCCGATGACGTACCGTTTCGAGAGGTTTACGTGCACGGCCTGGTGCGCGATGCCGATGGGCAGAAAATGTCCAAGTCGAAAGGTAATATCCTCGATCCCCTGGATCTCGTAGACGGCATTGATCTGGAGAGCCTCGTCGCCAAGCGTACCACGGGGCTCATGCAACCGCAGCTCGCACCGGCAATTGAAAGGGCTACCCGCAACCAGTTCCCGAACGGCATTCCTGCTTTTGGCACGGATGCGCTACGCTACACATTCTGCTCCCTGGCGACCACCGGCCGCGATATTCGCTTCGATATGGGGCGCATCGAAGGCTATCGCAACTTTTGTAACAAGCTCTGGAATGCGGCGCGCTTCGTGGTGCTGCACACCGAAGGCAAGGACTGCGGGCAGACCGGCGGCGGCATGGCGCGCAGCCTCGTTGATCGATGGATTTTGACCTTGCTGCAGCGAACGGTCGAACAGGTTCGCGACGCCGTAGACCAGTACCGCTTCGATCAGGCGGCGCAGGTGCTCTATGAATTCATCTGGAACGAGTTCTGCGACTGGTACTTGGAGCTTGTCAAACCGACGCTGCAAACGGGCGAGACGAACACCACTGAGCTATGCGCCACGCGCCGTACCTTGGTTGAAGTTCTGGAATCAAGCCTGCGGCTCATGCACCCCTTCATGCCTTTTATCACCGAGGAGATCTGGCAGCGTGTGGTACCCCTCACGGGCAACGCGGGAGAGACCATCATGCTGGCTCCCTACCCCGTAGCAAACGCACGCCTCATCGATGATCGTGCTGTCGAAGAGGTGAATTGGATCAAAGGATTCGTTCTGGCGATCCGCCAGGTGCGCGGTCAGATTGGTATCCCGCCCAGCAAATCTGTTCCCTTGCTGCTTCGCCGCGGATCGTCCCTCGACCGCCCGCGTACTCAGGCAAATGCACATTATCTGAAAGCGCTCGCCCGAATTGAGTCGATCAAGTGGGTGGATGGAACGGCGCAGGTTCCGGAATCGGCCACGGCCCTCCTCGGCGAGCTGGAGCTGTTTGTGCCATTTTCTGAGGTAATCGATCGCACGGCTGAAACCAGACGGCTGGCCCGCATCATCGAACAGCGCAGACAAGAGCTGGCGCGCGCTCAGAAAAAGCTCGCCACGCCAAGCTTTATTGAGAAAGCGCCGCCCAACGTTGTGCAAAAGGAGCACAGGAAGGTTGAGGAACTGCTTGCCGCCATTACCAAGCTTGAGGCGCAGCAAGCACAACTGGAGGGGTTATCGTGAGGCGCGAAGTCGCCCGAGCCCGACGGCAGGGTCCACGGAATTTGGCTTGCCACCTGTTACGGACAACCTCGGCTCACATGATCTGGGGACGATCGTAATCGTGCATGAGCGTGGAGTAGTGTATCCAGCACGCCCGGTGATTGCGGTCGGAGCAGTGGTCATGAAGGAGTGCAAAGTTTTGCTGGTGCGACGGGGGCAGCCACCAAACGCAGGACTCTGGGCGATTCCCGGCGGCGCGGTGGAGCTTGGCGAATCGCTGCAGGCAGCCGCCGAACGGGAACTGCGGGAGGAGACCAACATCATCATCCGCGCCGGCGAGCCCATCTACACCTTTGATTACATTGACTGCGACGTCAAAGGACAGGTTCGATATCACTATGTCATCATCGATCTTCTGGGGCAGTATTTGGGCGGAGAGCCGAAAGCCCACAGCGACGCACTCGAGGCACGCTGGATCTCGCCCGCAGACCTTGAAGCGCTGCCTGTCAGTGAGAACACTTTAACGCTTCTTCGCCATCGCCTGGCGTTCGGAAAAGAACCGGCACCAGGTACCTTGAAGACAACAATGCATTGCCTGCCCCAAGCTCAATGATGAAGGTTCAATCAACGTTCTTCCCCCGTAGCCCGCTTATCGAAGCTAAATGACTTGAGAAGCTGTTTTAGGAAGGTCGCTCGCAAAACAGCTTCTGAAAAATCACCCGGTGAAGCGCTGACAACAGCCATTGTCGGCCCAAGACGAACTCTAAGAGAAGACAAGTTTGATGTTTAAGGCCCTGCGTGAAGACATCCGCTGCATCTTTGAGCGGGATCCCGCAGCCCGAAATGCCTTCGAGGTGCTGACCACCTATCCTGGACTGCATGCGGTTATCCTGTATCGCGCCAGCAACCATTTGTGGCGTTGGCGATTAAAGTGGCTTGCGCGCTTCCTTGCCATGTTCAACCGGTGGTTGACGGGGATCGAAATTCATCCAGCCGCACAGCTCGGACGACGCTTCTTTATAGACCACGGCATGGGAGTCGTCATAGGCGAGACCGCCTGTATTGGTGACGATTGTACGATCTACCATGGAGTCACCCTCGGTGGCACAAGCTGGGGCAAGGGAAAGCGGCATCCAACGCTCTGCAATAACGTGGTTGTAGGGGCGGGTGCCAAGGTGCTCGGTCCCATTGTGGTGGGTGAAGGTGCACGCATCGGCTCTAATGCCGTGGCCGTTCGCAACGTGCCGCCGGGATCCACGGTGGTTGGTATACCGGGGCATGTGGTCCCCAAGCGTGACGACACGCAACGAGATCGGCAAGCCATCGCGGAGAAGATCGGCTTTGACGCGTATGGGCTCACGCAAAGCCTCCCCGATCCGGTCGCCGACGCGATCAATCGAATGCTCGATCACATCCACGCCGTGGATCGGGAAATGGCAGTCATGCGTGACGCAATCAACCGCCTGGGCGGACGGGTCGAGGCCTTGGCACTACCGGATTTGGAACCTTGTCAGATCGATTCGAATTCCCCCCCCACCGACACGCAACGAAAAGTCGCCACCGGCGATAAATAGTTGACGTAAATACTCAGATATGACAGCCTGTTACGATTAGGTCAAAGAGGTATAGTGAAACAAGGCCATGCGTCTGACAACCAAAGGCCGATATGCGGTAACGGCAATGTTAGATCTTGCCATACACCACGACCAGGGGCCGGTGGCACTGGCCGACATCGCCAAGCGTCAGGGGATTTCCCTGTCCTACCTGGAACAGCTTTTTGCACAACTGCGAAAACACGGTTTGGTGCGGAGTACGCGAGGCCCGGGGGGCGGTTATCGTCTCGGCCGGGGGGCAACAACAATCGCTGTGTCGGACGTTATCTGCGCCGTCGATGAGTCTGTTGACGCCACCCGGTGTGGCGGTAAGGAGAACTGCCAGGGCGAAGAGCGGTGCCTGACGCACGATCTATGGACCGATCTGAGCCAGCAGATTTCCGAGTTTCTGGGTGGAATCAACCTCGCTCAGCTGGTCGAACGCCGGCGGGTGAAAGAGGTGGCATGCCGCCAGGTGCAAGGAGTGCATGCGCAACATGTCGCGGCGGCCAGTAAATCCCCGCTAATCAAAACCGGCACCTAGGAACGCCCTGGGCAACGCGGCCGGACTGTCAGTGGTCAGCAGGCGGCTCGACTCCAGGGTGACGCGCGGTAATTTTGCGACGGCTTCTAGAGCGAAATGACTTTTTCAGGATGACTCATACGGAGGAAACAATGGCGATTACCTTGACTGTCAATGCCGCCGAACGGGTCAAACGATTTCTCAACGAGAGCGGCTCCACTGTCGGCCTGCGCTTTGGCGTGAAGCGCACCGGGTGCTCCGGTATGGCTTATGTCGTGGACCTGGCGCGTTCGATTGAGCCTGGTGATGAAGTGTACGAGAGCATGGGCGTCAAGATTGTGGTGGATCGCGAAAGCCTGTCATTCCTTGATGGCACAGAGATTGATTTTTCGGGCGAGCCCATGTCGGAAAGCTTCCGGTTTAGTAATCCTCGGCAAAAAACTCAATGCGGATGCGGCGAAAGCTTCGGCGTGTGAAGCCATTAAAGATCAACCCAACCCTCCCGCACCGCCCCACTCGGAATGATGCTTAAGGATCGGCTTCCAACCGCCGGCAGCGCGGTTCCTTCTGCCGGGAGGCGCGCGTATAATTGGCCCTGCCCTTGAATAATGGAGACAAGAACAAATGGCCACTGAACGCACGCTTTCAATCATTAAACCCGACGCGGTAGCGAAGGACGTTATCGGGGAAATCTATACCCGCTTCGAGAAGGGTGGGCTTCGCATCATCGCCGCCAAAATGCTGCACCTGACGCGCAAACAGGCTGAGGAATTTTATGATGTGCACAAGGAGCGCCCCTTCTATGGCGAACTGGTCGAGTTCATGACGAGTGGACCCGTAGTCGTGCAGGTGCTTGAGGGAGACGATGCCATCGCGAGGAATCGTGAACTCATGGGAGATACCAATCCCGCAAAGGCCGCGGCTGGCACGATCCGTGCTGACTTTGCTGCAACGATCGATGAAAATGCCGTTCATGGTTCCGACGGACCGGAAACGGCTAAGCGCGAGATTGAGTTTTTCTTTAAGGATGCGGAAATCTGCCCACGTACACGATAGCGCTTGTGGACCCGGCACGCGACAACCTGCTAGGCATGGATCGGGAGCGCCTGAGGGCGCTCATGAGTGAGCTTGGCGAAAAGCCCTTCCACGCCATTCAGCTGATGCGCTGGATCCATCATCGCGGGGTGCTTGACTTCGACGCCATGACCAACCTAAGCAACAAGCTCAGAGCGCAACTCAAGGCGCACGCCAACCTGCGGCTGCCCGAAGTCATTAAATGTCACACATCGGTCGACGGCACCAAGAAATGGTCGCTACGCATCGACGAAGCGAACTGCATCGAGATGGTGTTCATTCCCGAAAATGGCCGTGGCACGCTCTGTATCTCATCGCAGGCTGGATGTGCGTTGCGCTGTACCTTTTGCGCCACTGGTGTGCAGGGGTTCAGCCGCAATCTCACCGCCGATGAAATCATCGGGCAGGTATGGTTAGCCAGGCAATTGCTGGAGCGCAGCGCTCCTCCAGTAACCAATGTCGTGTTTATGGGCATGGGGGAGCCCTTGCTCAACTTCGACAACGTTGTCTCGGCCATTCGGCTGCTACTCGATGACAATGCTTATGGGCTTTCGCGGCGTCGCATAACGCTGAGCACAGCCGGCATCGCGCCCCGTATCGATGATTTGGGCAAAGCGTGTCCGGTGAGCCTGGCGGTTTCCCTGCATGCGCCAGACGATGCGCTGCGAAGCAAGCTGGTGCCGCTGAATCGCAAATACCCCATCGCTTGTCTGCTCGCGGCCTGCCGGCGATACGCAGGCCTCAATCCGAAACGCCAGATTACTTTTGAGTACGTGCTGCTCGAAGGCGTTAACGACCAACCCGCCCATGCGCATCAGCTGGCGCGCTTGCTTCATGATCTGCCGGCGAAGGTAAATTTAATTCCGTTCAATGCCTTTCCCGAGAGTAACTACCAACGATCTAAACCGGATGCTATCGATCGTTTTCGTAATATCCTATTGGGCAAAGGGCTCATGACCATAACGCGCAAGACCCGAGGAGAGGATATTACCGCCGCTTGCGGTCAACTCGCAGGACAGATTCAGCGCCATCGCTGGCGTCCCCGCCTAGGGGAACCGGAAATCGCCGCCCCGCGAACGTCGCTCCAGCAAGCTGCGAAACCGCAACCCATA
>JAGTVB010000286.1 GCA_018224385.1 Gammaproteobacteria bacterium
GAGCCCCAGGGATGGAGCGAGTAAACCGCAGTGGGCATGGGGCGACATGAGGATTCCGAGCCAACGCGCAACACCGCAGTGGCAAGCGCGGTAGTTTTTAGAACGGCGTCTAACCGGCGGCGTTACACCCATCAGCGGTCGTTTGCTTCCCGTATCGTCAACACCCCCAGACTCGTTCATCTCACCGTCTGCGTCAGCATGGAAGCCTAGGCTGAAAGGCCGTGGGTGGACTGCTGCTATTATGCCGCTGCGGAAGAACGTGAGGATGGATGCCATTCGCTCCCTGCAACTGCCTGTCTTTCCCTGGTCCTGATCTATGACGCCACGTTCTCGCAAAGATCCCCGCAGGCGTGCGGGGCCCACGCGCCCGACCCGCCGCTCGCCGCCAAAGCCGCGAATAACACCAAAAGCGCGCTATTTCGGCACCCTTGTTAAGGTAGGGTTAGCGCTCACCGTAGCACTCAGCGGTTATCTCATCTACCTCAATGCGCTCATCCTGTCGAAGTTCGAAGGCAAGCGCTGGGCGCTACCCGCCCACGTTTACGCTCGTCCCCTCGAGCTCTACCCCGGCATGCGCCTGGAACCGCGGGAGCTGGAGGACGAGTTGCGTGCCCTTGGTTACCGCTTTGCAACGCATGCCGCGGAAACCGGCCAGTATCATCGCGACGGCCTCAGCTTTGAAATTCGTACGCGAGGGTTTCCCTATGTCGATGGAACGGAGCCTCCCCGCAACCTTAGGGTGCGTTTCCAACCCGGGCGGCTGAGCACACTGGATGACCTCAAGCTCGATGATTTTGTCGGACCGGTTCGATTAGAGCCCATGCAAATCGGTGGGATTTACCCCGCCCACCACGAAGATCGAGTACTTGTCCAAATCGATACGGTGCCGACCCTTCTCATCCAGGCACTCATCGCCATGGAGGACAAGGAGTTCTATAACCACAACGGCATCTCGCTGCGAGGAATTGCGCGTGCTTTGTGGGCTAACGTGAGGGCGGGCGGCGTAGTCCAGGGAGGCAGCACGCTCACGCAGCAGCTCGTCAAGAACTATTTTCTCAGCAGCGAACGCAGCCTTTGGCGAAAGGTCCGTGAGGCGCTCATGGCGGTGTTGCTGGAGGTGCACTATGACAAAGCTGACCTACTTGAGGCCTATTTGAACGAGGTCCATCTAGGCCAAGACGGAAGCCGGGCCATCCACGGGTTTGGCCTGGCCAGTCATTTTTACTTTGGGCAACGGCTTACCGAGTTGCGAGCACCCGAGCTGGCATTGTTGGCCGCGCTGGTGCGCGGTCCTTCTTATTACAATCCCCGGCGTCATCCGGAGCGCGCGCAAGGCCGCCGTAATCGGGTTCTCGATGAGCTGGCCGCGCAGGGGGTGCTCTCGGCCAGCGCTGCTCAGCATTGGCGTCAAGCGCCACTGGGAGTGACAGAGCATCCTCCGGGCGCCCCTTCGCCCTATCCTGCATTTATGGATCTGGTCCGTCGGCAACTGCAACGCGACTATCGCGAGGAAGATCTCACCAGCGAAGGCTTACAGATCTTTACCACGCTGAATCCGAGAGCGCAGCGCATAGCCGAGGATCGGCTGACGCAACAGCTGGATGCGCTGGAACGCGATCGGGGTTTCCCAGAGGGAATCCTTGAGGGCGCTGTGGTCATTACCAGTACGGAAGATGGCGAAGTGTTAGCGGTTGTCGGAGGGCACGACACCCGCCTTGCTGGTTTCAACCGTGCTCTGGATGCGGTGCGTCCGATCGGCTCATTGATCAAGCCTGCGGTGTATCTCACCGCCTTGGCCTCAGGCCAGTACACGCTGGCTACCCGATTGGAAGACGTCCCACTGCGGGTGGGCAGCAAGAATGGACGCGTATGGGAGCCACAAAATTACGACAACAAATCCCACGGATTGGTGCCGTTACACGTTGCTTTAGCGCAATCCTACAATCTGGCGACGGCGCGGTTAGGCATGTCCGTCGGTGTTCCCGATGTCATCGACACGCTGCATCGGCTCGGCGTTGAACGCACTGTGCCAGCATATCCTGCCGTGCTGTTGGGCGCGATAGCCCTAGCACCTCTGGAAGTCGCCCAAATGTATCAAACGCTTGCCGCGGGGGGTTTCCGAACGCCCCTGCGCGCCATACGGGACGTGTTTACCGCAGATGGAACGCCCTTGAAACGTTACCCCCTTGCCGTAGAACAGGTAGTCAGTCCCGCAGCAGCGTTTCTCATAACCAGTGCCTTACAAGAAGTGGTGCGTTCCGGCACGGCTCGGGGGGTTACCCACTATATTCCTGAGGAGTTGGGGCCGGCGGGCAAGACAGGCACCACCGACGGGCTCCGCGACAGCTGGTTTGCTGGCTTTACCGGGAACTACTTGGCGGTCGCCTGGATAGGACGAGATGACAATCGCCCAGCCCAACTGACGGGCGCTCAGGGGGCATTGACGGTATGGGGCGCAGTCATGCAGACACTGGGCGCCGATCCGCTGCGTCCTGTGCAACCACCGGATATACAATATGCTTGGGTGGATCACCAGGGGCGGCGCGCTAATGCCGAATGTGTTGGGGCCGTCTCTCTGCCTTTCGTCCACGACACCCTGCCAACGGAGCCCGCTCCCTGCGCCGCCATGCGTGCGGACAAACCCCGTGACACGCTGATTGATCGAGTGCGAGAGTTATTTAGATGAAGTGGAAAATCACGACTCCCGGATTGGCCGCCTCGGGTGTGTGCATCGCGCTTGTCGGCTGTGCGACAGCGCCGCCTGCCCCGCGAGACGTTCCTGTAATCGAGCGCAGCACGACGAAACAGCCAGAATCCGCTCGGCAGGGGCTACCCCAAGAGCAGCCGCCTGATCCAAAGTCACAGGAACCGCGCTCCGGTAGCGAGGCTTCTCGATCCCAAGAGCCAAACGCAGATGCATTGGCCGCAACGCCCGTGGTGGTCGCGTTGCTGGATGCGGCGGATCGCCAGACGCAAGCGGGTCAACTTTCGGCGGCCGCAGCGAGCCTGGAGCGGGCGCTGCGCATCGAGCCGCGCAACCCGGAAACCTGGTACCAACTGGCAATGATTCGCTTGCGTCAGAATCACCTCGACCAGGCGGAGCAGCTAGCGCGTAAGGCGGAGGCGCTTGCCGGGGGTGACCCTGTGGCTCGCGCACGCAGCTGGCGCCTCATTGCAGCGGCACGCGAACAGGCAGGGGATCTCGACGGCGCCCGCACCGCCAGGCAAACGGCCGAGGCGCTTCAGAAGCCACTTTGAACTTAACTTGGGCGAGTGGCAATAGCGCAAGGCACTAGGCATCAAAGACCGGAGCGCACAACTCAAACATATACCAGGATTCGGGTCGGCCGCGCAACGCTGCCAGGGCAAGCACGACCATCTTGACTTGCCATCTAATGGCTAGCGCCAGGCAGCCCAATCGGCGCGCCTACCAGGGAAAAGAGGCACCTTCGGTCATACCCCTTTCAACGCGAAGGTAACCAAGAAACGGATTAGTCTTGAGCTCCCGTTCCAAAGTAGTCGCCGGCCCATGTCCGGGAAATACGCGCAGGTGCCCAGGCAGCGTCATTAGGCGGCGCAGACTGTCGCGCATCAAGGCCGGATTACCCATTGGCAAATCAGTTCGCCCGATACCGCCCGCAAACAGCGTATCGCCAACAAAAATCTCGTTTTCAGTGTAGTAGCACCCTTGCCCAGGGGAATGCCCAGGAGTTGAAATAAATGTCAAGCGAAAGTGGTCCATCTCGATCACCTGGCCGTCTGACACCGTGTTGTCGATCCGACCGCACGGTCGATTGAGGGCTGGCATGCCAAACCAATCGCCTTGGCGCGGGAGCGTCTCGAACAGCGGCAGTTCCGCTTCCGGCAAATAAGTAGGGATATCCAGCAGCGCCTGAAGCGAGGCCAGCCCCCCGGCATGATCAAGATGCGCGTGGGTTAACAAGATGGCTCGTACATCCGGCCTGGGCGCCATGCGTGCCATCCGGGCCGCTAGGTCATCGCCCTCTCCTGTATCAACGATGACGCACTCCCCGCTGCCCGGGTCGCAGATCAGATAGGTGTTGACCTGGAAAAGCCCCACCGTAATACACTTTATCTCCATCGCTCCTCCGCCGTTAAGCCTATGGCCATCGAATTGGGCTGACCGACCCTGCCAACCACGCCACCGGATGATGAACGCCTGTTACCGATGGTGCCACAGTGCTCGGCGGACTTCGACCCGC
>JAGTVB010000287.1 GCA_018224385.1 Gammaproteobacteria bacterium
TATCCTGCATTAAGCGCGGTTGAAAGCCGCTTTAAAAATATCCCGGGCGCCCGCGCGGTGCCGTCAGGGCACGCGCCGTAGGTTTTAAAAGATCCTCTTAGAAATACCTAGGCTTGCAAGCTGGTGGGATCAGCCTACCCCCGCCTGCAATATTCTTGGAAGCAAATTTTGAAGGCGTACGGCCTGACGCGGCATCAATGCGCGCATTGACGTAGTAAGTCAACAGCGCAATCAAAGGGTACAGTAGATAAATGAGAAACAGCGAGGTGTCAATGAGCGATAAAACGGACATGACGATTACGACGGTACCGGGCACCAAATAGAACGCCTTGCTTTGTTTTGCGTGAAATATCCAGATTACACAGATTAACAATGACAGGAAATATAGGACGAAGAATTTGTTCTGTGGATCAAACGACGAACGAATAACGTAGTGCCTGAAGGGCACTCTCAGGAACATGGAAGAAGCGATTGCCGAAAGCCAACTGATAGAAAACGTGTCCTTCAGCCGTCTGCACGATGTCTTGGATCTCACCGACAGCGCCGGGCCCGGCCACGATGGCACCGCTCACGGCGAGCGAAATTCGGGTAGAGACGCGGTCACCGAGCTGAAAGCGAGCCGAGCGCCGCAACCCATTCGCTGCGATCAATTCCGACTCGCGGCAACCAACCACCCGACCGATAGCCAAAAAGTGCACTGAATAGATGATTTGATCTTGGAGAAATACGCCTATGTCTCGAATATGGCCAACGCTTCCGCGTGGTGCTAAGAGCTTCCCGGTGCCAACCCCGGGGTAGGTGCCGTCGTTTCGCAGATCTGCGGTGACCCGCACTGCTTGACCGTACTCGAAACGTGGGCGCATCATTCCTTGCCTCGGCTATTTCGCTACTTCAATAACGTCTCAACAGGTATTAGAACTACCTGCCGGCGGCCGCGATTAAACACATCAAAGACCTTCTCTGTGCCTGGACTGGAGTGTACGAAATCCTGATAGGCTTGCTCCAGCAAGCTTCTGTAGAGCGCCCGCAGCGCCGCCGCACTCTCGCCGCCTGACAGCGCGGCCTGCTTCAGATAGTCGTGAAAGCGCTTTAAAATATGCAACCGGCTGACGTCGATCACTCGGGGATCATAGGGAATCTCGAAATAATCCAAGAAGTCCTCGGCATCCGTCAATTCCGACAACTCCTGCTGCAGCTTCTCCTTCACCATTGAATCCTCCAAGGTCGGCTTGCCGCCCCCACGCCACGGCCTCTCGGACCGGCGCAACAACTGCCAATCCGGTGATACAGCGCCGCCAGCGAATCCCCAGCAGGGCGCTCGCGCAACCTTGCGCACTCGTTGCTCCCTTTATGCGGCGCTGTCCGCAGCGCCTGGGTCTATCACCGCCCTATGGAACTTGCGCAAATCCTCCGCCGTAGGTGCCTGCTTGCGCCGTGTTGCAAACTCGCGCACCTGGCTGAGCAGGCATTCGATGTGCTCGGCGCTGATCTGGATCCCCAGCCCCTCATAGGCCGATCTGAGGGCGTGAGAGCCCGAGTGTTTACCCAGAACAAGTTGGTGGCAACGCCCCACCTCCGCTGGATCCACGCCCTGATAATTCCGGCAATCCTTCAGCAAGCCATCCACGTGAATTCCCGATTCGTGCCGAAATGCACCGTCTCCCACGAGGCTTTTTTGCCAAGTAAGGCGCCGACCCGACGCCCGCTCTACCAGGCGCGAAAGCGCCGGGAACTGGCGTAAATCGACCCCCGTGCTGCGCCCGTAGAGGTGCTTGAGCCCGATCGCCACCTCCTCAAGCGGCGCATTACCCGCGCGCTCGCCAAGCCCGTGCACGGTTGTGTTGATGTGGGTCGCACCGGCGTGCGCGGCTGCTAGAGAATTGGCCGTAGCAAGCCCAAGGTCGTCATGGGCATGCATCTCCAGCTCCAAATCGACCGCCCTGCGCAGTTGCCCAATAACCGCAAATACCCCGAAGGGCTCCATGACACCAAGGGTATCCGCCACTCGAAGGCGCCGCGCACCTGCCCTACTAGCGGTCTCGGCCACCCGCAACAGGAATGCTCGATCAGCGCGCGAAGCATCTTCGGCGCCCACCGAAACTTCTAAACCCAGATCGAGGGCAGCCGGAACGTACTTTTCGATTGCGGCCAGCACAGCCGCTCGGTCACACCGAAGCTTATGGCGAATTTGCTGATCGGAAACGGGAATTGACAGGTCTACCATGTGCACCCCAAGGCCGCCACACTGCTGCAGATCCATCGCGCACATCCGGCTCCACACCAGGAGCTGCGCCTTGAGCCCCAGGGCGACCAGTGCTTGAATGCCCTCTCGCTCCCTTACGCCCATAGCCGGGATGCCAATCTCGAGTTCGGGAACACCCAGCGCGTCGAGACCACTGGCGATGCTGAGTTTTTCCTCCCGAGTAAAAGCGACGCCCGCTGACTGTTCTCCGTCGCGCAGCGTCGTATCGTCGATGATTACCGTTGGCCTAGACCTTGTTGGCGTTGCTTCATCAATGACTGTCACCAAACTCGCTCCGCTGCGATCAGCTCATCGACAAGGTCAATGCCGCGGTAGACTTGCTCGCCCGATCTTCAGAGCGCACGCTGGCGAAATCGCGCTAGGCGGCAGCGCTTCGGGGCCACGGTTGCGGGGCATGGGTCAGGCAGTTCTTGGGACACACCTTGGAGCAGGCCTCGCATCCGATACAATCCAGCGGATCGTGAAGGTCCATCACCATGACGGTCTCATCGGCGAAGCCGTCTTCTTCATCGTCCAGGCAAGCATCGCCTTCCAAGCCTTCATCGCCTTCGCGCTCGATCAGCTCGAATACGTTTCGCGGACAAGACTTATAACAACGACCACAGCCGATACAGCGTTTTGCGTCTAGATCAACGACAAAGACAGGTGTCCAAGAGGCGCCCCCGCGGGTGATACCGGTGATGTGCTCACTCATGACTCGATTCCTTAGTTACGCCATACGTCGTCACGGGAAATGGCCGCAGCCTGGCCTATCCCGCAGTAGCGTTCGTCCACCCCCAGGGGAACGGTGGTACATCCGGGAATACGGCCGAGGTTGCGCGCCTCGGTATCGTTACGCGTGATCCCGCGCTGTGCACTACTCCACCCAACCCTCGGCTTCCATCGCATCAAAGCGTGCCTTGTCCCGCCGTTCCGGCATGGCCGGAAGGCGCTTTCGCAACGTCGTGAACTCTTGGCCGAGCGATCGCTGCAGTTCCATAATCAAAGTAGAAATCAGCGCACCGGAAGCTACCCGCATGGGACAGATGCCCCGGGCAGCGAGTCTACGGATAGCACCGCCGCCGATGGCCTCGCAGTAAATCAAAGCACATCCCTCCAGGAGGGCGATGCGAGCCGCGAGTTTTCCTTCGCCGCCATCCCTTTCCTGCAGTCCGAACTGGGCGGCGTACAACAGCGTTGCGTCGCGCGGCAACACGCAGTAGACAGCGTAGCGCTGCGCCGTGCCAAAGTGCTGATCCACGTGCTTCATGTCCGTGGTCGCAAAGGCGGCGCGCACCGCCTGTGCTTCGGTGTTGGGCAGCGGTTCGCTACCCACGATGCGCAGAAGCCGCCGCACGCTCATCGGAGCGCTCCCCTGCTTGATATTCCGGCTTCTGCGCGTACCGGGACCGGTAAGGCGCAACTCCTCGATGCCGGTGCGCATTCAGAAGGTTAGCTAATTCGAATAATAAGAGCTGCGATCCTCGATAGCCGATCAGGCTCCGGCTTGCACCGCCAAACCAGTCGTACTGCGGGAAACCGGCGCGCAGCAGCGGTACACCAAGCGCGGCCGCTGTCTCCACTGCATGGGAACTGCCGATGACAAGCTCAGCGCCGTTGGCTCGGGCAAGAGCTTCCAAATCCTCCAAATCACCAAGCTTGACCGCCGCGCTCGCAGCCCCTTCTAATACCGGTGCGTACGTCGGGGCAACGGCCGCCACGGTGAGCGCCCCAATGCTGCTTAGGAATCCGCTCAAAGCATTCAGGTGATCCGGCTCCAGTGCCAAAGCGATGCGTCGCCCGCCCAACACGAAGTGTGTGTCCAGCATGGCATCCTGAAGCTGTGAGCGATGGCGTTCCAAACGTTGCGGCACAGCGCGGCCGCTCAGCGTGCGCAATACCAGCAGCAGGTGATCGGTCGCATCGAGCCCAAGCAAGTGCTCGAAGCGGTATTCCGGAACGCCGGTGCGCGCCCTTAGGTAGGCTGCCGCACCGTAGAGCGAAGGGCCGATCACCAGCGTCGCAATAGCCTCGCCAAGCTGCTTCAAGTAACTGATCGGCAAGCCGCCTACCGTGGTCGGGCTAAAATCTTCTGCCGCCAGGTGGCCATCCAGAGCGTCGGCCAAATCCGGCAGTACCCTGGGCTCAAGCCCAAACGCTTCGATCATTGCCTGCAACGCTTCCACGTCACCGGGGCTGAGCAAAGAGCCCGCCAAGACGTTAATGCGCCAGCGGCCATTCCCGCTGGGCTTCGGCCGGTGCACGCCCATGCCTTCTGGCACCAAGTTCTCGATGAGCGCTTGCACCGCGCGCGCATAGCCCGATTCCAAAGAACCGTTATAGTCCGGCGTACTCACGGGAACCACCGCGACATGTCCCCACTGGGGATAGTGGCAACGAAACGCTTTGACGGCGCGCTCCACATCGCTTCCCTGGGTTTCTGAGAGCCCGGTAGTGGGGATGCCAATCAGCTCCGGTGCGGCCTTCGCGCAGAGCGTCGCCAGCGCCTCAACGACGTTGTCTTCGGCACCCATGATGGTGCTCACCTGATCCATGGCCGTGGTGTGAAGCGGCATCGGCTCTCGAAAGTGCTGAATGAGAAAAATCTTGCTAAAGGCGCTGCACCCCTGCGAGCCGTGCAGCAAAGGGATCGCTCGATGAATGCCGAGGAAGGCCAATGCTGCACCTACGATGGGACTCGTTCTCAGTGGTTGTACGGTAAGGGCCTTGCGGCGTCGGATGATGGTTGCCATGTCAGATCCTGCCAACCGTAGGGGGTTGGGGAGCGGTCGCCACCAAGCACCGCCAAGGTGGCAAGCGATTCACGGCACTCCAAATGGGATTTTCCAGCGCCTTGGTCAGCCGGTCGGCGAGCATCAGCATTCCGGCATAGCCGGCGTAGCCAAACTCACGCTCCTGATTGATGTCGAGAAACGGCAGGCGCGCTTTGATAGCGGTATAAAGATTACGGCCGCCGGCAACCATAAGGTCCGCCCGATGGGTATAGGCGGCATCGAGTAGCGCCCGAGGATTGCCATTCTCAATCATCGGCGCATCATCCCCCATCAACTCCCGAATACGCGCCTTATCTTCTTCAGTCGATTTACGCGTGCCCGTTGCGACCACCTGCATGCCCAGGTCCTGTAGTGCGCCGACGACGGACCAAGACTTGACGCCCCCGGTATAGAGCAATGCCCGCTTGCCATGAAGCCGCTCACGGGCTATGTTCAGTCTTCATGTTGATGGTCTTGTGTTATCAGGAACTTGTACTGACGTGCTTGATCCCGCAAGCGCTTGAAAAATATGGCCTCGAAATATGGCGTCAACACGAGAGCTGAACATAGCCGATGAAAGAGCCCGAGCGCCTCGTACAACCATGGCTTACTCCACCGCTTCCAGCCGAAGCCTCGGTGCTTGCTGCTTCTAGCCA
>JAGTVB010000288.1 GCA_018224385.1 Gammaproteobacteria bacterium
GCGAGCCGAAGTTCTCGAGCTCGCTGCGGAGTTTACCACCTATGGACTGCGCAACCGCAGCGGAGCAGAGCGCAACGAAGTCGCAGACCAAGCCTGGGGGCTCTTCGCCGCTCGCAGTCAAATCGACGCCGAGACTAAGCTGTCCCGCATCCCGACGCCGGATACCCGCCCCGACCAGGGCCATCTCCCGGCGCGCTTCGGGCTCGGCGTCGGAGCGCGCGCCAGCCGTCGTTTTTACAGCCTCCACCTGCGACCGGCCTATCATGAGCTCACCGATCCCCCGGGCGGCTATGTCCGCGGTGCGGAAATTGAGTTCCTCGACCTCAAGCTGCGCCATTACGAGGACGCCCAGGTAAGCCTGGAATCCTTCACCGTTCTCGGCATCCGCTCGCTGACGCCGCGAAACCGGCTGTTTCGGCCCATCTCCTGGCGGCTCAAGGCCGGTTTCGAACGCCTTCGAGCGCAACGCGATGACGTACAAGGGTCGCTCATCGGCGCGCTCCACGGCGGCGCCGGACAGAGTTTTGCCGTTGGCAAGCACGCTACCATCGGCCTCCTGGCGGACGTGGTCGTGGGGGTCGGCACTCGTTGTGCTGACACCTGCCTTGCCGGCATCGGACCGAACCTAACAATGCTGTGGCCGGTGACCAGCCGATGGTTGCTCAACGTCGATGGCCGCGTTCAACTGCTCGGGACCGGCGGCGTTGCCGATCGCTTTAGCGTCCACTTCGGGCAAAGCGTCACCCTGACGCGTAACCTTGCACTCAAGCTAGGGGGGCGTTGGGAGGATGACGGGGGCGGCGTGCAAACCGAATGGCTCGCCTCGCTCGACTGGTACTTCTGAGGGCCTCTCTCCACCCAGCAGCTAAGCCGCCATCGGGTGTTGCGGCGCGGTCCGATGCGGCCTGAACAACGAACGGGCGCACGAGCGAGAGGTGGTACAATAACGCCAATGGTTAAACGTGAACCTCCGGGGCATGAATTCAGCCCCTCGCAACCGCTCGCTCAGCAGGCGAATCAAGCTCCACACCCCGACCAGGGGACGCGGTTTGAACCTGCGCTAGCCGAGGTACCGGAGGCGAACGCGTATCCAGCGCCGCGCGAAGGTCATGTCTCGCCCCCAAAGCACGGGCAACCTGCAGCACAGACCCTGAATAACCGGTTTGTATTAAAGGAGCAGCTTGGCACCGGAGGAATGGGTACGGTCTACCGTGCCTTAGATCTGCGCAGAGTCGAGGCAGAAGACCGCAATCCCTATGTCGCGGTGAAGATTTTAAGCCTGCAATTCCAAGCCCATCCCAGCTCCTTCATCGCACTGCAAAGGGAAGCCAAAAAGGCCCAGAGCCTCGCTCATCCCAACATCGTGACGGTATACGATTTCGATCGTGACGGCGCCACGGTGTACATGACCATGGAGTATCTTACGGGGCAGTCTCTGCGGGAGCAGATTAAGGCCGCAGGAAGCGCGGGGATGCGCCCACAAGAGGCTTTTCCGCTCATTGAAGGCATGGCCAAGGCGCTGATATATGCTCACGAAAAAGGCATTGTGCATTGTGACTTTAAGCCCGCTAATGTCCTCGCCAACGAGCGGGGGGAAGTCAAGGTCATCGACTTTGGCATTGCCCGAGCCTTTAAGCAGGCAGAAGATGACGTGGATCTCGAAGCAACCCGCTTTGACCCGGGTTCGCTGCGTGCTTTAACGCCCACTTACGCCAGTGCGGAGATGCTCGAAGACCGGGAGCCGGATCCGCGGGATGACATCTATGCGTTAGGTTGCATCGCCTACGAGATGCTCGCGGGCCATCACCCATTTGACGGCCTGACCTCCATCGAGGCGCGCAGTCGAGGACTGATACCCAAACGTGTACCGGGTTTGACGGCAAGGCAATGGCGAGCCTTACGCGCTGCCCTAGCCCTTGAGCGCGAGCAACGAACACCGACGGTGGCCCAGTTCGTAAAACAATTCTTGGCCTCCCAACGGCGCCTCCCATGGCTACCCCTAGTGGCGGGCTTTCTTATCTTGTTGTCGGCGATCAGCCTTTATCATTTCAAGCCCCGCTGGCCCTTGCCATCCCCAGAGACCGCCGCTATCACACCTTCGGCGACTGGGAAAGCTGAAGCAGATCCTCTCAAGGAGGATAGGAGTTTGGCGATTCCCTCGCTTGGACGGAGCAGCGAACCGGCGATCAAAACTAACGAAGCGGCGCAAGGCGCCGATGAGCCGCCTGCCCGAGCGATTGCTCCGGGTATCGCTGATGTCCTCCCACCGGCAGTTTCACCCCCAGAGCAGGCCGTGTCGGCGGCATCGCTCAGCCGCCTGCTGGAGCGGATTTCTTGTTCCGCGTTGACGGCTTCACTGCATGGCAGCGCGGTTGCTGTTGCAGGATTTTCCTCCGATCAGCTGGCCATGGGACGATTGCAAGAGCAAGTCCTGTCGCTACCCGGAGTCCGACAGTTTAGCAATGATGTTCACCTGTTGGACGAGGACCAGTGTGATGTCTTGGAGCTCTATGCATCCCACTGGATTAGCAACAGACGGGAGAGATTGGGTGCTTCCATCAGCCCAGCCCGACCGGGTAGCGTGTTCACGGAAGGGGAACGTTTGGTGATAAAGATTACCACCCCGGCCTACCCGTCGTACGTCAACATCGATTACTTCACCTTGAACGGTGAGGTGGTTCACCTCGTGCCCAGCCCCGATATCAGTGATAACCAGGCCCCAGCGAGCTCCCGTGCGACCCTTGGGGATCTTGGCGAGTGGCGCATCGGACCCCCCTTTGGACGCGATCTCATTGCATTGCTGATAACCCCTGAAGCGTTGTTCACGCTGCCACGCCCACCCAATGAGCCGCGCTCCGATTACTTAGCAGCGGTGGCCAAGCGGCTCAAAGAAATGGAGGCGAACGGCAAGCCGACTCAAATTGCCGCCGATCTGCTGCTCATCACCACGCAATCCACGTCGCAAGCGAGGCTATCACAGGCGCCCGATAGGCAGTAAGCGGCGAACTCGAACCCCCGTCGGCCTTTAGCGCAAGCTCTTTGCCACCCGAAATCCATGCAGCGCATACCTAACATCGGCATCGTAGTAGAAGCGGCTCGTTGAGTACACATAGGTGGCATCGTTACGCCACGATCCGCCCCGCAGCACCCGCTGCCTGCAGTCTTTCTCCTCCCAAGATCGTGCATCGCTTGGTGCGCCCTTGTAGGAGGGGTGCCAGCAGTCGCTCACCCATTCCCAGACGTTACCGTTCATGTCGTACAATCCGAACGGGTTAGGCGGATAGGATCCCGCCACTGCCGGGGTACTTCGGTCCCATTGACCGCCGCAATCCTTGCAATTGGCCTTACCTTCTTCCATCGCATCCCCCCACCAA
>JAGTVB010000289.1 GCA_018224385.1 Gammaproteobacteria bacterium
AAATCCGACCCGGTCGTAGCGCCGGTAGGTCGTGTTTCCTCATAATTTACCTCACAAGGACGGTGAATGGCAGATAAGCCCCGTCGCGTTCTTATCCTAGTGGAGAACTTACCATCGCCCTTTGACCGCCGTGTGTGGCAAGAGGCAACCACCCTTCGCAGCAACGGCTATGCCGTGTCTATCATCTGTCCGACGGGTAAGGGTTGCGAAGCTCACTATGAGGTTATCGATGATATTCATATTTATCGTTATGACCTACCGACGGAGGCAGCGGGCGCAAAGAGCTACTTTGTGGAATACTCCTCGGCTCTGTGGCACACCTTCCGCTTAGCCTGGAAGGTACGCCGGCGTCATGGTTTCGATGTGGTCCACGCCTGCAATCCCCCTGATCTGCTGTTCTTAATTGGCGGTTTTTTCAAGCTCCTTTTTGGCACAAAGTTTCTGTTCGATCACCATGACATTAATCCCGAGCTGTATGAAGCTAAGTTCGGGCGGCGGGATTTCTGGTGGAAAGTGATGGTTTGGTTAGAGCGCATGACTTTTCGCACCGCTGATATCTCCATTGCGACCAATGAATCATACCGACGAATTGCTATCGAACGAGGCCGCATGCCGCCCGAGAGGGTGTTTTTAGTGCGTAGTGGTCCCAAGCTCGACCGCTTGAGAATCTTGCCTCCGGTGCCGGAATTGAAGCAGGGTCGGGAATTCCTGGTGGGCTATGTAGGAGTTATGGGCAAACAGGAAGGTATTGATTATCTGATCAAAGCTGTGCGGCACATCGTTTATGGGATGGGGCGCACGGACATACACTTCATGTTGGGGGGCAGCGGCACCTCCCTGGACGAAATGAAACAAATGGCTGTGGATCTTGGTGTTGCGGACTATGTTACCTTCACTGGCCGTGTTCCGGACCAGGAAATATTGGAGATTCTGAACACGGCTGACGTCTGCGTGAACCCGGACGTAGCTAACGAGATGAACGACAAGTCCACCATGAACAAGATTATGGAGTATATGGCGCTAGGTAAACCTATCGTTCAGTTCGATCTGACCGAGGGGAGATTCTCGGCGCAAGAGGCCTCGCTGTATGCTCGCAAGAACGATGAAGTGGATTTTGCTGAGAAAATTCTAGAGCTCCTCGCAGATCCCGATGCTCGTGCTCGGATGGGGAGGTACGGCCGAAAGCGAGTGGAGAAGGAGCTCGCCTGGGAGTATGAGGCCCCAAAGCTTCTGGCAGCTTACGAGGCAGTATTCGATCAATCGCCGGGAAGCCGGCTTCAGCAAAAACTGTCTGTTGGTCATCATAAAGACCTTGACTAACAGCTGAGCCGTAAGCGTCTGCGGGCGGTTTGTGCGTTCGCGGCGCTAGCCTTTCTGTTTCAGCGCGCGTGACTTTTGGATCGAGCGTTTTGCAAGGACCTCGCTGGGAGGGAGAATAGTATACCGGCTCACGGGGGTTCACTTCGACTCATGCGATCGGCGAGAGGGAGGGAGCCGGTTTTCGGCGGTCGCTCCTACCTCTGTTTTGAAATGGCTCAAAAAATGCCTAGATATCTTGCAGTGTTAGATGGGGAGATAATACATTTCTTGGGGGCGCTTGCGCACTGTTTCCTCAATAAGGGGTTGCTGTAAAAAGCGGCTGCGCTTGTTGCGGGCTGCCGTATGCCGCTTGAAATCCTTGTATGCTCATGTGTTGATCTATGTGCTGGACTGGGTGCCGTCTTTCTTTCGGAGCGGCGCGGTTGTCTCTAAGGCGGTTGACAGGTAGGCTTAGAAAGGGCTTTGCTTTCGGGTAAGAACAATCAGGTTATGCTGCACCGAGACTCACTGTGGAGTGACTGCATGCTAAAAATGGCCGTTAAAAATGCTGCGGGACAAGGAGATTTCTATTCAGGCGTCATGTTGTTGGCGGAGCAATTCACTGAATTTTGGCATGAGTCATTATGCGACTTGGCAGATGTGCGCCTGATCGGCACTTAAAGCGAGCCTATAATTGGGCTGGACTTCATGCGCCATCGAATGACACCAAGACTGTCCATGCGCGCTTCGCTGTTGCTTCGGGAAACGGCAGCCAAGGTACCGTGAAGCTGTATTCAAGGATCTGCCGAGGCATCTAAGGTGTTCGTGGAAGTCCGTCACTGATCGCGAGCAAACGGATTAGATACATTGGGCAGGTTTTTGCTGGAAATGTCGTTGGGTAAACGAAGGGGTAGAGTGGCCGATACTTTGCAGCAACCTGGGATGCCTGTGAAACGTCCTGTCGAGACCAATTGTTTGCCTGGCCAGGAGATCGTTCCGCCCCTTGCCGTGAGAAAAAAACGGTCGCGCGCCCGATCGCTGTTGCGTCTGATCCTTTTGGGAGTCATTGCTTTCCTTGCCTACCGCTTCATCGATGGGGAACGCTTTGTTCAGATTCTGGCCTCGATTTCCTGGCCGCTGATTCTAGCGATGGTGGCCATCGCCACGATTGATCGCTGGATTATGGCCGTTAAATGGAGCCATTTGAGCTCCGCCATCGGTGTCGTTCTGCCATTGCGCGAAACACTGAAGGCCTATTACGCAGCGAGCTTCTTGAACTACACGATGCCTACGACGCTGACGGGGGACGTGTACCGCGGTTACCACATGAATAGAAAGCTTGGAGCGGTACCGCCTCTCATAGCAACGATGGTCATGGAAAAGGTCATGGGCGTGCTATCGACGTTTGTTTTGGCGTGGATTGGTTTGGGATATCTTGCCTCCTGGTGGACCAGCCCGATAAAGGTGACTCTCGCCTGGGGCCTGCTCGCAGGCACAGTGCTCGTGGGCGCGGTTTTCTTAGCTTCGTTTCATCCTCAGGCCCACCGCGCGCTAGCAGCGTTACTGCGCAGGATTTCCTTGACTAAAGCGGCGTACGGCCTCGACAAATTTTTTGAGACGTACCGCCGGTTCTCCATGGCTAAAGTCAAGCTGGCTGAGAATATGGGGCTCTGTGTCGTGG
>JAGTVB010000290.1 GCA_018224385.1 Gammaproteobacteria bacterium
CAAGCTAGTAATAATAGACCCATTTCGATCGCATAATGGAGTCGCTGGATCGGCAATATTCGAAGTCGTGCTCGGTAGCGAAGATTCGCTACACCCAATTGCTAAAGAGACGGAGATCAAGTTGCACGCCTCAATAGGAAAGCTTGTTGTATGGGGTGAGGATGTCGCACGGGAATTTCAGGAAGAGTTCGCCATTGCAATTGAGGATCTCGCTCAGGCCCTATATTTTAACGAGTATCCTAAACTAACGAGGATCATCCAGATTTTCGAATACCTTGCTAAGGAAATAGGAAATAGGGATGATTTGGATTTCCAGCAGAAGGAGGCTACGACATCGGCAATTATGTCTAGCTATTTTGAAAGCATTTTCGAAGCAGCTGATGCTTTTATGGGAATCCGTAAGCTTCGCTTACAGGTTTTGCGCCATCTAAGAAAACTTAATTCGACGTTTATTTCTAGTGGTCGTCCTGAGAATTATAAGGCTGTTAGTAGCCTCTACCGCAGCCTGTTATTTACTCGTGTGAGTGGGGTTTCTGAATTTGGCGACTTGACTAATAAGGCTCGCGACGGAGAGATATTGCATTTTGCACTATTTACATTCGAGCACGTCTATAGAAACAAGAGCGTATTGACTAATGAAGTCGTCGAGCGATCTTTATTTTTCTCTGAGCAAAGGCGTCTGTATGAAAGAGCCCTGGATTGGAGAGATCATGAAGATAAAAATAGCGAGGCATTCAAGGGAATTATTCAGCTCAACAAGAGGTATTTACCCCGGCTTATTCGTCACACCACGTATCGCGGAAGTATTTGGACAAATTTTGATCGATTTCCGGTCGGCCGTGGGTCGTTTTCAGTCGCTGGATAGTGGATAAGGCCGGTGCCCGAGTCGTTGGGCGTGATTATTGTACGAATGCGAAGCATTCGCTTTATTATGCTTGTATTGACCCCTGGCGCAGCTGCGCCTGAATGCGATGTCGCGGGTCGCTATCCCGGCGACCATCGGTAACGCTGTAATTTGCGCCAGAATCGGCTCCAGTCGCCGGCCGCGCTCCAGGCAATGACGTAAGTCAAACGCCGGCTCCCGGTCACCACCCGTGCAGCGACCCGCAACACACGCTCCCGGAAACGCCTGAGACTCCAGCCTTGGCCGGTTGCCCGTTCCATGATTGCTCTGCCGGCATGCAACACCTCATAGGCCAGCAGGTGGAGTAAAAACAGCGTTTCGTTGTTGCGGTACACCCCGGCTTCGGTCAGGGCCGGCTGGAATGTATCCGCGTAATGCCAGGGACGCGGGCTGGCCGACAACGCCGGGTTGAGCACGTCCATCAACTCACCCATATGTGCTTCGGCCTTGCCGCGCTGGCGATACAGCGCCAGGAGTTGTTCGCCGTCGCAGTTCCCCGGGGTCAGGTTGGTGATCAGCCAGAAGTGATGCAAAAACAGATCATCGGGCTGCTCCAGGACCACTAGCACGACGCGCCGGGCGCGATCCCAGGGTTCGGCCTGATAGCGATACTCATGAAACCACATGCGCGGCTTTTCCGGCGGCCGGCCCGGCGGGCGTTTGAGGTGCGGCTCGGCCATGGCGTCGAGTACGGCGTTGTTGCGGATACGGGCCATGTAGTCGACCCCGCGTGCCTCCAGACCGGCCAGTGTTTTGCCATCGGGAAAGCCGGCATCAAAGCGCACCATGACCCGCTGAGCCAGTTGGTTGCGGCAGCGATCAACCTGCTCAAGAATAAAATCCAGCCCGCCTACGGCCGTGCCGACATTGCCCGGGCGCAAGACCGCATCGAGCAGGTCGCCGGTCTCGGCACAACTGGCCACCAGCGGATGATAGATGCGGCGCCCGTAATACTTGTTCCACTCGCTGCCGTCCTGATGGCCGTGGACCTCCACCGGCAGGCTGTCGACATCAAGCGTCAAGGTCTTGCGCTTTCGCCCCTTATTGGTCATGCGGATACGACGCATGGCAGTTTCGGTAATCGCCGCGCGAAGTGCCGCGCGATTGTGATCGGTACTCAAATTCTCGATCAGCCGCGACAGCGTCGGTTGCGAGGCCAGCACCTGCCCCTCGGCCAGCGGTGTTTGCCCCCGGCACGATGATCGGGCCACACGCAGCGACGGATCGTCACGCAAGCGATCGGCATCGTCCTGATCGCGCCAGCCCTGACCCAGCAGCAGCAGGTGGGTGCGGATCAAATCCGCCAACGGATAGGTCACCCGACGAGCGTCTCGGGGATCGTCCAAATGTTCGCTCAACCAGTCGATGATCCCGAGCCGATCCATAAGCTCACGCTGGATCAAACCACCGGCTTCACCGGTCAGGTGTTCCGGTCGCGACTCAACTTGAACGGCACGGTTGAAAGAGGCTGTGAAAAGCGGTAAAGTTTCACCCATGGCGTGACCTGCTTCGTTGTGGTTTTTTTGTTTCAACACCTTGATTCTACGACAAAAGCAGTCACGCCATTTCTATTTTATGCCCACCTTGATGAATAACGCAGGTTAAAGGGGACATCCCGCTTCGCTGAGGACTGGACATTAAAGGTTATTGTTGACACAATCTAGGGGGACTTAGGAGGTGATTACTATGCTGATTTCAGCTAGTTATTTTCTAAGCGTAAGCTTGATTTTCCTCTCGCATGGTTTGGCCGCACAAGATACGCCCACCAATGAGAGGGAGTTGGAGGAGCAGGCAAGCCAGCTCCAAATCAATCCGGCCGACTCAATCGGCCCGATGACGAACGAACTGGAGCGGGGAACCCTTTCTTCCGATGTATTGCGCGGTCTGGTCGATGAGAACAAACAAGAGCGTCTGCGAATTGAACCTTCCAACGAGCCAGGCAATGAGCGGCGTCTAAACATCGCGGCAATCCGACAGCACGCTGGACATAACGCCGTCGTCTTTAAACATACGGCGGCTGGAAACCAGTCGTCAATTACGCCTGGCGCGGATTTCGTCGCTATGAGTCCCGGTGATATCGTCGCAATCGAATCTGTCGGAGAAGAATTCAAGGTCGAGAGGGACGGTGATTTGGTCGCAACGACGTCGGCGACGAAATTATTGGTTTTAGAGGGCGATGGCTCCTATCGAAATCTTCGCCTGTTTCATGTTTCTGAGGGACTGGGATGGAACAGAGAATTTTCCG
>JAGTVB010000291.1 GCA_018224385.1 Gammaproteobacteria bacterium
CACTTGGCCACGGCTACGGGGCCGCAGGAGTGCTTATCATGGGTGTCCAATCACCCCTATGCGCCGCCGGGACCTGGATCAGTGCGGCGCTGAGACAAACCTTGAAGGGGCGTAAAATCATCAATCAATGATTCCAACGCGTGATCGTCCACGGGCTTGGTCAGATACTGGTCAATTCCCACCTCCTGCGAGCGCCGGCGGTTTTCCACCTGTCCATGACCGCTCAGGGCGACCAGCAACAACGATTGGTGGGTGTGGGCGCGGCGCAGGCGACGGGCAATTTCGTAGCCATCCATACCGGGCAGCCCAAGGTCAAGCATCACCACCTGAGGCTGGAAGCTCGCTACCGCTTCCAGGGCTTGCGCACCATCAGACGCCGTACACGTCTCGTGTCCCATGGTTTCCAACAACATGGCCAGGGAGAAGGCGGCATCCGATTCATCATCGACCACCAAAATCCTTTTCGACGCCAGCGTGTTCGACGCCAGCTTGGCCGGTCGGCCACGACTAACCGCTGCAGATGAGATCTGCGGCACCGGCTCGGCTAATACCGGGAGCCGCACGATAAACTCGCTTCCCTGCCGAGGCCCTGGACTGAAGGCGCTGACGTTACCTCCGTGCAGCTTTACCAGGCTTCGGACCAGGGCAAGCCCAAGGCCCAAGCCACCTCCTCCCGTGTCTGCAGGACAATTTACCCGTTGAAACGGCTGGAAAATATGCGCCAGCATGTCCTCAGGTATACCGATCCCGTTGTCGCGCACACGGATCACCACCTGCTCGGCGTCACGAGTCACGGTCACCCAAAGTTTCCCGCCTACTTCCGTGCACCTGGAGGCGTTGTCGAGCAGATTGCCGACCACCTGAGCGAGGCGGATCGCATCGGCGTGCAGCCACACCAGGGCCTCCGGCAAGCACACGCTCAGGTCCTGCTTGCGGCCATCGATGGTGGGCGCGACGATCTCGAGCGCTCGGGAAACCACCTCGGCAAGATTCGTGGGCGCCTTGCGCAGCTCGATCCGGCCTTGGGTAATGCGGGAGACGTCGAGTAGATCGTCCACCAGATGCGTAAGGTGCTCGACTTGGCGCGCGATAACCTCCTTGGCCCAGTTGGCCCTGGGGTGCAGATAGTCGGGATGCCTTTGGCACCAGGCAACGGCATTGCGGATCGGGGAGAGCGGATTGCGCAGCTCATGACCCAGCATTGCCAAGAAGTCATCCTTGCGCCGATCCGCCTCAGCGAGTTGCCGCGCCTGTTTACGAAGTTGGATTTCATTCTGCTTAAGCTGCTGTTCGGCACGCTTGCGTTCGGTAATATCCTCTACCGCGCAGACCACATTGTTGATGGCGCCCGCCCCATCCTTAAGCGGCGCGGCGTTAATCGACAGTAGCTTGCACGAGCCGTCCGGGCATTGAAGAACATGCTGGGCAGCAAAAACCGGTTTACCGCTGTCAAGGATCCGGCGCAGCATCGGGTTACTCTGCGCAACGGGAGGTCCCACGCACGGGATGAACGTACACTGCCCACCGCTATCAGAGCGCCAACCGTTTTCATGGCGCGTCAGGCCGAGAATATTCTCTGCACGCTGGTTGGCGAAGGTCACGGATCCCTCGCGGTCAAACACGACAATGGCACTGACCGCAGTCTCGGTGATGCCATTGAGCAAATCGCGTTCGGCCGCCAGCGCTCGAGTGGCTTCATCCCGCTGCCCTTCGCTGGTCCGCCGGGCACGGATATGGAACGCGAGCACCAAGGAGGTGAGCACCAAGAAGCCACAAACCGCCATCATTAGGGGCTTACTGAGAACGCTCCAGGTCAGCTGTTTGCACACTTGCAAGACGAAGGGGTGCCCCGGCACAGCGAGCGACTGGCTATAGGAAAGGCGTGGCAGCAACGCCCGCTCCAGGAGGCTCGGGGACGGTACGGGATGGCGATAGATCCAACCCTGGGGATCCTGCGACCCAAATGCCGAGTGATAAAGGATGATATCGTCCGCGGACAAGAGCTCTCGCTCGGAGATCAACTCCTGGGTACGAAGCACCACCGAGACGATGACTTCGGGATAGTAAGGCTTGCCCATAGCGGGGCGTGTGGCGGCGACCGGGGCGCGATCCACCGGCGCAAAAAGGATATAGGCCCGGCCCCCCTCGATCAGCTGAACGGGCGATGAGACGACCGTTCGACCGGTACGCGCAACCTTCACGATGGCCTGCCGGAGATGCGGAAGGGAAAACACATCGAGACCGAGCACCGGTTTTGCTTCCGGGATTACGGGTTCCATGAAGTAGATCGGATAGTGTAAGGGCTGGGGCTTGACCTCCTGCCAGCGGCGATCGGTTTCGTAGTTGAATTGCCGCACTTTATAGTTTGGATAGCCCGCCGCGCGCATGCGTCGCTCAAACGCGGCCAGATCCGATGAGGCAACCTTGGTCTGCGCCTCGAATTGATAGATATGCGGATAGTGCTCCCGCATCCTGCGCGCATAGGCGCGTACCTCATGGAAGTGTATCTCCTTGCCCACGGA
>JAGTVB010000292.1 GCA_018224385.1 Gammaproteobacteria bacterium
GGCGCCTTTGTTGGTCACAGAGCAGTCGGGTCCCTTATGGGTGGGGCGGCGTGTCGACTCAAATCCGATCACCGAGTTCCGCCGCACCCTAGAGACGCGCATCCTCACCATTGTGTTGGTGCTGATCATCATCGTATTCGTCGTCGCCCGCTACGTGGCGGTGCGGGCAGAGGCATTTGGGCAAGAGCTCACCGACAATATTGCGCGGGTGCTCAAGGGTGACGAGGCAGTTCGGTTCATCCGCCGCGGACCGCCTGAGCTGCGTGAGTTGGCAGAGAACTTAAGCCAACTCGCCGAGCAACATGCGCAGAAAAGTCAAACCCTGCGCGATCATGCAAGAGAACTTGAGGAGTCCAACCGCTACAAGTCGGAGTTTCTGGCCAACATGAGCCATGAATTGCGCACGCCGCTTAACTCTATCCTGCTGCTTTCCAAGCTGTCGGCGGAAAGGCCCGTTCGAAGCTGGTCTGCTGATCAGGCCAAGCAGGCCCGTGTGATTTACCAGTGCGCCAACGATCTCGCCGCGCTGATCGATAATGTTCTGGATCTTTCCCGTATCGAGGCGCGGCAGACGATCTTTCGCATTGAACGCCTGGCGCTGCCGGATATGCTGGCCGAGCTGATCGAGCTGGTGCGCCCCCAGTTTGATGCCAAGGGGATCCTACTGAGCCTGCAGATTGACCAAGATGCGCCGCGTTTCGTCGTCTCGGATGGTGATCGTGTCGCGCAGATCATGAAAAATTTTCTCTCCAACGCCGTGAAGTTCACCCGTGAGGGCGAAGTACGGGTGAAGCTGAGTCGCAGCGCCGAAGCCGATGCCGCCGAACGGCCGGTGATGCTCAGCGTGCATGACACGGGCATCGGCATCCCTAAGGACAAGCACGAGCTTATATTCGAGGCGTTTAAACAAGCGGATGGCTCGACCCGGCGCAGATACGGTGGCAGCGGGCTCGGGTTGTCCATCAGCCGCGAGCTCGCTCAATTGATGGGAGGGCGCATCGGCCTCGTTAGCGAAGAGGGTCGCGGGTCGATCTTTGCCCTATTCTTGCCGCTGGTGTTCGAGCCGGCACCCGCAGAAGCGCTGGGTCAGGAATCAACGGACGATGCGGTAGCAGTTGTTGAGCAGCAAGCGCTTCCGGAAGCCGATTTTTCGGCGCACAGAGTCCTCGTGGTTGATGATGAAGTAAAAAATCTGCTGGAATTGGTGCCGGTATTGGAGCGGTGGGGCTTACAGGTGACTGCCGCTGGAGATGGCACCGAGGCGCTAGAGACCCTTGCTGAGGACAACGACTTTGATTTGGTGCTGATGGACATTATGATGCCCGGCATGGGTGGTTTTGATGTGATCGCGCGCCTGCGCGCGCGCGCCAAGCTACGCGAGGTTCCTGTGGTGGCATTGATTACGCGGGCGGACCAATTGGATCGGCAAGCCTGTCTCGCCCGGGGCGCGGACGATGTGCTTATCAAGCCCGTAAACCCGATGGAGCTAAGAGATCTGCTGGCCGACTACCTCAAAGCGCCGGCCTCGTCAGTGGGCAGCGAGGGCGCCTAGCATGGCGGTCGTTACAAAGCGGCATGCCAATTTTAAGTTGCTGCTGGTGGATGACAATGAGAACAATTTGTATACCTTGCGCGCGCTCATCGAGAAGCACATCGATGCCGAGATTCTCGAGGCCCAGTCGGGACCGGAGGCGCTCAAGATAGCGCTGCGGACAGGGGACATCGATCTGATTATCCTGGATATCCATATGCCGGATATGGACGGCTTTCAGACCGCCTCCATGTTGAAGGTACGCCGCCGTACGGCAGATATCCCCATCATTTTCCTTACCGCCGCGTATAAGACTGAGGAATTTCAGCGCAAAGGATATGCCATTGGGGCGGTGGATTATCTGCTCAAGCCCATCGACGACAATCTCTTAATCAACAAGATCAGCACTTATTTTAGACTTATCGAGCGGGAACGGGCGCTGAACCGCATTCTTGAAGAGAAAGTGGCCGCGCGCACGGCAGCGCTCGATCGGGCGAAACAGTATTTGGAGAACATCATCGAGACCATGGGTGAAGCACTGCTCGTGCTTGACCCGGAAGGAATCATCAAATCGGCCAATCCAGCGGCGTACCGAATGCTTGATTACCCGGAGAGCGCCCTGATCGGCATGTCTATTGGCGATGTTTTCGAGGAGGCCGAGCCGGAGCAAGCGGGTGCCTTTATGGGTATCTGGCTCGAAGCATTGATCCGGACCGGTGTGATCAGCAATATCGAGGCACGCTTTATTGCCAAGGATGATCGCCGGTTACCCATCCTATTCTCGCGCAGCGCAATGAAAGGCCGTGACGGCGAAATTACCGACATCATTTGCATTGCGAGGGACATGAGCGGTTATGTGCGGGTGGACGAGGACGTGGAGATGATCTCGCGCACTTGACCACGCTTGGGTTCTAACAGGGGTGTCCGTTTTGAGGTTAGTATTGACAATATGAGTGCGCTCTCAGACCGATCTGCGCCTGAGGAGGACAATATCCTCACCGCCCATGCCCTGAAGGCAATGGCACATCCGTTGCGTTGGAAGATTCTCTGCACCCTGGGGAGTCAGGAGCTCTCGGTCGGCGAGATCGTCGACATGATGGGGACCTCTCAGAGCAATGTATCACAGCACCTTGAGCAGCTGCGAAGCAAGCGTATTGTGAGCTGGCGCAAGGAGGGGAACCGGGTCTTTTACCGCATCCGAAACGGTCAGCTCGTCATGCTCATCGCCACCATGCGAAACGTGCTCTGTCCGGCCAATCTCGACACGAGTGCTCGGGAGTGAAATGGACGAACGGACTGTGCGTGGCGCCTTACCCAGTCTAGGCAGCGAACCATGCCGGGCCCTGCTAAGGCTGCGGCGCCGGTCGTCGCGGGGGCCGCGGTTGCGCGGCGTATCGGAGTCTTTGGTCTGTGTGCCGGCCTAAACAGGGGTGGAGGATAGGACAGGTTGCGCAATCCTCTGGGTTGCCTCTAACCCCCCTATGAGCGCAACTTGGCCACGTCCTGCCCCTGTACGCACTCACCCCCGAGGGGCGCCACCGGCCCTACCCCTGAAGCGCTTCCCCCAGGGGCCAGTTTGCCGCTTGTTCAAAATCATTCTGGACGATTAGTGGCCGTCGCGCGTGCGCTTTGCTGCAATGGCGCACCGGGCGCCGGTATCCGCTTTCGCTGCAACGCTCAATCACCGCCCCTGTGCCTGGAACCCCGCAAGCGCCCTTCCAGGTTAGCGGGACAGAGCACGTTTCGCATGGTGGCGATGAGCATGACGAGCTGACCGTTTCGGATGCGGTAAAAGACCCGGTTCCCCTCCTTACGGGAGATCAGAATCCGTTTGCTTCGTAATTGCTCGAGGTGACGCGAGATATTGCTGGGAGAAGTGCCCGTAAGCGCAACGATATCCCCGAAGTGCAACTCGTTATCCCCAAGGGCGCAGAGAATCTTCCAGCGCAACGGATGCGCCATCGCTTTCAGCGCCTGTGCCGTGAGAGCGTCGTGTTCGCCGGGAAAGGGTTCGTCCGCTGGCATCTTTACTCGGAGACGCCTTCTTGCCGCGCCTTACTGAGATGTCGAATTAGATATCGCCGGCTCCATGGATTGACCGATAGGCCATCGGGTGGTTTTCCGCTGAGCGCTTCGAGTTCTGGTAGGGGTCTGTTCTGCATGCGCCGGCAAATCGTTATCGATTTAACAATATTCAGATGTGCTAATTTACGGTGTCCGCGACGCGCTGGCAAGCTGTCTTCGCGTATTGGCGCCGCTTCTCCCGGAGCCGCAAGGCAGTCTGTGCTCAAGAGTCGGTTGCGCCGCCGCGGCCGCGAACAAGCGGCTCTCGCCCCCTGCGCAATCACCCGGCGCCAATGCACGATCGGCTCTGCTAAGCCGTTCGTGACCGGCACCATCGGGGCCGGGCGCATCGACGCGTGGCGTCGTCCTGCCTCGGTCATGGGTGGCCTTCCCTGCGCTCGTGCAACCGTTTATAGTCATCAACATGAAAACTGCGGCGAGGCTCACCCGCTGGATGCTGCTCGGCATGGTATGCCTGTGGCCGGCCCCCACACCAGCCGCCTTTGAAACCGGCAGCAGCCTGTTGCTGAAATGCCAGCACCACGGGGTACCCTTCCCAGAGCTCGGGCCGAAAGCAGCTTATCAGTTAGGGGCTTGCTATAGTTATCTGGCGGGCGTGCTGGATGTGCTGGGACTGAGGGGTGAGATCTGCCCGCGTACAGCGGTCAATCCGGCGGAATTGGCAACCATCTTTGTGGGTTTTGCGCGCATGCAACCCCCTGCCGTTTTGCAGCATCCTGCATTACTTTTCATTCAGGTAGCGTTTGAGCGCGCCTTTCCCTGCAACGAATAGCGTTTGGCGCAATCGTAAAGAATCATGGGCCTCGCACAGACGACCGGAGTTTCTGTCGCATCGCGCCGATAGCCCTCGGGTCGGCACGCAAGGCTGCCGGCCATGATGAGGCTGTACGTTCCAGGTTAAGGAGAGCATGATGAAACGAATAATGAACGTGATGGCCGTGGCTGTCATCGCTGGAGTGAGCTTTATTGCTGCCCTGCCTGCCATGGGTGATAACCAGTCAGCGACCCGTGTTGCGCAACAGCCCGCACCGGCCAACGCTCCTCAATCCGCTGGTGGCGCGCGCGGCGCGCTGCCGCAAGACTATGGAACCCGCGGCCAATGGCACTCGGAGCTTGACGACCAGTCACCGGCGTCGGGTTATACCGAATGGGAAACCTCCCCTTCGAGCGGGGACTGGGGTGAGCCCGTGTATGGAGGATGGAGCCCAGAGCCATCGGGAACAGGATGGGGTTCCGAGTCACCGGCAGCGCAGGAGCAGGGTGTTCCCCCTGAGTGGGCGACCCCCCGATCACCGAGTACGGCGTTACCCGATCACGGCGGCTCCGAACGCCCGTCTGCATCGGGCACCGGCCCACCGATGGTTGATCCGTGGGCTACCCCCGACCGCGGAGCCGACATCCCGCCAGCGGGTCAAGCCGCTGCGCCGCCCCCGGCATCGACCGCTGAGCCTTCACCCACGTCCGGACAGTCCGCCGGCACTGCTCAGTATCCCGCGCAGCCGCCGCTTGCCCCGCCGGCCTATGGTGGTTATCCCGGCTATGGCGCGGGCGCGGCTCCACCGCCACCGCCGGGATGGGGCTACGGCTATCCAGCCTATGGCGCTCCGGTAGGGCCCTACGGCGGGCCTGGTGTTCCCGGCCGTGGCACCAGCGGCGGGTGGCCTTGGGGCGATATCATGCCCTGGGGCAATCGTGGTGGGAGCGGTTCGCCGTGGGGCAACTGGATGCCCTGGAGCAAGTAAGCAGCCGATTTAAACAGGTCGCGAGCGCCGGGGTCGCAAGGCGCACGGGAGCGGAGAGCCGGAGTGTACCAGGGAGTCCATAAGGATCTCGAGCCGCCGCGCACCGCCGCTCAGGCCAGCGCCGCGATGTTTCGAACAGCTTCTAAGCCCTCGCCGGTATGCTGATAGAAGAGGATTGGTCGTGGATCAGCTACTCATTACTCGCCCCGACGATTGGCACGTCCACCTACGCGACGGCGTGGCGCTGCGGCACACCGTGCGCGAGACGGCGCAATGCTTTGCCCGGGCCCTCGTCATGCCCAACCTTGACCCTCCCGTAGTAACCACGGAGCAAGCGCTCGCTTATCGTCAGCGGATACTCGCTGCGATCCCCGCGGGGAGTGCTTTTCAGCCACTCATGACGCTGTACTTGACCGAGGAGAGCTCACCGGAAGAGATGCAAACGGCCAAGGCGAGCGGCGCGATCCACGGCGTGAAGCTTTACCCTGCCGGGGTGACCACCCACTCGAGCGCCGGCATATGCAATCTGGAACGCATCTATCGTGTATTGGAAGCTCTCGAAGCCCATGATCTGCCGTTATTGATTCATGCCGAGGTGGCCGATCCCCAGGTGGACGTCTTTGATCGGGAACAGATCTTCATCGAGCGCCAACTGCTGCCGCTGGTGGAGCGTTTTGCCGGCCTGCGGATCGTCGTTGAGCACGTCACGACGACGGAAGCCATTGATTTTGTGAGAGATGCTCCGATGCGCGTCGCGGCCACCATCACCGCTCACCATCTTCTGATGAATCGAAATGCACTGTTGCAAGGGGGGATTCAGCCGCATCATTTCTGTGCCCCTATTTTGCAGCGCGAACGTCATCGCCGGGCGCTCATCAGGGCCGCCATTAGCGGCAGCCCGAAGTTCTTTCTCGGCACCGACTCGGCGCCCCACCCCAAGGCCAGCAAGGAGTGCGCGTGTGCGAGCGCGGGGATTTATACCGCTCCCATTGCGCTGGGACTTTACGCCGAGGTTTTTGAAGCGGTCGGAGCGCTCGATCGATTGGAAGCCTTTTCGAGTCACTACGGCGCGTACTTCTATGGATTGCCCCGTAATTCCGATACGCTTTGTTTGCAGCGTACACCCACGGCTGTCCCGTCGGAGCTCGACTTAGGTGATGATGTGGTGGTGCCTTTGCGCGCGGGAGGTACTGTGGCTTGGACGGTGATGGCGAGCTAATGTCGGCGCGGGCGTTGAAACAGGGAATTGCGCGGCGCTTCCGAGGCTACTTTCCGGTCGTTGTGGATGTGGAAACCGGTGGCTTTAATCCAGCAACGGATGCGCTGCTCGAGATTGCCGCCGTGCTCCTTGCCGTCGATGAACGCGGTTTGTGGTATCCGAGTGAGACCTATGCCTGCCATGTGTCACCCTTTCCGGGTGCGAATCTGGAACCTGCCGCATTGGACTTCAACCATATCGATCCCCACCATCCGCTGCGCTTTGCCGTTCCTGAGCGCGAAGCGCTGCAAACGATCTTTCGCCCTGTGCGCCGGGCGTTGCGCGATACAGGTTGCACGCGGGCTGTTTTGGTGGGACATAATCCTTGCTTCGATCTTGCTTTTGTCAATGCCGCCGTGAGGCGCACGAGTTTCAAGCGAAATCCTTTTCACCCGTTTACGACCTTTGATACGGCGACTCTCGGGGGCTTGATATTTGGTCAGACCGTGCTTGCCCGGGCGGTGGAGGCGGCGGGTTTCCCTTGGGATAACCGTGAGGCGCACGCGGCAACCTATGATGCGATGCGCACCGCGGAGCTTTTCTGCGCGGTAGTGAATCGTTGTAAAGCGGCCTCGGTCGTGGCACTGCAGGAGCGGCGGGAAAATGAAGGGGCGCCTTTGTCGCGCGATACCGTCGGGCAATAAGCTGCTTTACCAACGCCGCGCACCGCCGCAATGATCAGCGCAGCGGCCTTAACGCCGCTTGCAAGCACAAGCGGTGTCTGGACCCACGCGAAGGAGGATATGATGACGTCTCGAGATCAAGGCTCAAAGCCAGTATTCCATCCCCAGCGTGGCGCAGAAAAAACAGCGCGCAATCCGGTCAAAGTTGCCCCTTCTGAGGGCCGTCTTCCCAAAAAGCCACC
>JAGTVB010000293.1 GCA_018224385.1 Gammaproteobacteria bacterium
CGTCGTCTATGCGAATGTGCATTCTGACATCTTTCCAGGCGGGGAGATCCGCGGCCAGCTCGAGCCTGCATTTGGCACCCAATAGCCGAGAGACAGAAGAATCTGTCTTTACCCGGCTACACGCCGGGTTTTGTTTTTTGAACTGTTGCAACGAAAGGATGTTGTCATCGAGTAATTTCTGTGTCGGTGGAGGGCTTTTTAGGGTGAACATTCGGAATCATGCCCGTGCCGCTCTAACGCACGAATCAAACAAAAAAACCGCCACCCCGGTGCCCCGAGATGGCGGCTCTTCTTGAGGCAGGAAGCGCTAACCCACTACGCGACTTTCTTCGCCGCTCCCTTACCCGCCTCGCTGAGCGTACCGCCAATCGCCCGCGCTTGCTCTTGGGCGACCGTAGGGTAATCGGGATCTGTCGCCGCCAGGGTGTGGAGGAGATTCAGCGCCTGGGTTTCACTCAAGTCAGCCGGTACCGTTTGTTCCGTCATCCGGGAGTTTCTCAGGTTCAAGTCAACGCCCTGTCGTTAGGCCAATTGTAAATCACCCCCATCACGGAAAATGCCACTCTTTTTTGGCAGCGCCTGGTATCTGAACCGCCCTACGAAAGAGAATTGTTGTTTTTCCCGCGACTCTTACCGCAACCGGCAAATATGCCGGCTCTATTTTCCTCTTGCCTGTAAATTATCGCCATCAATGGCACTGATTTCACCACGATAAATAGCACTCAATGCCTCCTTCTGGGAGGTTTTTTATTTGTTTCTTCCGATACCCTCGCTTCCGTTTCAACATTTCGAGTTGGGGTAGCAGGGGCATTTGAACAGAAAATTATGGTTTCGATTTATAAGCGTTCCACGATCCCTCAAAGCGGTATCCCGGCACGCGCGTATAGTGCGCCGTATGCCTCGGGATCACGGTGTCCAGGCCGTCGACGAGCCTCACCGATTCCCTTCTGCGGAAATCAGGCGGGCTTCGACGGAACGCTGTCCGTTTGGCTCCAGTCATGCAAAAGTGTGTAGCCGAGCGCTAGGAGAACGGGACCGAGGAAAACACCGAGAAAGCCAAAGGCGATTACACCGCCCAGCACGCCGATAAACACCAGGATCAAAGGAAGGTTACTTCCGCGACTGATGAAATAGGGCTTGAGGACGTTATCGACGCTACTGATGACCAGCAGTCCCCATAACAGGAGGAAAACACCCCCGTTGAGGGAGCCCGTATAAAATAGCCATAGTGCAGCAGGAAGCCAAACCAGCGGCGGACCGAAGGGGATTATGGACAGAAAACTGGTTATCAGACCCAGGAACAGTGCTCCGGGCACGCCCATCAGCCAAAACCCCAGGCCGGCCAAAATCCCCTGCGCCAGGGCCGTACCAATAATGCCGTAGACCACGCTCCTCACCGTTCCTTCGGTGAGTGCGAGCAACTTTTGCGCACGATCACCGGCCAGCCGTTCGAGAACGGCATTGAGGCTCTTCACACCCCGCTCGCCGTCGCGATAGATGAAAAATGTCGTCAGTACGCTGAGGCCCAAGTCCAAGATCCCGCCACCGAGCCCGGCACCGGTGGCTAAAATCCAGTCCTTTGCCGGCCCCAGGTATCCGATCAGTTCGCCGCCCGGGAAGACGTCGCTCCGGATCCACTCTCGCCAATGCTGCTCGAGATCGCCACCGAGCACAGGAACCCGGCGAAGCCACGGCGGCGGCGTCGGCGGTCCTTCCTTGAACACCTCGCGCAGCTGGGTCACGAGGCTTGTCACATTCTCCGCCAAGCTCGTCACGACGATGAGAAGCGGGACGAGGAGAACAACGGCCAGGAGCACCGTGGTCAGTGCCGCGGCGAGAATGCGCCGACCCTTCAGCCTGCGTTCGAGCCATCGGAACACGGGCCAGGTCGCGATGGCAAGTATCACAGCCCAGAGTATCGCTGCGAGAAAAGGCCGAAGCACGACGAAGCAGCCAACCGCCAGCAGCGACAGCACGGCTATGCCGAGCGCTGTTTCAATCCGTGCGCTAGGCCTGGTCATGGGATATACGTGGGTCTTTTTCAGACGCGCGTCTAAGGGGTCGTGCAGAGATTTTGACGCGCTCGCTCGGGTCGTCCTGTTGATGAGCTGGCCGATGAGCGTTTAAGGCAAGCGAGAAAGACGATCGGCGCCTCCGGCATTGGCTAGTTCATTAAGCCCACAGTGGTCAGCGCCGTCTTGCAGGTCGGCGTCATCTCGGCCGCTTTGCCTTTTAGGCACTCTATGAGCCGCCCTTCTCCCGCCTGAACCTGGGCACAAAACTTATCCACGTCATCATCGCACGCTTTGGCGACGTAGGTGAACGCCGCGACAGCCCGCTCAAGCCGCACCGCGGCTTCATAGAGCGCATATTCACACGGACCCGACAGTTTCTCGTTGTGCGCAAAAAGACAACCGAGTAAGCGCCCCTCGCTGGAGGCAACTTCCTCACAGTACGATCCAAGCTCCGTCTGGCAGCTCTTCTGCACCGTTTCGTCGAGCCCCTCCTCGGCTCCCAACGCCGAACCCCCTAGGGTGAGTGTCGCAGCGGTTATGAGACACCCAAAAACAGTATGCATCGCACCTTCCTCTGAAAATCCCTGACGCCGCGTGTTCTTGCGTTGCATGGCGCTCCCTCGGCAGTCTGCCCCCTGCTTCGGATGAGTGCAACGGTGCGTTGGCGTGCCACCGGGTGTTTTGGTGAGCGCGTGCCCAAAGGCGCAATGGCGGCTACCGAAGAGCGGCTCCGCGTAATGATGGCCGAGTGCGGGTCGAAGGGAACAGTAATTCTCATTCTAGTCTGAGAAAGTGAACCGCTTCCCACCAGCCGACCCAGGCCGCTCCAGTTTTCGGGTTGTCTTCCCACTTTTTGGCCTGCAGAGCGCATTTTTTAGTCAATGGCCCCATCCACAACATCAAAATGAGCAGAGCAGTGCTGCGAGGGGAGTTTTTGTAATCGAAGCACGGCGCTGAGCAGCCCTTGGCGGGTTCGCGAGCCGCGGGACAGGGCGGTCGCAAAAACCCGCACGGCGTTAACGGCCAGGAAAAGTAAATTCGGGGGCAAACTCGGC
>JAGTVB010000294.1 GCA_018224385.1 Gammaproteobacteria bacterium
GCCTGACGGTTTCAGGCCCGCTGGATCCTGTCGATCGGCTGGTACACCACCAACACGTCGCACGGCGCGCGATGTACGACCGCATCGGCGGTAGCGCCAAAGAGGACATCCACGCCGTATTCACCGTGCGCCCCGATGATGATCAAGTCGACCCCATGTTTCTGGGCATAGGCGGGTATTGGCCTCCGCGCCGTCTCGTTAGTGACGACAACGTCTTGTGCTGTTTCGCTGTAACCCGTTGCCATCGTCATCTTGGCCAAAATCTCAGCCTTAATAGCGCGCTGGTACTGCACTGGATCGCGATCTTCCGGGGTGATGTATTGATTCTCTCGGTTAACCGGATAATGCTCGAGGACATGCAGCAACGTGAGTTTAGCGCAGTAGGTCTGGGCCACCGCCACCGCCCGATCGGCGATCCACTGGCTCGGCCGGTTGATATCGATCGCGGCCAAAACGTGCGTATAATCCTTGGGTAGCAGATGTTCAGTGTAGATTTCGCTTCTCACCACCAGCACATCTCGGTTGGCATGGTGAAGAATACGATCACTTGTGCCTCCCAGTAGCGCCCGGAGCTGGCCATGCACGTGGGAGCCTAGCACAATCAAATTGGCCTTGATCGAATCCGCGATCTCATTGATCGCCGACCAAGTGCGGCCAGCGACCAGCCGCATGTCTCGCACCAGAGGTTGGGAGGACATGAGCTGCTCGACGTAACGTCTCGCCGGTTCGGTTTTCTCGTCAGCTTGTTCGATAACGTGGATTAAGGTGACCGCACCCTGCGAGCGCGTCGCCACGTTGATGGCGCGGCTAAGCGCTGGGTGGCCCGCGACGCGGATAGGTACAGCAGCGAGAATGGTGCTGTATACGGACAGGTCATTTGCAGTCATGGCATTCCCTCCCAATGGCTTGGTACCGCCACTACGGCCACAGCCAAGCCTTGCGCCCCTCTTTGAATTTTGAACCCAGGATGATTTTAACGGCTTCCGAGCATCGCAAGGAAATGTCGCCAGAGCGTTCGGCAAAGGAACCGCAAAAGACGGGCTTCAATTGCCGTCTTAGAAGCGAGGCATGAGACCGGCGCTCAACGATGGGTACAGGCCGTGGCGCAGCACTTTGCATCGTGCTGGGGGGTTAAACCGATGCATCGCTCAGCGTTGGCAAAAGGGTGACCAGCGGACACCGCCGGATCTCCTTGATGACCCGATACGGGATCGGTGCGGTCACTGGCGTGCAGTATAGAGGGCCGGCACCAGATAAAGGGTGGAGAGCAGCATGATGACAATACCAATGACCAACACCAATCCAAGGCTGGCCGTTCCCGGATGACCAGAGAAGCTCAGATTTCCAAAGCTCGCGGCGGTGGTCAGGGCACTAAAGACCATCGCCCGCGGAGTGCTCGAATGCATCGCTGCACGCTTTGATGGATCGTTGCTGGAACGAAGCCGTCGCAGGAGATGAATGCCGTTGTCCACCCCCATGCCGAGAAGGAGCGGCAAGGCGATCACGTTGGCGAAGTTAAACGGTATCCCCACAAGCACCAACATAGCAGCGGTGGTCAGGGCACCGAACAGCAGCGTCACGATGACCAGCAGCGCCCCGCTGACGCTGCGAAGCCCGACCATCACGATGGCGGTCACGGCGAGACAGGCAAAACCGAAGGCCTGCTTAAAGCTGGTGATGATGGTATCGCCGATCACCACCATCTGCACTGGCTCACCGGTCGCGTCCGGTGCGACCCGTTGTACGGCAGTGACGAATTGCCGCAACGCGTCAGGGTTGATAATGTCTTGCTGCGGCGTAACCTCGATGCGAAACCATCCGTCGTCGCTGACCCATCGCTGCACGAGATCGGGCGGCAAGTCCGCCACTCCGAAGGACTCCGCCATCAGGCCTGCCGCAAGCCGCTCAAGGTTCCCTGGCAGGGTTCCCAGCAAGGCTTGTTCGAGCTGCTCGAGCCACGCTCGGCGAGCGTCCTCATCTAGCGAGTCCAACCGTTCCAAGACGGCTTGCAGATTCGTTGCAAGGGTGCGCGCGGCCTCGGCAAAGGAAAGCGGCTCATCAGAGGCGAGTCGATCGTGCAAGACGGCTATTAAATGTATGATCGCCTCGCGCTGCACCGTGATGGCAACGGCCTCAGACGGGCGTGCGATGTGGTGTAGCTGAGGCCCGAGGATCAGGCTGAGCTCATCGAGGAGCTCCAGTTTCTCTGGCTGCTGCTCGGGAATAAAGCTGTCAATACTGAGCGCGTCCTTTACCACCGTAAGGTCTTGTAGACGCGTGCTGAGCTCCGCTAGCGCTTGCTTCCCCGGAACCAGCACCACCGCCGATAAGGGTGCATATTGGCCGTCCTCCAGCAACGCTTTGAAGGTGGCAACGGATTCCGCCCCGGGATCCCGGAGATTCAGCGTATTGTAATCAAATCGAGCCGATGGCAGCAGCAGCCCGGCCGCAACAGCCAGGAGCGCGCCCACCATCAGGACCGCCTTGCGGTGACGCAACGGCAATTCGACCAACGCTTTGGGAAACGCGAAGTCTGCGCCAGCCCGTGGGCGACTTCGCGCCTGCCACAGGTGCAGCATGGCAGGGAGCAATGTCAGACTGGCCAGTAAGCTGATAAACACCCCGGTGCCGGCGATCACTCCTAACTCACCCACCCCCACATAAGGAGTCGGTATGAAGGCGTAAAATCCTACCGCGGTGGTAACGGCACACAGCGCCAGGGACGGCGTCACGTGCTTAGCGGCGCTGATCAATATCCTCGCAGAAGGTTCGCCTTGGGATTTAACTTCCTGATAACGCATACAGAAGTGAATGGCAAAATCAATTCCAAGCCCGACATTGAGCACCGCGAAGGCAATCGAGATCATATTGAGGTGACCGATGGCCGCCGCCGCAAAGGCCGCTGTGACGATTAGCCCCGCCATGAGCGTCAGCAGGCTCGCTAGAATCATGCGAAATGAGCCCAAACCCACGAACAGGGTCGCAGTCACCAGTAGCAACGCCATAGCCAGGGCTAAGCCGGCGCCCTTGGTGACCGTTTGCATTTCCTCGTGCTCAAGCGCCAGACCGCCCGTTATACGAAGCCGCAATCCCTGCGCGTCGTTAACACCGACCGCCGTGGCGGCATTGCGTATGGCGGCAATCGCAGGCGCCACAGGAAATAAGGCACGGTAATCGGGCTGTGGCTGAACCAGGACAAAGCGGCGGGCCACGCCCCCCTCGTCAGCGGATTTCCCTTGCAGCAGGGCCCGCCAGGACAACGGGGATGGGGGACCCTCGTCGGATAGGGCCGATCGCAGCGTGGCGTTAACTGCGTTCAGCACTGGCGAGAGCTCAATGGTATCGTTTCTATCGACGTTCCCGATGACCGTTGCCAGGGTGTTGAACAGCCCGCGCAGACTGAAGTCCGTGGTCAGCTGGCCCAGGATGGGCTGAGCAGCGGCCATCTGGTCGGCCAGCTCCTGCAGCTCGTCGAGGTTGGGATAGAGAAGCGCATGGGTTTCGAAGAAGGGACCGGCGCCGGGCACGTAAACGGATTGAAACAGGCGCTGGTCCTGCTCTAGGCGCGATGCGAGCGCTTCTGCGGCATCGTCCACAGATTCAGGAACCTCGCCTTCGACGACGAGTACCATCAAATTGGCATACTGCGGGAAGGCCTGTCGATATTTGTCCTGGGCTTTGCGAACCGGCAACTCCGCAGACACCATGTGGGTGACGTCCGCATCGAGGCCCAGATTGTTAACCGCAAAAAGCCCAGCACCAATGGCCACCAGCGTCCACGCCAGCAGCACCCAACGGGCAAAGCGCATCACCCCTTTGGTCCAGCTCTGTACGAACGACTCAAAAGTGTTTCTTGGTTTTTCCTCAACTCTCGACGCGCGCTCCATGGCTGTGCTTTTCTCCTTACGTGCGCCTCTTGGGGCAAGGGTGAAACCGCGGGGCATGGTGGAAAGACGACATGAGCTTCCCTGCTCCACGGCGGTGAGTGCGCCGCCACCTGGACACGCACTGACGAATGGATGGCAACCAGCGTCGTCGAATAACCGAAGGACGCACGAGCGCATTATACTGGGGTGCAAAGGCCGATGACTCAAGAGCGCTTTTCAGGCCCAGCGCTCAC
>JAGTVB010000295.1 GCA_018224385.1 Gammaproteobacteria bacterium
ACAAACCGCAGGGACTCGTGGTACACCCCGGCGCCGGTAACTTCCGTGGCACTCTGGTTAATGCCTTACTCTATCACTTTCACGAGCTTGCTCAGGTCCCCCGCGCCGGCATCATCCACCGCTTGGACAAAGATACAACCGGACTGCTCGTAGTCGCCCGCACTCTTCGTGCCCACAAACAGCTTGTGGACCAACTCAAAGCACGTGCCATAACCCGCGAGTACCTCGGACTTGTGATCGGCACCTTGACCAGCGGAGGAGTAATCCGCGCCCCGATCGGAAGACATCCCGCGCAACGTACTCGGATGGCGGTAATCTCATCGGGCAGACCGGCCACCACCCACTACCGAATTCTAGAGCGTTTTCTCGCAGGTACGTTCATTCGCCTGTCGTTGGACACCGGACGCACACATCAGATTCGTGTGCATATGGCACACCTCGGCCACCCGTTGGTGGGGGACCCTGTCTATGGTAAACGTCCCCGAACCCACAACGGCGGGGATGCCAACATCACCAATGCGCTGTTGAATTTTGGACGACAAGCACTGCATGCGGCCCACCTTGAACTCGAGCATCCTCTAGGCCGCCATCGGCTCACTTTTGACGCGCCGCTGCCCGAAGATATGTTCGGTTTACTTGAAAAGCTTAGAGCTTGTGACTCGGCCGGCTAAGCCTCACCCTGACTGCGTTGGGCGGTTGCCCGCTCCTCACCTATCTATTTGGAGAGGTCTCATCGCGGCGCGCCGTGCACCTGCGCTCACGCCGCTCGTGACGGTTTCTTCACCACCTCTGAGAGCCAATCGAGCAGCATGACTGACCCGCTCCGTAGAACGTCCACGGCACCAGGACTGGCTCAGTTTTGGGTAACGCCCAATTGGCCCGCACCTGCATCCGTAACCGCTTTCACCACCACCCGCCAAGGTGGTCATAGCCAGCCGCCCTGGGACGGACTGAACCTGGCCCGACATGTGGGCGATGATGCGGATGCGGTGGCGCATAACCGCGCCCTCCTCCGTCAAACCGCGAAACTGCCCACCACCCCCCGGTGGCTTAATCAGGTGCACGGTACCACGGTGGTGACGACGGCAGACCTCAGGGCCGGGACAACCCGAGCCGATGGCGTAGTCTCGGACGTGCCAAACAGGGTATGTGCCATACTCACAGCCGACTGCCTGCCCGTACTGATCTGTGATCGCACCGGTACCGAAGTTGCGGCGGCGCATGCTGGCTGGCGCGGCCTCGCCGCGGGGATCCTGGAAGCGACGATTGCTGCTTTTAGTGCTCCCGAGCATGAGCTGCTCGCCTGGCTGGGCCCGGCGATCAGTGCTCGTCACTTCGAGGTTGGTGAGGAGGTGCGCGAGGCTTTTGTGAAACAAAACCGTCGCGCCGCTGATGCATTTTCCTTGGCGCGAGAAGGCCACTGGTGGGCTGATCTCTACGGGCTTGCCCGACAGCGTTTGGCCGCTCTTGGCGTGCGCGACATTTATGGCGGCGACCTTTGCACCTACCGTGACGCGCGCCGGTTTTATTCGTTTCGCCGCGACGGAATAACGGGCCGCATGGCCAGTGTTATCTGGCTCACCGAAGCCAGCCGCCCCGTCTAACCCGGCGCTCACCTCTCGCTTATTCCTAAACATCGATACTCGTACCGCATCTCCATCGCACGGTGGATGGCTCCGCCCGAGCAGCCGGCGGGGGTCATTGGCTAATGTTTTCCCTGCTGTGGCCGAACTAAAGCGCCGGGGCACAAGGGTGAATCATGGCCATCTCCACTGAACGGATACCATTGACGGGCCTCGCGCGCAAGCTCGTCATCGACGGACTCATTAGCGAGGAGAACGCGGTCCGAGCCTTCGCCGAGGCAACCCAGGCGAAGATCGGCTTCGTCAGTTACATCGTGCGCAAAGGGCTTGCAGATGCCACTGAAGTCGCCAATACGGCGGCCCATGAATTTGGCATGCCCCTGCTCGACATTAGCGCCGTCGAGATCGAAAATGAGGTGGTCAAGCTCGTATCCGAAAAGCTTATCCGGCAGCATCACGTCTTTCCTCTCTACCATCGTGGCAGTCGCCTGTTCGTTGCGTTATCCGATCCGAGCAACCATCACGTCCTCGATGAGATCAAGTTCCACACCGGATTAAGCGTTGAAGGCATCCTGGTCGAGGAAAATAAGCTCACTCAAGTCATGGAAAAAGGGCTTGAGGAGGCTGATACGACGATGTCCGAGCTTGTCCCAGGGGACGATCTCGAGAATCTCGACAATCTTGATGTCGGCGCCGACGATCAGCCAGCTCGCGACGAGCCGAGCGAGATAGACGATGCGCCGGTGGTCAGGTTTGTCAATAAGATCCTGCTTGATGCCATCAAGAAGGGGGCGTCGGACATCCATATGGAACCTTACGAGAAGTTTTGCCGCGTGCGGTTTCGTATGGATGGCGTGCTTCGGGAGGTGGCAAAACCACCGCTTCCCCTGGCGGGGAAAATCACCGCGCGAATCAAAGTCATGTCGCGGCTCGACGTGTCCGAGCGAAGGGTGCCGCAGGACGGCCGAATAAAGCTTAAGCTGTCCAAGACCAAGGCGATTGATTTTCGTGTCAGCACCTGTCCGACGCTGTTCGGCGAAAAAACGGTGCTGCGCATTCTCGATCCGAGCAGCGCAAGTCTCGGCATCGATGCCCTCGGCTATGAAGATTTTCAGCGAAAGATTTTTCTCGATAACCTCCACAAGCCCTACGGGATGTTCCTGGTGACCGGACCAACCGGCAGCGGTAAAACCGTGTCGCTCTACACCGGTATCCATATACTCAATAAAGAGGACGTCAATATTTCCACGGTAGAGGACCCCGTGGAAATCAATCTGCCGGGCGTCAACCAGGTGCAGGTCGATGAGAGAACCGGGATGACGTTCGAAAAGGCGCTGAAGGCCTTCTTGCGACAAGATCCTGACATCATTCTCGTGGGTGAAATTCGCGACTTCAGTACGGGGGGCATTGCGATCAAGGCGGCGCAAACAGGGCATATGGTCATGGCAACGCTGCATACCAACGACGCCCCGCAGACCCTAACGCGCATGATCGACATGGGAATTCCCCCGTTTGCCATCGCCACGGCAGTCAACGTAATAAGCGCTCAGCGGCTCGCGAGGCGCCTGTGCGAGCACTGTAAGCAGGAAACTGAAATTCCTCGCGAGGCGTTGCTTGCCGAGGGCTTTACCGAGGAAGAAACGCAAAGCGGCTTCACCGTCTTTGAGCCAGTCGGGTGTGATCGTTGCAATGACGGGTACAAGGGCCGGGTGGGCATTTATCAGGTCATGCCGGTTTCCGACGAGATGAAGCGCATGATCATGGAAGGTCGAAACGCCATAGACTTGGCGGATCAAGCCGCTAAGGAAGGCATTCCGGATCTGCGCCGCTCCGGCCTTAAGAAGGTGAAAGATGGTATCACCAGCCTTAAAGAAGTTAACCGCGTAACCCTGGAGTAGTCCGTTATGCCCCAAACAGCCGCGAAAGCCATGATGTATACCTGGGAAGGCGCGGACAAATCCGGTAAACGCGTCAAAGGGGAGATATCCGGCACCAGTGACGCGCTCATTAAGGCCACCCTACGCCGCCAAGGCATCAGTCCTCTCAAGGTCAAGAAAAAGCCAAAACCGTTACTGGGTGGCGGCAGGAAAAAGATCACCACCAAGGACATTGCGATCTTCAGTCGCCAAATGGCCACCATGATGTCAGCGGGCGTTCCACTTGTGCAATCCTTCGAGATCGTCGGGCGGGGACATGAGAATCCTGCCATGCAGGACCTTATCCTCACCATAAAGGGCGACGTGGAGGCGGGAAATCCATTAGCCGACGCCCTCGGCAAACACCCGCTTTACTTTGACGACCTGTACGTCAATCTGGTACGTGCCGGCGAGGCAGGCGGTATTCTTGAGACGCTATTGGAAAAGATCGCCACCTACAAAGAAAAGACCGAGGCCATCAAATCAAAGATCAAGAAGGCGCTGTTCTATCCCACAGCGGTGCTCGTGGTGGCGTTTATCATCACCGCCATCCTCATGATCTTTGTCATTCCCCAATTCGCCGAGCTGTTTCAGGGGTTCGGTGCCGATTTGCCTGCGCTGACTCAGCTCGTTATCAATCTGTCGGATATTTTCGTAGCGCGCTGGTATTTAATTTTCGGCGCGATTGGGCTGGCGGTCTGGGGCTTTATCACCGGCAAACGGCGCAGCGCTGCGTTCCGCCGCCTGTTGGACCGCGTTTCGCTAAAGCTGCCAATTTTCGGCAGCCTGCTGGTGAAGGCGTCCGTTGCACGCTTTGCCCGCACCTTAAGCACGTTGTTTGCTGCCGGCGTGCCTTTGGTTGAAGCCATGAGCTCAGTGGCTGGCGCCACTGGAAATGCAGTTTACGAAGAGGCGAGTCTTCGCATTCGAGACGAAATCGCCACCGGGACACAGCTTCAAGTTGCCATGCGCCAGACTGGCTTGTTCGCCAACATGGTGGTGCAAATGGTGGCCATCGGTGAGGAATCTGGCTCCGTCGACAGCATGCTCGCCAAAGTCGCCGACTTCTACGAAAGAGAAGTAGACGACGCCGTGGATGCTATGAGTAGCCTTATGGAACCACTTATAATGGCGGTACTTGGAACACTTATCGGTGGGCTCGTCATCGCCATGTATCTTCCCATTTTCAAAATGGGACAGGTGGTATAAAAAGCGCTCTTGAAACTGCGGCGCCCGACCTCGCGAGACGGCCAAGGCGATCGCAGTAAATCCACAAGCGGCCTCCGGGCCACTGCTAGCAAACCCCCACACAACGCATTCTTGTTGCGGGAGATCCCTCCATGCTGGAGCTCGAATATTTCTTGATTCATCCTGCGGGCTTCGTGGCTGCGGTGGCGCTGCTGGGACTCATCATTGGAAGCTTTCTCAACGTCGTCATTTTCCGGCTACCCATCGTATTGGAGCGGGAGTGGCGCAGCCAGTGCACTCAGCTTTTCGACTGCCAAGATTCGATGGCAGAATCCTCGCCTCCGTTTAACCTCATGGTCCCCCGCTCCCATTGCCCGGCCTGCGGACATACCATTGCAGTGCTGGAAAACGTGCCCGTGTTGAGCTACCTGTGGCTACGAGGACGCTGCAGTAGTTGCGCTAATCGCATATCTTCTCGTTATCCAGCTGTGGAACTTTTGAGCAGCGTGCTCGCGGCGGTAATAGCCTGGCACTTTGGCTTCGGCCCCGAAGCCATCGGGGCAATGATTCTCACCTGGGCACTGATCGCGCTCACCTTCATTGATCTAGACCATCAGCTACTTCCGGACAACATCACCATGCCGATGTTGTGGCTGGGCCTTGGTTTGAACCTATTTGGACTTTACGCTAGCCTGGAAGCGAGCCTCATAGGGGCCATTGCTGGATATGGGATACTGTGGCTGGTGTATCACCTGTTCCGACTGGCAACCGGTAAAGAAGGCATGGGGTTCGGAGATTTCAAGCTCATGGCGATGCTCGGCGCGTGGCTTGGCTGGCAAGCGATCCCTGTGGTCATCTTGCTTTCCTCCGTGGTAGGTGCCATCGTCGGTGTCGTTCTTGTACTGGTCTGCAACAGGGACAAGAGTCTGCCCATTCCCTTTGGCCCCTACATCGCCCTCGCCGGATGGGTTACGCTCCTGTGGGGAGCAGACTTGACCGCTTGGTATTTGAGGCTTAGTACGCCAAACTAATCGACGGAATTTTAAAGATGACAAAAGGCAGATGAGACCGCCTCTGGTCGTTGGCCTTACGGGGGGAATCGCCAGCGGAAAGACCACGGTCGCGAACTGGTTCGCCGCCTTCGGTGTACCTGTCATCGACGCCGATGTTCTGGCGCACGAACTGGTTTTATCTGGCAGGCCGGCGTTCAGAGAGGTGGTCGCCGCTTTTGGTGAACAGATGATTAATGACAAGGGAGAACTCGACCGCGCCAAGATGCGGGCGCTGGTGTTCAGTCATCCCGAGCAACGCAAGCAGTTAGAGACTATCCTTCATCCCCGCATACGAGACGAAATGCGCCGCCGAATCCGCGCCCTGGCGGCACCTTACTGCGTGCTCAGCGTGCCGTTGCTTTTAGAAAGCGGTCAACAAGACCTGGTCGATCGCGTCCTAGTGATCGATGTGCCGCCTCAGCTCCAGGTCGCTCGAGTGCAAGAGCGCGACGGTACGGATCGGAAGACGATCGATGGTATCCTGAATGCCCAGGCGAATCGCGCTGCACGGCGCACAGCCGCTGATGACATCATTGACAACAGTGGCGATTTGGCCGAGCTTCGCGCCCAAGTCATGATGCTGCACATCCGTTATTTGCAACTAGCACAGACAGATTTGCCAAGGAGGACTGAGTAATAGAAAATTAATTAAGGAACGCCACACTTTATCTCTCCCTATCTTCCTCATGTCACGTCTACCGAACAGCACGGTGATTTACGAGCAACCACTCAACGAGCGTATGCGCGCTTTCCTGAGATTGGAGCACTTGTTCCATCGCGTCGAGCACGAGCTGGGAAACACTGATCCGTGGAGCAATCGTACAGCGCTGGAAACAATCATCAGTATCATGACCATTGTGAGTCGCGCCGATCTCAAGGCCGAGCTAATGAGTGAGCTCAAGCGTCACGCGGGTACCCTTGAAGGGTTAGAACACAATCCCCATGTTGATCTTGAGCGGTTACATACGATACTCGGGAAAACCCGCAGTCTCCTCGAAGGACTTCGAACCAGAGAAGGCCCGCTTGGGGCAGAATTGAAGGACAACGAACTACTCGGTTCCATACGCCAGCGTGCCAGCATTCCAGCAGGAACATGTGCTTTTGACGCACCCGGCTTGCACTTCTGGTTACAAGGCTCTGACGATCATCGGCTCGGCGATCTGAGACGGTGGCTTGCCACCTATGACGCTGTACGCGATACGGTTTTCTTGTGTCTGAGCCTGGTGCGCGAAAGTGCGAGCGCCACGCGAGAAACTGCGGTGGCGGGTTATTTCCAGCAATCACTGGCGAAGGGGTCCACCTATCAAATGTTACGCATTGCGCTGCCCGCCGACGCGCCTTGGTACCCAGAGGTAAGTGCCGGACCACATCGCTTTACCATCCGTTTTCTGATGCAAGCAAACGAAAACGCCCGTCCCCAACAGGGGGGGGAGAATGTGGAGTTTGACCTGCTCTACTGTGTCTTATGATGCGGTCCGTGGCGTGTCCGACCTGCGGCAAATCCGTAGAATGGTCTGAAGCACAGCGTTGGCGGCCGTTCTGCAGCGAACGTTGCCGACTCATCGATCTCGGGGACTGGCTCAGTAATGTCAATATCATCCATGAAGATACGAGCCGTGACATGGATCCATTGCTCAAACCTCATGAATTCCCGCCGATGCCCCGCGGCAGGACGCGCCGAGACACGGAAGATTGAACTTCTTCAACAGCGATCCCATCTTGTTTGCGCGAGGAATGAAAGTCGATGAAGCAGGGTGCGCCATTAGTCAGAATTGAGTGAATGATGAATACCTCTGCCTACGTATTTGAAGCGGATCAGAAAAGCTTTCAGCGGCTTGTTGCCGATAAGTCGTTCCAGGTCCCGGTATTGGTGGACTTTTGGGCATCATGGTGCGCGCCATGCCAGATGCTCACCCCCATCCTACATAAGCTCGCGGAAGAATACGCGGGCAGGTTTCTGTTGGTCACGGTCAATACCGATGAAGAGCGCCAGCTGGCTCTAGAACACGGCATCCGTAGTCTTCCCACGGTCCGGCTGTTTCGAAATGGGAGCGCAACAGAGGAGTTTTTTGGTGTGCAGCCAGAAACGACTATCCGTGCGCTCATTGACGCGTATCTGGATCGGCCCTCTGATCAGCCCCGCCTTCGGGCGCAAGCGCTTCGGGATCGGGGCGATACCTTGGCCGCCATCAAGTTGCTTGAAGAGGCCTTGGCCTCCGATCCGGATAATGATCGAATCCACCTCGACCTGGTACCGCTACTGATCGAGCACGACAGGTTCGACCAGGCGGAACGCGTCCTAAAAGACCTGCCGAGCAGCCGTCAACTGGATGCCGATGTCAGTAGGGCTTTTGCCCAGCTCAATTTTGCGCGCCTGGCCAAGGGCGCGCCGCCCCCGGAAATATTGGCGCAACGAGTCAAAGACGACCCGAATAATTGCGAGGCGCGCTACCAGCTAAGCGCAATCAAAGCGCTTCGCGGGGATTACGAAGGAGCAATGGAGCAGCTGTTGGAGATCCTGCGCCGTGATCGGGGCTTTCGAGATGATGCTGGCCGAAAAGGGCTGGTCGCTTTGTTCGAATTGCTGGGCGGCGAAGGACCGTTAGTGAACCGTTACCGGGGGCTGATGGCATCGGCACTTTACTGACGAAAGCGGTCGAACCGTCGCGGCCCCATCGAGACCGTCCGTAGCTTGCGTCGACGGTCCACTGGGACGCTCAGAAGGCTCCCGACCGATTCCATAGCGAAGCGGCGGGAAAGGCCGCTCTGACAAGCGCAGCAGGTTTTAAAACAGCGTCAAGGTTCACGTCAGGCAATCGTCACGAAGGGCCAACCCAGGCGCTTGCTGCAAGGCCAACACAGCTTCAACGCTGGCCCGGTAGACCGTGCTCGTCGCCAGCGCTTCGCGCCCGGCGGCATGCCGTTGCGGATGCATGCCCGCCAAGCGCATGGCAGAAACGGGATTCGGAGCGAGGCGAAGCTCCTCAAGAATGGCAACGGCCCCCGGCCGATTGTTGCATACCAAAACCATGTCGCAACCCGCAGTCAGTGCGGCGCTGGCTCGCGCGCCAAAATCGCCCATGCTCGCTGCGCCGGCCATGTTGACATCATCGCTAAATACCGCGCCCTGAAACCCAAGTTCTCCGCGCAGGATGACGTGCAGCCAATATCTAGAGAACCCCGCTGGATTGGGGTCTACCTGAGAATAAACGACATGAGCAGGCATCACTGCAGCGAGTCCGTACTGGACCATGCGTTCGAAAGCGCGCATGTCCTCCCAGCGAATCGTCTCAAGGGTTCGGTGATCGACGGGCAGCGTATGGTGGGAATCGGCTTCGACGCTTCCGTGACCCGGAAAATGTTTACCCACAGCGCGCATGCCCGCCTGGCGCATACCTCGCATGCAGGCCCTGGCCAGCTCGGCCACAATTTCCGGATCGCTGTGAAATGCCCGGTCGCCGATGACGGCGCTACGGCTCCGCGCCAAGTCGAGCACCGGCGCAAACGAAAAATCGACACCGGCAAAACCAAGCTCCGCCGCAAGCACCCAACCGCAGGCTTCAGCTAGCGCCAGGCCGCGCCGCTTATCTTGATCATAAAGTAATCCGAGATTTGCCGACGCCGGAAGCCGCGTAAAGCCTGCCTGAAAGCGCTGCACCCGCCCACCCTCCTGATCGACGGCAATCAACAGCCGCGGCTCCCGTAAACCGTGAATCACGCTCGTTAAGGCAGTCAATTGTTCGGGGGACTCATAATTGCGGCTAAATAGAATGACGCCGCCAACCAGCGGATGAAGCAACAGTTCTCGCTCTTCTGCCACCAACTCGGGGCCCGCCAGATCTAACATGATGGGTCCTAACGGCATTTTGTACTCCAGCGGCGTGTATTTCTTCGAGTGACTTAAAGGCTGATTACCCAACCACTGCGTCTTACCGTCCCGGCCCTAGCTATCGTTTTGTCAGCGTCACCATTCGAACGGCGCGCTCGTGGCGAGCGCTTGCAAAACCGGCCAAAAAGATAAAAGTGCCGCAACAATGACTCAGGCCGAGCGATAGCCTACCATCCCTCAACCAATTGATTTACACCTTCATAAGGAAGGTAAGCTAGGAAGTGGCGCAACAGCCGTTGCGCGGTTTCCTCAGTGCTCCACTCGATTCCGAAATCTGCTAGCTGCGTTACCTCGAGCCCCGCATACCCACAGGGGTGAATACGCCGGAACGGCTCAAGGTCCATATCTATATTCACAGCGAGCCCATGGTAGGAGCAACCGCGGCGCACCCGCAGCCCCAGGGCGGCGACTTTCTTCCCTCCTACGTACACTCCGGGCGCGCCGGGCGTGCGCTCAGCACCTATGCCTTGAGCGACTAGCAAGTCGATAACCGACTGCTCCAACAGGTTGACCAGATCCCGGACTCCCAAGTGCTGCCGTTGCAGATCAAACAGCACATAAACCAGCAGCTGCCCCGGGCCGTGGTAGGTGACTTGTCCGCCGCGGTCAACGTGCAGGACCGGGATCGCGCCAGGCGCCACCACGTGCTCACGGCGTCCTGCCTGACCGAGGGTAAAGATTGGCGGGTGCTCCAGACACCAGATTGCATCCGGCGTCGATGGGCCGCGCTCCTCCGTGAACCGCCGCATTGCCTGCCAAGCCTGCGTATAGTCAGAAATCCCACGCCATAACACCGTAACTGTGTGAGGAATTGACACCATTCGGCTCGGACAATGTTGCTGCGGGACAACCAAGATTTAGCCAGCTGAATGCGCATCGCGGTGCGTAGCTGATACGTAGTCCTGGAACAGAGCATTGAGTTTTTTCCATACCGGACCGGGCCTGCCATCGCCCACGGCCGTGCCGTCAATCACCACCACCGCCGCCATTTCTTTGGTGGATGCCGTGAGCCACACCTCGCTCGCCTGCCGCAACAGAGCGAGCGACACCCGCTCTTCCGCGCAGGCCATGCCCGCCTCCGAGGCCAGCTCGAGAACCAGTGCCCGCGTTATGCCGGCGAGTAATCGGGGACCCAGCGGAGGCGTCAGAACCCGCCCCTCGTGCACAACAAAGACATTACTTGAGGCACCTTCGGTCAGCCAACCGTCTCGGATCAGTATGCTCTCGACTGCACCGGCATCGACTGCCTCTTGGTGTAATAAAACGTTGGCAAGCAAGGTTATTGCCTTGATGTCGCAGCGGCTCCAGCGGTTGTCTTCACGAACAACAGCCGCAACGCCACTGGCTCTCTGATAACGCTTCACTTGGGGCAAGCCCATGGCAAAAACGGTCGCAGGGATCGCTGATGGAAACGCATGGGCGCGCAACGCCGTGCCGCGAGTCACCTGCAGATAGACCGCCGGATCGCAGCTCCCGTTACGCTGAACCAGCTCTTCCAGCAATTCGATC
>JAGTVB010000296.1 GCA_018224385.1 Gammaproteobacteria bacterium
ACCGCTCGCGGCGGCCGGCACTTCACCACCCACCGATTCCTCCAGTCGAGCAGCCTCCTCTTGGCCTGGCCGGCCATATCGCCCGCATCTTCATCAATTCGCCGCTGACGCCACTGCTGATGCTTGCCACCCTGGCACTGGGCATTCTTGGGCTTCTTATCACGCCTCGTCAGGAAGATCCACAGATCTCCGTACCCTTGATCGATGTTTTCATTGAATATCCTGGCGCATCGTCAGAGCAGGTCGCGAGCCTCGCCATTGAGCCTTTAGAGCGGATGATGAGCGAGATCCCGGGGGTCAAGCATGTTTATTCCGCCTCGGAGCGAGAGCGTGGCCTGGTCACGGTGCGCTTTGAGGTCGGCGAACCGCTCGGCCCGTCGATCGTCAAGGTTCACGACAAGATCCAAGCCAATTTGGACAAGATTCCGCCCGGCGTCTCTATGCCGCTCGTTCAGCCGAAAAGCGTCGATGACGTGCCGGTGGTGACGGTTACGCTGTGGTCCTTGCAGATCGATGACGGGGCGTTGCGGGCCTTGGCCTTCGACGTGCTGCAGCGCTTGAAGGAGGTCCGCAACACGGGTCCGGGCTTCGTGGTCGGCGGGCGGCGCGAGCAGCTGCAAATCGAAGTGCTCCCGGAGCGGCTGGCTGGGTATAACATCAGCTTGGACCAGGTAGCTGACACCATCCGGCAGGCAAATGCTGAGCGGGGCACCGGAACAGTCGAGGGTAACGATCAGCTATTCAAGGTGATCACGGGGGCCTATCTGCGATCCGCCGAGGATGTATCTCGGCTTGTCGTTGGCACCTATCAGCAGATGCCCATCTATGTGCGCGATGTAGCGCGGGTATTCCAGGGACCCGAAGAGACCACTCATCTCGTCACGTATCACACCGGGGCGGCCCGCGATGCAGCCCTCCCAGAAACCGACGGTGCTCCGGCGGTCACCATTGCCATCGCCAAGAAAGAGGGCACCAACGGAGTCACGGTGGCAGACGCCCTGCTGCGCAAGCTCGCCACCCTAGAAGGGCGGCTCATCCCAGAGAGCGTCCAGGTGAGTGTCACCCGCAACTACGGTAAAACGGCCAACGACAAGGTCAACGAGCTTCTGTCCGCGCTCCTGGAAGCGGCGGCGGCGGTGAGCATCATCTGTTGGATTACCATCGGCCGGCGTGCCGCCTTGGTGGTTATGATTGTCATTCCCATCGTGATCCTCATCACCATTTGGTCGGCGTGGGCGCTGGGTTACACCATTGATCGCGTTAGCCTTTTCGCCTTGATCTTCTCCATTGGAATCCTGGTCGACGATGCCACCGTGGTGGTGGAAAACATTTTTCGCCGCTGGTTGATGGAGGACAACACGAGTATTGCGACCGCGCTCGACGCCGTGCGGGAGGTCGGCAATCCGACCATCATTGCGACGCTCACCGTCCTCGCGGCGCTGCTTCCGATGGGATTCGTGAGCGGCATGATGGGCCCTTACATGCTGCCCATCCCAGCCCTGGGATCGGTGGCAATGATTTTTTCTCTGTTGGCTGCCTTTGTGTTCACGCCTTGGTGCTCGTACAAGCTGCGGCCACGGCTTGCGGCGCTGCAACGAGCCGAGCAAAGGGAGCATCGCGTGCAGGATATCATCGGTGGCATCTACCGCCCCATCGTGGGGCCATTCATTCGCAACCGGTTGCTCGCCTGGGGCCTTCTGGTGCTCGTGATGCTGGCGTTCGTGCTTGCCTGCTCGATGTTCTACACCAAGGCAGTGACGGTCAAGATGCTGCCTTTCGACAACAAGCCTGAATTCAATGTGGTCATTAACCTGCCCGAGGGTACGGCGCTGCCGGTCACGGCGAACGTGGCGCGGCGCTTGGCGCAACGGCTGCGCACTGTTCCGGAGGTGACCGCACTGCAGACCTACGTGGGGACCGTATCCCCCTTTAACTTCAACGGCATGGTGCGTCATTACTACGTTCGCGGCCAGGCATGGGAAGCCGACATTCAGGTGATGTTGCTCGACAAGCACGTGCGCGAGCGCAGCAGCCACGCCATTGCGAGCGCCGCCCGAGAGCTTCTCACCCCGCTCGCCCGAGAGCTGGGGGCGCGTATCGCGGTGGTGGAAATGCCACCCGGTCCGCCGGTGCTGCAAACGGTCGTCGCTGAAATATACGGACCGGAGGCCGCCACGCGGCACCAGGTGGCCGCCGATCTAACCGAGATGTTCGAACACGTACCGAACCTCGTGGACGTGGATAATTACATGGCCGAGCCGCACGCAACGTGGCGCTTCGAGGTGGATACCGAGAAAGCGACGCGGCGAGGCATCACCGTGGAAAGCATTAACCGTAACGTCGCCATGGCGATGGGCGGTTACCAGCTCGGCGATGTGAAACGGGGCAAGGTGCTCGAGCCCACCTACATTGTGATTCAACTGCCGCTTGCGGCGCGTTCGGTGATGAGCCGGCTTGGGCAATTGCCGCTCCCAGCCTCCGATGGCCGGATGGTGCCGCTTGCTGAGCTCGGACGTTTCGTAAAGGCTCCCGAGGATCCCATCATCTATCACAAGGATCTGCGCCCGATGGAGTATGTCGTGGGAGAGATGGCCGGGAGGCTGGGAGCGCCCATCTACGGTATGTTGGGAGTGGAGTCCTTGCTCCAAGACTACCGCACACCCGACGGCGTGGCGCTGGCCGGGACGCTCACGGGCCCACCGGAAGCGACCGATGTATCAAGCTTCGAGTGGGCCGGAGAATGGACCGTAACCTATGAAACTTTTCGGGATCTCGGGCTGGCGTTCGCGGCGGCGCTGGTGCTGATTTATATTCTGCTCGTCATTGAGTTCGACAACTTCTTGCTGCCGGCCACGGTCATGCTGCCCATCCCCCTTACCGTAATCGGGATCGTTCCGGGACACTGGTTGCTCGATGCGGAGTTCACGGCAACCTCGATGATCGGGTTCATTGCGCTCGCCGGGATCGAGGTGCGCAATTCCATCCTGTTCGTGGATTTTGCCAAAAATGAAATCCATCGCGGGCTCGATATCCGCGAGGCGGTGCTAAAGGCGGGGCAGACGCGGATGCGGCCGATTTGGGTGACCGATCTCACCATGATGGCGGGTGCCACCGCAATTCTGTTTGATCCGATTTTCCAGGGCATGGCGATCTCCCTGCTGTTCGGCGCACTGACCTCGGTTACCCTCACCATGCTGACCTTGCCGCTACGGTGTATTGCGGCGCGCCGTGCTTTATTCCCGCAGCCCAGGGAAGACGAGGGGGCGGCGAACCCGGCGCCGCCGGTTGCTCCGACCGATTCTGCAACGGGCGCAAGCCACGCCGCTCATGGCGACGGGGATGCAGCACTGCAACGCGGGCGGCTGCTCGCAGCAACGACCACCACTGAGCGTGACGGCTAGCGTCCGCCGAGATGCCCTCTTTACGCGGCGGCGCGTAGCGCCGTGATAGAAGTACACGCCTTCTTTTTGCAGCTGATGGTCATCTTGTTGCTGGCCCGGATCCTGGCGGAGCTGGCGGTACGCTTCAAAATGCCTTCGGTGATCGGCGAGCTGGTGGCGGGCGTGGTGCTTGGTCCGAGCCTTCTGGGCTG
>JAGTVB010000297.1 GCA_018224385.1 Gammaproteobacteria bacterium
CGTGCTGGATACATACCGCGAGCAATCCGCCGGTCTCCAGGGTGAACGCATCTCCTGAGGGCGCTTGTGCGGAGACTTTGATCCACTCGGACCGGCGCACGTTTTCATAGATCCCCGGCACCGAAAGACACCCCTCCTCGGTCTCAACCGTGCCGCGCCGCTCCTGGATCTGGGGGTTGATAAGACACACGGGCTGATTACGTTCCTCGGAGATATCCAACACGATGACGCGCTTAGGCACGTTCACCTGGATCGCTGCCAAGCCAATGCCCGGCGCCGCATACATCGTCTCTAACATGTCGCTGACCAGCTGTGTAATGGACGCGTCAACGACCGCCACCGGCTCCGCTTTATTACGAAGCCTCGGATCCGGAAAGTGTAAAATGGTCAGGATCGCCATATGCTCACCTCAATACGCAACCCACTCTTCGAGGATGGCCCAAGACCGGCGGCACTTGCCCTGGCGGTGTTACGCGCGGGCTTGAAATCCTCAGCTACTCCCTGGTCAGCTCCGGTTGCTTGCCGGCATGCGCGTTGCGACTCCGGCGCGCGCGACATTGCTTAAGCCGCTTCGTAAACAGAGACCACAAAATTGGCTAAATGTTAGCGACCGCCAGGGATTGGCTCAAGGCAACCACCCTCCCGATACGGCGAGCCTCGCGCGCGTGCGCGCGCGTCGACCCCTGGAAGAGCGCTATCGAGCGGGCGCAGTTCACTAAAGAAATGCCAACTCGGCGCCGAAACAGTTACAGCGAGCGCGGGAGGCTCCCCTCATCTATCGGACGAGACCGGGATCATCCGGCGCGGCTCGCGTTGAACCGGCGCTGCGGCAAATTCGCCGCGCAGCGCCGAAAATCATGGACGCTTCATAGAACAGGAATCGGCGCCGGAGGCGACGGATGATTTCCCCTTTCCTGCGCCCCAACGTCTCGGGGTATTCCCATGCGTAATCGATGGCGCCGCGGCCTTGTTGCTCTCTGCCTCATCGCGCTCGCACCGGCAACGCTGCGCTCGGAGCCGGTGCGTGTAAGACCGAGTCATCCAGAATACTACGTTGTGCAAAAGGGCGATACGCTCTGGGATATCTCGGCGCTTTTCTTGACGGATCCCTGGCTGTGGCCCGAAATCTGGGAGATCAATCCGAGCATCGCTAATCCGCATCTCATTTATCCCGGGGATACCATCAGCCTCATCTATCGCGATGGCAAGCCGGTGCTGCGGGTCGCCCGCGATTCGGAACCCTCGCCGCAGGTCGAGAGGCTGCACCCCTCGATTCGCTCTTCGGCGCTTCCTGAAGAGCCTATTTCATCCATACCCATGGACGCTATTGGGCCTTTTCTGAGTCGCCTGCGGGTGGTGACCCGCGAGGAACTCGACACGGCGCCGTATATCGTTTCCCTGGGCAAGGAGCATCTGCTCGGAGGGCCCGGGTTTAAGGTCTATGCGCGGCGCATCGCCGCACAGGAGATCGGCGCCGGCTACGTCGTGTACCGTCCCGGCAAGGCGTACCGCAATCCTCATGATACGCAAGATATCTTGGGCTACGAAGCCTTGCATGTCGCCGACGCCACCCTGGAGCAAACGGGCGACCCGGCGACCCTATTGCTCACGCGGGGCTCGCGCGAGGTGCTGGGAGGCGATCGGCTGTTGCTGGCCTCGATGGATGAGATCAACCACCGTCTGATCCCCCGGCTCCCGGCAACCAAACTTTCCGGCGAGATCATCTCCGTGGTGGATGGTGTTACTCAGATTGGGCAACACCAGATCGTCGTGCTCAGCATCGGCACCCGTGACGGTGTAGAGTCGGGTCATGTGCTGGCGGTTTACCAACGCGGCCAGAAGGTCCGCGATGCCTACGGTAAGCGCCACGATGAGGTGATGCTGCCGGACGAGCGTGCCGGCGCGTTGCTGGTTTTTCGTCCGTTCGATCGGGTGAGCTATGCGCTTGTGATGAGCGCCGTACGGGCGATGCATGTCGGCGATATCGTCAAGAATCCTTCGTAGGGCCATCACGCCACCTCACAAGCGGCGTGGCCGCCGCTTTTCCGGCCTGCCCGGTTCTCGACCAGAGGGGTATCCATAGCGCCCTATGCCTGGGCCTAGCCAGCCAGCCGACGAGCTTGCCCATTGGCTTGCGCTGCACCGCGCCCCTGGCCTTGGTGCCATCGGCTTTCGCCGCCTCACGCAACGGCTGGGCTCCCCGAGGGCGGTGTTGGGGGCCGGACACGAGGCGCTGCGAGCGGTCGGTTTGCCCGCGGCGACCCTGCAATTCCTCCGGGCGCCCGACTGGGCTGCGGTGGAACGGGATCTGGCGTGGGCGGCAGAGCCCGGGCATGGCATCCTGACACTGGTCGATGAAGCCTATCCGCCCCAGTTGCGCGCCATCTCCGATGCGCCGCCGGTGCTGTTTGTACGCGGCCATCCCGGCCTGTTGCATGCGGCTCAAGTGGCCGTCGTCGGCAGTCGGCGCCCCACCGAGAGCGGCCGGGAAATCGCGTATGGATTTGCCAAGACCCTCGCCGCGCAGGGCATCACCATTACCAGCGGCCTGGCATACGGCATCGATGCGGCGGCCCATCTTGGGGCGCTCGCCGTCGCCGGTGGCACGGTTGCTGTTCTCGGCAACGGGCTCGACCGCACCTATCCGGCGCGCCATGGCAAGCTCGCCGAGCGCATCGCCGAAGCGGGGGCGCTGGTGTCCGAGTTTCCTCTGGGCACGCCACCGCTCGCGGCCCACTTTCCCTACAGGAACCGAATCATCAGCGGACTGTCTCTTGGGGTAATCGTGGTCGAGGCGGGAGCGCGCAGCGGCTCTCTCATCAGCGCGCGTTTGGCGGCTGACCAGGGCCGCGAGGTGTTCGCTGTTCCGGGCTCCATCTTCAATCCCCTCGCCCGGGGGTGTCATGCGCTGATCCGCGACGGGGCGATGTTAATCGAGTCTGCCGTTGATGTACTGGAAGCGCTGCGTCTTAGCGACGGCGGGACATCGCGTGAGTGCCGCACAGAGGAAGGTGGGGCAGAGATGCATGCCGATGGGCTCGATGCCGACCACCGGCGGGTCTTGAGCGCCTTGGGTTACGAGCCCGTATCCTTCGATACGCTGATGGAGCGCACCGGATTGACGGCAGAGTCCGTTTCCTCCATGCTTCTTGTCCTAGAGCTGCGTGGCTACGTGTCGCTCGCTGCCGGCGGTTTGTATTGCCGGGTGGGCAAAAGGGGATGAGATGAAAGAAAGCGTGCTCGATGTACTCATGTATCTCTTTGGCCATTACCTAGACGAGGATGCGGATATCGAGTCGGACGAGGAATCCTTGAAATGGGAGCTGATTGCGGCAGGATTTCCTGAACGAGAAATCGTTAAGGCATTTTCCTGGCTCGAAGGCTTAATACCGAATCCGTCGGAAGCGTCTGCGCAAGTGGTCCACAGCGCCGCCGCCATGCGGGTTTTTACGCCCCAGGAGGTGGAACGTCTCGATCTGGAATGTCGCCGCTTTTTACTCTATCTGGAGCAGGCGGCTGTGCTGGATGCGGTCACCCGTGAGTTCGTCATCGATCGGGTCATGGCTCTGGAGACGGACGCCATCGATCTGGCGCAGCTGAAATGGGTGGTGTTGATGGTGCTGTTCAATCAGCCCGGTGGCCAGGCGGCCTATTCTTGGATCGAGGATCTGGTCTTGGACAGAGGCGCTACCGTGCTCCACTAGGAGCGGGTAATACGCACCCCAGCGGGCATATGGCCAAACATCTACTTATCGTCGAATCCCCCGCGAAAGCTCGAACCCTGAAGAAATATCTTGGCGCCGGCTTCGATGTGCTGGCTTCCTATGGGCATGTGCGCGACCTGCGCCCGAAGGAAGGGGCGGTGGAACCGGACAACGGGTTCACCATGCATTATACCGTCATCGAGAAGAATGCGCGCCATCTGACTCAGATCATTCGCGGCATGCGCGATGCGGACGCGCTCTATCTGGCCACCGACCCCGACCGAGAAGGGGAGGCTATCTCATGGCACCTGGTGGAGTTGCTCAAAGAGCATAAGGTGCTCGATACCAAGCCGGTGCATCGCGTGGTCTTTCACGAGATCACCGAGCGTGCCGTCGAGGCAGCACTGGCCGATCCGCGCCGGCTTTCGATGGATCTGGTGAATGCTCAGCAGGCACGACGCGCCCTCGACTATCTGGTCGGATTCAATCTCTCGCCGCTGCTATGGAAGAAGATCCGGCGGGGATTATCTGCCGGTCGGGTCCAGAGTCCGGCGCTGCGCCTGATCGTCGAGCGGGAAGGGGAGATTGAGCGTTTTGTGCGGCGCGAGTACTGGACCATTGAGGCCGACCTCGCGGCGCAGGAACAACCTTTTAGTGCCAAGCTGAGCCATTACCGCGACCAGAAGCTCGGCCAGTTCAGCATTGCTACGGCCGAGGACGCCCGCGAAGCCGAACGCAGCCTGCTCGCGGCGGCGGCCCCCGCTCCCCCGGGCAGCGACGCCATAGGCTCGCTGCGGGTCTTGTCGGTGGAGAAAAAACAGCGCCGGCGTAATCCGTCTCCGCCATTCACGACTTCCACCTTGCAGCAAGAAGCGGCGCGCAAGCTGGGATTCACCGCGCAGCGCACCATGCGCACCGCGCAGCAGCTCTACGAAGGGGTGCAGAGCGACAGCGGCCCGGTGGGCTTGATTACCTACATGCGCACCGATTCGGTGACGCTGGCGCAGGAAGCGGTGACGTCAATTCGCGGCTATATTCGCGAACAGTTTGGCGCTGCTGCGGTACCGAAGACGGAACGGGCCTTCAAGACCAAGGCGAAGAACGCACAGGAGGCGCACGAGGCGATACGTCCCACCTCGATCGAACGCACCCCCGACGCGGTGCGCGCGCACCTGACACCCGAGCAGTTCAAGCTGTATCAGCTTATCTGGAAGCGCACACTGGCCTGCCAGATGATCCATGCCACCATCGATACCGTGGTCGTGGAGCTTGGCTGCGGCCCCCAGCATCGGTTCCGTGCCACCGGCTCGACGTTGGTGGATCCCGGCTTCCTTGCGGTGTACGAGGAGGGCGTGGATGATCGTCAAGCAGAGCCGGCGGAGCGTCGCCTGCCGTTGCTCAAGGAAGGCGATCAGGTGGCCTTGCTGGCGATTCGGCCCGCACAGCACTTCACTGAGCCGCCGCCGCGCTATTCGGAGGCAACCCTCGTCAAAAGCCTCGAAGAGTACGGTATTGGCAGGCCATCCACCTATGCGGTGATTATCTCCACCCTGCTGCAGCGTGAGTATGTGACCCTGGAAAGCAAGCGCTTCGTGCCCACTGATGTGGGACGAATCGTTAATCACTTTCTCACCCAGCACTTTGGTCACTATGTGGACTACGATTTTACCGCCCACATGGAGGATGACCTGGACGCCATCTCCCGCGGGGAGAAGGAATGGATCCCGGTTTTGCAGAACTTCTGGGAACCGTTCAGTGAGCAGGTGAAGGAGAAGGAGACCAGTGTTAGCCGCAAGGACGTCGGCCAACCCCGGGTCCTCGGCACCGACCCGAAGAGCAGTCAAGCCGTTTCCGTGCGCATGGGCCGTTACGGACCCTATGTGCAGATCGATGCCCCGGAGGGTCAGGACAAGCCGCGTTTCGCAGGGCTGCGGCCAGGGCAGCGGATGAACACGATAACGCTGGAAGAAGCGCTCGATTTGTTCAAACTCCCGCGAGAGCTGGGGTCCACTTCGCAGGGGGAGCGGGTGACGGCGAATGTTGGCCGCTTTGGGCCCTACGTCCGTTATGGCGATAAGTTCATCTCGCTGGCAGCAGATGATGATCCGTACACCGTCACTTTGGAGCGGGCGCTCACCCTGATCGAAGAAAAGGCGAAAAAGGATGCCGCCAAGCGCATCAAGGTGTTCGAAGACGACGGCATTGCTATCTTGCGAGGACGCTTCGGTCCCTATATCACGGATGGGAAACGCAACGCGCGGGTGCCAAAGGATCGCGATCCCGTGGATCTGAGCTTGGAGGAATCGCAAAAGATTCTCGCTGACGCCCCGCCGAGCCGGCCGCGGCGACGCTCGCGAACGGCGAGCTAGGCGCGCTCGGTTCATGCGGCCAGGGTGATTTCCGGTCAGGATGCTATTAGGGCGTTTTTTTGCCCCTTGCCCCGATGGGATTGCAGCAACGGCCGTTGCTGCCTGCAGCTTTAAGGCTGGGCGTAATTTAGTTGAGGGGTGAACAGACGAAACAATGGCCCTGGTCCAGCTTCTGATACCAACCGTGCCTCGCGTCGAGGCTGCTGATCGCCGTTACTGCGCATGAGCTCGTGGCCTATCCAGCGCGCGCGCTCGGTATTGCGTGCGGGAGGAATCGTCGCGTATCCCACCGAAGCGGTGTATGGGCTTGGCTGCGATCCGTGGAACGCCGACGCCTTAACGCGTCTTCTTACCCTCAAGCGTCGGGGCGTTGAGAAGGGGGTGATCCTCATCGCGGCGGCCGTTTCCCAGTTGCGCCCATTCGTTGCAGAGCTCGACGAGAGCCTGCGGCGGCGGATTGAGGCGTGCTGGCCCGGGTCCACCACCTGGCTGGTGCCGAGCCGCAAGAATGTACCCTTCTGGCTGACTGGAGGGCGCAAGACAGTGGCGGTGCGCGTCACAGCGCATCGGCAAGCAGCCTGCCTCTGTGAGGCCTACGGTGGGGCTTTGGTATCCACCAGTGCTAATATCGCCGGCAGGCCGCCGGCACGCAGCGCGCTTGGGGTCCGGCGGCAATTTGGCGTGTCGATCGACTATGTGCTGAGCGGACGGGTTGGGGGCGATCCGCAGCCGACGGAGATCCGTGATGCGTTGAGCGATCGGGTGATTCGGCCGCGCGGCTCTTGACTGCTGACTGCTGACTGCTGATTGCGGATTGCTATTCTGAAAGCCATGGACGATGTCGAACGTGTTGCAAGCCACTTTGTGCGGCTTCAGGAGCAAATCTGCGCCGCCCTCGTTGCAGAGGATGAAGTAGGGCAATTCACGGCTGATCAGTGGCAGCGGCCTCAAGGGGGCGGAGGTGATTCACGGATTATGGCCGATGGACGCGTGTTTGAGCGGGCGGGCGTCAATTTTGCTCACGTGAAAGGCGGGGCCTTGCCTGCCGCCGCCTCGGCTCGTCGTCCGGAGCTCGCCGGTCGTTTTTTTCAGGCCGTGGGTATTTCGGTGGTCGTACACCCGCAAAACCCGTATGTGCCGACAGCGCACTTCAATGCGCGGTTGTTGGTTGCCGAGCGCCCTGGAGCGTCGGTGCTATGGTGGTTCGGCGGTGGCTTTGATCTGACACCTTACTATGCCTTCGAAGAAGATGTGCGTCACTGGCACCGCGTTGCCAGAGATGCGTGCCTGCCTTTCGGGGACAACATCTATCCACGATTCAAGCGCTGGTGCGATGAGTATTTTTACCTGCCTCACCGGGACGAGCCAAGGGGCGTGGGTGGATTGTTCTACGATGATCTTCACGAGTGGGGCTTCGAAACCTCGTTTGCGTTCACCCGAGCGGTCGGCGAAGCTTTCCTGCTTGCCTATGTTCCCCTTGTGCGCCGGCGCAAAGCTACTCCTTTTGGAGCCCGGGAGCGGGAGTTTCAGCTGATGCGCCGCGGGCGCTATGTGGAGTTCAATCTCTTGTATGATCGCGGAACGCTGTTTGGGTTGCAGTCCGGTGGGCGGGTCGAATCGATACTGATGTCGCTGCCCCCTACGGTGAAATGGCGTTATCATTGGCAACCGGAGCCGGGTACCCCGGAAGCGCGGCTTTATGAGGTGTTTCTCAGGCCCACGGACTGGCTAGCCACTTGATTTTCCCGCGGCTTGGCTTGACACGCTCCAAATGCGCCTGCACAATAATCTGCTTACATTTCGGAGGGGTTCCCGAGTGGCCAAAGGGATCAGA
>JAGTVB010000298.1 GCA_018224385.1 Gammaproteobacteria bacterium
CAATATGCGCCAACCAAGCCCGGACATTGCTCCTCGCGCCAAGTATTCAATATCCCTCGGCCTTAGCCACCTGTTCGCCGGTACGGCCAAAGCGCCGCTGCCGGGAAGCGTACCAAGAAAGCGCCTCATCAAAGGCGTCGACGCCGAAATCGGGCCACAGCAATTGGCTGAAATAGAGCTCTGTATAAGCGAGCTGCCATAACAGGAAGTTACTTATCCTTCGTTCACCGCCTGTCCGAATAAACAGGTCAGGCTCCGGAAGACCGTGAAAGGAAAGCACTGACTGAATGGATTGCTCATCGATATTTTCTATCTCCAGCGCACCCCGCTTCACTTGCAGAGCCAGCCTGCGCATCGCCTGTGTCAAATCCCAACGACCGCCGTAATTGGCAGCGATCATCAGACGTAGCCCATCATTACTGGCGGTGCGCTGTTCCGCGTGATTGATCAACTGGCGCAGCTTGGGATCAAAGGCGCTGCGATCGCCAACGATGCGCAGGCGAACATTGTGCTCATGGAGTTTCGCGACTTCCTGATCGAGTGCCGTCGCGAACAGCCCCATTAACAGGCGCACCTCATCCGGGGGACGTTGCCAATTTTCGCTGCTAAAAGCAAACAGCGTTAGCACAGCCACCCCCTTTTCCCCGCACCGTCGAACAACGGTCCGCACCGCTTCTAAACCTGCTCGATGACCGGCAATGCGCGGAAGGTGCCGATTACGTGCCCAACGACCGTTGCCGTCCATGATGATCGCCACGTGCCGGGGCGCACGCGGCGAACCAGCAGTCTCAGAGATAAAGGTCATTTAGAGATTCAGTCTGGGTTGAAAGGCTGGCAAAGCATCCAGAGTAAGGAAGGCGCTTCGAACCGCCACCATCCACAGGAGCACCTGTTCATGCACCTCTCCACACGAGAAGCTATCTCAAGAGCGTCGCGAAACCAGCGGCGGACTAAGACCGCTCAAAAATCATTCCTAATGACTTTAGCACGTGGCAATGCCCCCGGTGGCAAGCGGAGGATTTTGGAAGAAAGCTTCATTAACCTGCGCGTAAGGTGGGTTGGCAGCGCGCAACGCCGCTATGGCAAGCGCAGCGGCTTTTAAAGCCCCTCTCTAGGTGCCGCTATAATCTAGCGCGCACCCGAGCCAACTCCGCCGCTGGACGCTAGCCATCAAATCTCCATGAGATCCGCCTCTTTCCGTTTAAGAATCTGTTCCACCTCGGCAATAAATTGGTCGGTGAGCTTCTGCACTGCATCCGCGGCGCGCCGCTCCTCATCTTCGGTGATCGCTTTGTCTTTAACCATCGCCTTCAGGGCGTGATTCGCGTCCCTGCGGACATTGCGGATGGCCACCCGCGCCGTCTCAGCTTCCTGGCGCACGAGGCGAATCATGTCACGACGGCGCTCCTCGGTAAGCGCGGGTAATGGCACACGAATGACATCGCCAGACGTGACGGGATTAAGACCGAGATCCGCGTTGAGAATCGCCTTCTCAACCGCAGGAACCATTTTTTTCTCCCATGGCGATACCGCCAGGGTCCGAGGGTCCGCCACATTGATGCTCGCAACTTGATTGACCGGGACATCCGAGCCGTAATAGGAAACCTTGACGTGATCCAGCAAACTGGCATGAGCCCGACCGGTACGCAGCTTCCGTAGCTCGTGTTCAAGGGCCTCCAAGCTTTTCTGCATCCGATGCTCCGCATCGCTCTTGACATCGTCTATCATCGCTATTTGCTATGCTCCACACCCAATACCCAATTCGTTAATCGTCATCCTATGAGAGAACACCCAATGGTTCGCTCTCATCGCTGGCCAATAATCCCTTGCCCTCACCACGTTGCCGTGGGGTAGTCGTTCGATAACAGGCTTCCCTTTTTGTTGCCCATAGGCAAGCCCACGACTCCCGCTGGCAGCGGCGACATTCCCGAAACAGGGTCAGATGGCCGCCGCCGCGCCGCGGCCTATTCTGCGCACCAGGGTACCCTCGTTCTCGCCCAAGACCGTGCGCATGAGCGCGCCCGGAGTGCGCATATTGATAACCCTCAGGGACATGTCGTGGTCCCGACAAAGAACAATCGCCGTCGCATCCATGACTTGCAGTTTCTGAGAAAGTACCTCGTCGTAGTCGAGCTCCGTGTAGCGCTCGGCCTTTGGGTTGATCATCGGATCGGCGGAGAATACCCCGTCGACCTTGGTTGCTTTGATGAGCAGATCGGCCCCAATCTCGATGGCGCGCAGGCTCGCTGCAGAATCGGTCGTAAAAAAGGGATTGCCGGTACCGGCCGCAAAGACCACCACCCGCCCCTTCTCCAGATGGCGGATGGCCCGGCGGCGAATATACTCCTCGCACACTTCATTGACGCGGATCGCTGACATGACACGCACATAGAGGCCTTTTCGCTCCAAGGCATCCTGAAGCGCGAGGCCGTTGATGACCGTGGACAGCATACCGATCTGGTCGGCCGTTACCCGCTCCATCCCACCCGAAGCAAGCCCAGCGCCGCGGAAGATGTTACCGCCGCCGATCACCAGCGCGACCTGCACCTCAAGGCGAGTCAATTCCTGGATCTCCGTGGCGACGCGTTCCAGAGATTCCGACTCGATCCCATGGGCTTCCGACCCAAGTAGAGCCTCGCCGCTGAGCTTAAGTAGTATCCGCCGGTACTTCATGGAACAGACTACCGTGGCACTTCATTGGAATCATTGGCCGCGGGCGCGCCGTCTGGTCGCGCCTTAATCTGCGCCATTACCTCGCCGGCAAAATCCTCGCTCATTTTGTCTAGTCCCTCACCGACCTCGAAACGTTGAAATCCCTCAACGACCGCATCATTCTCGGCTAGTAGCTTTGCCACGGGAATGTCGGGATCCTTGACAAAAGGCTGCCCGAGGAGGGTGACCTCAGCAACGAATTTCTTCAACCGACCGGCCACCATTTTTTCGACAATCTGAGGCGGCTTGCCGGTACCCGCTGCTTGTGCGGTGAAAATCTCCCGTTCTTTCGCCAGCAGGTCGGCGGGAATGTCGCCTTCGGCAATACACACCGGTCTGCTCGCAGCAATGTGCATGGCAATGTCTTTAGCCAATCGCTCGTCACCACCGTTGATGGCCACCAACACACCGATGCGGCCGCCATGTAGGTAGCTTGCCACGCGGCCGCGGTCACTCTCAAGCGACACCAATCGGCGCACCGAGATATTCTCACCGATGCGGGCGACAAGCTGCTGCCGACGCTCCTCGATAGTGGCGGCCTGGGCCGGGTCAAGACGGGCATTTAACAGCGCACCCAGCGTTGCCGGCCGCAGGTCCAGTGCCTGTGTTACCACCTGCGCCGCAAATACCTGAAAGCCGTCCTCCTTGGCCACGAAATCCGTCTCACAATTGACCTCAACCATGGTTGCCCGTGTCTGTTGGCTATCCAAAGCGATGGCAATCAGCCCTTCCGCCGCCGTTCTGCCGGCTTTCCTATCTGCTTTGGCCTGCCCCGCCTTACGCATGGCCTCAATGGCTTTTTCGATATTGCCATTAGTATCCACCAGGGCCTTCTTACACTCCATCATGCCGGCTCCGGTTCGCTCCCGAAGCTCTTTAACCAAGCCTGCCGTAATTGCCATAGTTATTCTTCCCCAGTGAGTGTGGGCAAATGCTCATGTACACTCGAGTCGTGACTCGCCCCGCAGCTTGTTCCGCCGGCGTTTGCGATGGCGTCAAAACAACGGCTTAAGCATCGCATCACTTCGAAACCTGGGACGGTTCGGTCACGGGCTCAGCGCCCGTGCGATCAGACTCACGCGCCGTCAGTTCCGGTTGCCTTTCCGTCGCCTGCGCCTCGGCATTCGCTTGCGGGCGGGTCATTGGCTCTTGAGGCCGCTGTTCTCGTGCGGGACTTTGCGCGCCGACTTCGCTAAGCGCGCCGGGCCGTTCCGAGACATCGCCGACCGGACCGGATTGAACGGAAAGCCGGGCCGCTTCACGGCCCTGGATGATCGCATCTGCAAGGCCTTGAACGTACAGCTGGATGGAGCGTATCGCATCGTCATTACCGGGAATAACATAGTCAACGCCCTCGGGGCTGTTGTTGGTATCCACCACGCCGACGACCGGTATACCGAGCTTCACGGCCTCGCTAACGGCGATCTTTTCGTACCCGACATCGACGATAAACAGCACATCCGGGAGTCCATCCATGTCCTTAATCCCACCGAGGCTGTGTTCAAGTTTACCGAGCTCACGCTGCAGGGATAGGCCTTCTTTCTTCGTCAAGCGCCCAAGGGTACCATCCTGCATCATAGCCTCCAGCTCCTTGAGGCGCCTCACCGATTGCTTGACGGTGCGGAAATTGGTGAGCATTCCACCGAGCCAACGCCGGTCGACGTAAGGCATGCCACATCGGATCGCTTCTTGGCGAACGATCTCTTGAGCCGAGGGCTTGGTCCCCACAAACAGAATGGTGCCGCCATTTGCCGCCATACGCCCAATGAAGTTAGTGGCCTCGATGTAGAGGGGCAAGGTCTTCTCAAGGTTGATGATATGAATCTTATTGCGTTCCCCGAAAATGTACGGTGACATCCGGGGATCCCAGTACCGGGTCTGATGACCGAAATGCACCCCGGCCTCAAGCATCTCACGCATGGTAGCAACTGCCATCAAAAACACTCCGAATTCGGATTGAGTAACTAAAACGCTCCAAGTAGCCAATACGCGCCGCTGAGACGCTCCCGTACATGGAATGGCGCTCAAACGCCGAAGCGTATTGGTGCAACTTAAGGAGTTAGCGAACGCTGCCCAGCGTGCGCCCGATAAGAGGACGTTTTTATACCATAGAAAAACCCTGGCAACAATCCGTAAGTGCCCATGAGAGAAGAGAAAATGGCGCTCGAAGGGAGCCAGAGCGCGGACGACGAGGGCGCTCGAGGGACGCCGTGGGTCTGCTCGGAGCGTCGTGGTAAATGTCCATGTACACGCAAGAACAGGGCCGGCACAGGCCTCGTGAAAGTCACGCTCGGGGCGACAGTTCTGTGCTACCCTTTTGCACAGGTCGCCGCTCGGTTTCACTGAACTCGGGCGCGAACAAACAGCCTGGAGGACGCCGGCCCAGGAAGGATGCCGCATCAAGCGCGCTTAGCCATAGCGACGGAATTGTCGATCGCGCAAAATGGTCTAATACCAAATGGTCTAGTAAAACGAGCCTCGGGTCGCGGGTCCCAGCGCCACCGAGCATCGCATATCCTCGGCCTAGAGCACGGTCGGCAGAAGCCAACGGGACCGAACGTGCCAGCCAAACAATGCCGAGGTCGTGGTCCACCTTACAATTGTCGATAACGCCCATGGACACCCGAAAACGCGCGGGCATTTCCATCAAGACGCCAGAAGAAATCGATAAGATGCGGGTCGCCGGTCAGCTCGCCGCTGAGGTGCTGCACTTCATTCGCCCCTACGTTCGGCCAGGGATAACCACCGGAGAGCTCGACGATCTCTGTCACCATTATATCGTGAAGGTGCAACAAGCGATCCCCGCACCGCTCAACTATCATGGATTTCCCAAGTCCATTTGCACTTCAGTAAATCATCAGGTCTGCCACGGTATCCCGGGAAGCCGGCGCCTCAAAAACGGCGACATTCTCAATATCGATGTCACGGTTATTAAAGATGCGTACCATGGCGATACCAGCAAGATGTTCTTTGTCGGCGAGCCGTCGGCGATCGCCAAGCGCATCAGCCGGGTGGCTTATGAATGTATGTGCATCGGCATCGACATGGTAAGACCCGGCGTTCGGCTTGGGGACATCGGATACGCGATACAACGCCACGCGGAGAAGCACCACTGCTCGGTAGTGCGGGAGTACTGTGGCCACGGCATCGGCCGACGTTTTCATGAAGATCCCCAGGTGCTCCATTACGGCACCCCCGGTACGCGGGAGCTGCTCGAGCCCGGCATGACCTTCACCATCGAGCCCATGATCAACGTCGGAAGCCGACACGTGAAGATGCTCCCCGACGGCTGGACGGTGATTACCAAAGACCGCAGCCTGTCCGCCCAATGGGAGCATACGGTGTTGGTCACCAACACCGGTGTCGAAGTCCTGACAAAGCGTTCTCAAGACGATCTCTAGCCGTGGATCCACGCTCCATCGCACCCGCCTGGGTAAACGTTCCTGGCTCGCAAGACGACCCCACCGCGTTAAATTTTGCCAACTGCGAGGTTCCGAGCAGCCTGGTTCGCGAGCAGCTCGCGCTCGCGCGGGCTCAGTTTACCGCACGGTTTCAGTCCGGATCTCCGGCCCGTGACCTGATCCACGAGCAGGCACTGCAGACCGACCAGGTGCTACAGCGCGCATGGCAGCGGTTTGCGCTTCAAGGCAATCCGTCACTTGCCCTGGTGGCGGTGGGAGGCTACGGGCGACGGGAGCTGCAC
>JAGTVB010000299.1 GCA_018224385.1 Gammaproteobacteria bacterium
CGGCTTGACGCCCGCCACCGCTTGGGCAATGGCGGCAATGTGCGCCGGCGTGGTGCCGCAGCACCCGCCGAGCATGTTGACCAGACCCGCGCGGGCCCATTCGCCCACGAAGCCGGCCGTGGTCTCGGCCTCCTCGTCGTACTCGCCGAACTCGTTCGGCAGCCCCGCATTGGGATGAGCCGAAACATGCGTGTCGGCAAGGCGAGCGAGCTCTTCCACGAAGGGGCGCAATTCTTTGGCACCTAACGCACAGTTAAGACCCATCGCGACCGGTTTGGCGTGGCGCACGGAGTTCCAGAACGCCTCGGTGGTTTGGCCGGACAGCGTGCGGCCGGAGGCATCGGTGATGGTGCCCGAGATCATGACCGGCAAGCGCACACCTTGTTCATCGAAGTGCTGCTCGATGGCAAAGATCGCCGCCTTGGCGTTTAGCGTGTCGAACACGGTTTCGATCAGCAGCAAATCCACACTGCCTTCCATCAGTCCGTTTACCGCCTCGGCATAGGCGGCCATGAGATCGTCGAAGGTGACGGCGCGAAATCCAGGATCGGTCACGTCCGGCGACATGGACGCGGTTCGGTTGGTAGGCCCGAGGACGCCGGCCACGAACCGCGGCTGCTCCGGCGTGCGTTTGCTGGCGGCGTCGGCTTGCGCGCGGGCGATTTCAGCGCCGGCGCGATTGAGCTCCCGTGCCCGCGATTGCAAGCCGTAATCCGCCTGGGCCGTGGCGGTGGAATTGAACGTGTTGGTCTCGATGATGTCGGCCCCCGCGTCAAGGTAGCTGCGGTGAATGGCGCCGATGATCGCCGGCTGGGTCAGGTTGAGCAGGTCGTTGTTGCCCTTTAGATCTTGCTGCCAGTGCGCGAATTCCTTCCCCCGATAATCGGACTCTTGCAGGCCGTGGCGCTGGATCATCGTACCCATGGCCCCGTCCAGGATCAGGATGCGTTGCCGAAGTAGGGCGGTGAATTGCTGCGTGCGATGTGGATTCATTGATCTTTCTCTGCGGACGGGGTTCCTGTGGGAGTTTAAGGGCTAGGGCGCCCATGGCGCAAAAGGACGTAATGGCACGCGTGCGTCTGATCCATCCCCAAGGATCGATCCTATTTGACGATGCCGGACGGGTTACGGTACAAGACGAGGCGGTGGGGCAGGGAGCTGAGTAATCCTCTCAGGGCACTTACTGCACCAACTAACGGGGTAACAGGCTGAACGCTCGCGGAGAAGGCGCTATGGGTCATCGACTATCCAAGATCTACACACGCACGGGTGATGCGGGAACCACGGGGCTTGCGGACGGTTCTCGCGTGGACAAGGACAGCCTGCGCATGCAGGCCATCGGCGAGGCGGACGAGCTCAACAGCTTTATTGGTTCTATTCTGGTGCACGATCTGCCGGAGCCCATCCGGGAGTGCTTGATCGATGTTCAGCATGCGTTGTTCGATCTCGGTGGAGAGCTGGCCATCCCGGGCTCGACGACCCTTACGCCGGACTATGTCACGGCGCTGGAACGAGCCCTCGATAGCTTCAATGCCGACCTTCCGCCGCTCAAGGAGTTTATCTTACCGGGGGGGGATGCAGCCGCTGTCGCCTGTCATTTGGCGCGCGCCGTTTGCCGGCGGGTAGAGCGTCGGTTCGTCAGCCTGTCGCGGGAAGCGAGCATGAATGAGGAAAGCCGCAAATATGTGAATCGGCTTTCTGACTTATTGTTTGTGGTTGCCCGCGTTTTGGCGCGCCGATCAGGTGGCGAGGTCTACTGGGATCCGCGCCGCAAACGCGGTTAGCGGAGCGTTTTAGCGCCTGTCCAGGCGTCCGTTACCGGCGCGGCTTTTTTGTCAGTATTTTTTGCGAAGCTCTAGCACGGTTCCATCTCGCTGCATCTCGAGCCGGTTGAGGAAGGACATGCCAAGCAGAACTTGTGTGGGAAAGTCGCCGTCGAGTACCGCCGAGGCGATGTTGGTGAGTTCGATATCGCCCACCTTAACCCGGTCGAGGGTGACGCGATAAGCCTTCTCGATGCCGGAAGCCGTCGTTACCCACTGCGGCTCACCGTCGAGCACGACGTTCAGGCCAAGGCGCTTAGCCTGACTGCCGTTCATCGCCACCATCGTTGCGCCTGTATCCACCAGGAACTTCACCGGATAGCCATTGATGCTGCCAATGGTCGTAAACATGCCGCTGCCATTGGCCCAAATACGAACAGTGGGGGGCTCGGTGCGGGCCGCATAGCGGGTACCGATGTGGTTACCGAGCCCAAGCCGGGTGCGCTGGCCATCGATCTCTAAGAGCGCTTCCCGGCTGGTTGCAGTGATGAGTTTGATGCCCTCGGTGGGTTTTCCGCCCGCTCGTAATACGTGGTGCTTGCCGTCGATCAACAGCACCGCTTGATCTTTGAAGAGCCCCACAATTTGAAGATTGCCTGCCGCATCGCTTTGAGGGATGCTCAGAGCCAGTAATAACCCCTGAAGGAGCGGCCCTAGCAGCCGCGCTGAAAATCTTTCGGACATTTGCACGTCGGTCTCTGAGAAGGGCGAAGGATCATCTCGTTCGCTGGTCCTCTTTAGCGGTGTTCATGCACCGATCCTTGAAGTGCTTGGAGGAACGTCTCTTGGCGTGTGGCTCGCGCGCGATCCTCAGGCCGTTGTGGCGGTGCCCTCGGCGGTCTTTAGGTCATCCTCTTCGGACAAAACCAGTATTCTCCAACGGGAGATTCCCTATAGCTCGATGCTTCCCGAAACCGTTGCCGGCAGTTCCCAGCGCGGCTGTTATTGGCTACGGTCTTGTCGTTCATCAGCATCGAGTAACGCGGGATGAGCTGGGACGGGGGAGCGTAGGATACATCCGAAGTCGGCTCGGACAAGGCGATTTCCTGGGGCCATCGCGGCCAGTACGCCACTGCTCAAAGCACAGCCCCAGAGCAGCTGCCCTGTCGCATCGGCGGAGGGCGACGCCACGCATGGGGCGGCGCTAAATGCGCTGCGCCGCGAGTTGTTCTAGCACCCGACTTATGCCTTATACCTCTAGCAGTAACTGTGTGCTAGCGCGGTCAATGCCTGGACGGCGGGTAAACAGCGCCCTTTGTGGTCATACACAAACGACAAAGGGTTCCTCAATGGGGGATCAAGGGGAATAGTGGAAAGTGCGCCAAGCCGAAGCTCTTTGGCGATCGCCGTACGGGATAACACTGAGATGGCCAGTTCGCTGTGCACGATGCGCTTGATGGCCTCTAAGCTGGCGAGCTCCATGAGCACATCGAGTTGCTCAGGATCCAGATTATGAGCGCGGAGGTACGACACCAGCGCCGCCCGGGTACCCGACCCGACTTCACGGAGCACGAATGGGTGTCGAATGAGCTCAGCGGGAGTGATGGCCGGACGTCCGGCCAACGGATGTGAAGGGCCAACGATGGCAACCAGCTCATCGGTACGGCATAGATCCGCGGCGAGCAGGTCGTTAGATACAGGCCCTTCGACGATTCCCATATCGATCTCTGCGCTCTCCATCATGGCGACCACCGCCCGGGTGTTGGAAACGTGGAGGTGAAGGGTGGTTTCCGGAAAGGCGGTTGAGAATCGCGTCAAGAGCGGCGGCAGCATGTACTCGGCGATAGTGGTGCTCGCACCGACGGTGATGTCACCGCCGACCTTGCCGGTGACCACCTGCACCGCGCTTTCCATCTCTGCATTCAAATCAAGGATCTTGCCGGCGTAGTCGTAGACGCATTGGCCCACCCGCGTCAGGCTGATGCCATTGTGGGAACGGTCAAATAACCGGGTATCAAACTCCTCCTCCAGCTGCCTTACTTGAAAGGTGATCGCCGGCTGGGTCATGTGAAGGGCCTCTGCGGCCTTCGTGAAACTCTTGAGGCGAGCCACAGTATGGAAAACGTACAATCGGCGGTCTGACATCACGGCCCCTAACGGTGAGTTCCGCCCACCGGTCATTCGATTTAAGCGCGCGTTCTCTCTGGGTTGCGAGCGTTTGCTCTTTGCCGCCGAAATTCAGCTCGGCCACGCCCTACAGAGTTGCATCTGCTTAGTGAGCTGATATCAATCCGCACCGAGCGAAGCGTCTCGGGTGTTCCTTTGGCTGCCAAGCGGCAGCGCCGTCGTACCCTCAACGCGTCGGACCGCACCCTTCGGGGGTACTTTACCATTTAAGATGATACTAATAAACCTATCATTCCTGTCGCTGCGCAGCTCGCTTATCGCGGCATCCCAATAAATCCGAAAAAATGCGTCTGCGCCCACCGCACCCTCCTACCCGTACGGGCTACTCGTCTGCTCGACCACGCCACGTCTCCAGCTCTGGGCGCCCGATTCCATCGAGGCGCATAGGCTGCGGGTAAAATCCGTTAGCATGGGTCATGGCAAGTTTCCGCAGCGGACAAAGTGGGCGCCGGACTGTTGCAAAGGCTCTAGGGCGAGGGAGGACGCCTCGTCGGCGCTGGCTACGGGCCGCGGCCGTGGCGCTGCTGTTACTGGTGGTCGTGTTTCCCGTGATGCTCACGCTGCTTTTCAGCGTGATCGCGCCTCCCGTGACGCCGTTGATGGTGATTCGGCTGTTCGAAGGCGATGGACTCGAGAAGCGGTGGCGTTCGCTGGAGCGCATTTCGCCGCATGCGGCGCAAGCGGTAATTGCTGCAGAGGACAACCTCTTCTGCCGCCATGCCGGGTTTGATCTAAGTGCCATTAGGCAGGTGCTGGATGAGTATGGGACGAGCAAGCGGCTGCGAGGGGCAAGCACGATTTCGATGCAGGTGGCTAAGAACGTGTTTCTATGGCCGGCGCGTTCGCCGGTCCGCAAGGCGCTGGAAGCTTATCTGACGCTGCTCATTGAGGCGCTGTGGAGTAAGCACCGTATCATGGAAGTCTATCTGAATGTGGCAGAGTGGGGACGCGGCATTTACGGCATCGAGGCGGCGGCACAACACCACTTCGGTAAATCGGCCATCTCGCTCACCCGCGGGGACGCATCCTTGCTGGCGGTCATCCTGCCGAATCCCCGGCAATGGTCTCCACAAAGTACCTTCGTACAGCGCCGGGCGCGGATCATTCGCGGCCGCATGGGTCAGATCGAACCGCTCTTCGATTGTCTTTGACGTTAGGTTGCTCCATAGCCGAGCATTTTTGCCGCGGTTTGGCGGCGCTTTTGCACGGGCTGGCGACCACAACTGGCCATGGGAGCGGGAACAGCCTGCCGCTGACGGAGATTTTTGCCACCTTTTTCGATCACCACCGCGGCATCATCACCCGCCCTTGGCACAGCAGGCCAAGTCCGTCCCGACGCGCTCTTGGAGGCTGTGAAAGAAATTTTCTTCAGACCCCTTGAAATTGTCTGGCACGATTCTATCATTCGCGCGGCCAGGGCACTGCGCCATGGGTAATTGTGGTCGATAAAGAGGCCGCACACCGCCAGCTACTGGCAGATATCTATCTCTCTAGGAGTAGCCGAGTCATGAAAGACAGGATGACGTCAGGCCTTGCGCCTGCGCCGGTCGGCGCACGCCCCGCTTCGATCGAAGAGGGCGAAGAAGGCCGCCCTCCCCCTTCGCCGGTCACAGCGAACACCGATCCCGTTGCTTTTCCATCTAACCTACGACCGTTCCTCGCGCCAACCCATCGCTTGCCCCGTTTCCCCGTTAGCCCTGAAGCCAAAAGCTTTCGCCGCCGTTTTTTTGCCGAGGCATCGCTCGCCGATTGGAGCGATTGGCGCTGGCAGGTGCGCAACCGGATTCGCGATGCCGTGGGTTTGACGCGCCTTTTCTCGCTGTCCGCGCTGGAGCACAGGGCGGTCGAAGCCCATTGCGGGTCATTGCCGGTGGGGATAACCCCCTATTATGCAAGCCTCATGAGTCTCACCGACCCCGATGAGCCGCTGCGCCGCACTCATATACCGGTCATGGCAGAATATCTAGAGGCCGCCGGCGAGGCCACGGATCCCCTGTCCGAGGATGCCGATACGGTAGTGCCCGGGCTGGTGCATCGCTATCCCGATCGGGTGCTGTTTCTTACCACGCCTTTTTGCAGCACCTATTGTCGTTATTGCACCCGTTCGCGCATGGTGGGGGCGGCGGGAGAATATGCGTTCGGTACCTCCCAGTGGGAGCGGGCGATCGCCTATATCGAATCCCATCCCGAGATCCGCGATGTGCTGCTGTCCGGAGGTGATCCGCTGGCGCTCGCCACCGACAAGCTCGATTGGTTGTTAAAGCGCCTGCGGGCGATACCTCATGTGGAGTTCCTGCGCATCGGCACCAAGGTTCCGGTGGTGCTTCCTATGCGTATTACCCGCGAATTGACCCGCATGCTAAAACGTCATCACCCGCTGTGGATGAGCCTTCACTTTACCCACCCGAGGGAACTGACGCCGGAGGTGACCGAGGCCTGCGGCCGGCTCGCGGATGCCGGTATTCCCCTTGGCAGTCAAACCGTATTGCTCAAAGGCATCAACGACGACGTTGCCACTTTAGGTCAGCTTTTTCGGGGGTTATTGGTGCGCCGCGTAAGGCCTTACTACCTTTACCAGTGCGACCCCATCAAGGGATCCGCCCACTTTCGGACCTCGGTGGAGAAGGGGCTCGAGATTATCCAGGGGCTGCGCGGGCATACCAGTGGCTATGCCATTCCGAGCTTTGTTATCGATGCTCCCGGAGGCGGGGGAAAGATCCCACTGCTTCCCGATCCGGTTGTGGGACGCGATGGCCAGGACCTCCTCCTAAGGAACTACACGGGCGCCGTGTTCCGCTATCCCGATCCCGACGGTACTTTCGGCGGTGATAAGAACGCACGCGGGAGGGCACTGCCGTGGGCGTCGGCCTGACCTACGATCTGCGCGAGGCTTATCTTGCGCAGGGGCTTGACGAGGAAGCAACCGCTGAGTTCGATGCGCCGGAGACCATCGCGGCTATCGAAGCAGTGCTCCGACGGCGAGGGTTTGTCCCTGAACGCGTCGGCGGGGTGCGCGAGCTCGCCGCACGGCTTGTCGACGGCGAGCGTTTCGGGTTCGTTTTCAATATCGCCGAAGGGTTGGGGGGTGTTGCCCGCGAGGCCCAAGTTCCGGCACTGCTCGAAGCCTACGGTATACCTTATACGTTCTCTGATCCCCTCACGCTGGCGTTGACCCTGGATAAAGCGATGGCGAAGCGGGTGGTGCGCGATCACGGCATCCCTACAGCACCCTTTGCGGTGGTTGAGAAGGTGGAAGCGCTCGCTACCATCGCACTGCCGTTCCCGCTGTTCGTAAAGCCTTTGGCAGAGGGCAGTGGCAAGGGGATCAGCGCGGCCTGTCACGTCAGTTCTTCGCTGGCCTTGAAGGAGGTGTGCCAGGCACTGCTTGAGCGCTTCAATCAACCGTTGCTGATAGAAACCTATTTGCCGGGGCGGGAGTTTACCGTGGGGCTGGTCGGCAACGGCGCGGAAACGCGGGTGCTTGGGGTCATGGAGATCGATCTAAAGGTCACTGCCGAAAATTACTGTTATTCGTATGTTAACAAGGCCGCCTACCAAGCGCGTGTCGGTTATCATCTCGTGGATGATGATGAAGCGCGCCGCGCCGCAAGCATCGCCCTGGCGGCGTGGCAAGCCCTGCGTGGGCGCGACGGCGGACGAATCGATGTGCGCTCTGATGTGCATGGGGAACCGCAGTTTTTGGAAGTCAATCCGTTGCCCGGATTGCACCCGGTTCATTCGGACCTGGTTATTATGGCGCGCCTAAGCGGTGTGGACTATTCGGATCTGCTCGGGTTCATCATCGACGCGTGCCTGAAACGCTGCGGTCATGGCAGCCATGCCGAGGCGGCTCAAGCCGTCGGTTGCTCATGAGATCGTCTGACGCCGCACCGCTTGCGGCGATTTTGCACAGCCTGGTTCCCGCCGACGCGCCCGCGGACGAGCAAGACACCCTGGTACAACGAGACTGTGTGTCTCAAGCCCTGACCGCGCTCGGATATGCGGTGGTTTCGCTGCCATTTACCCGCGATCCCGCGGATGTCACCGGATATTTGCAACGCCTATGCCCTGAGGTGGTTTTTAACTTGGTGGAATCGATTGCGGGGAGTGGCCGCCTTGTGCACGTTGCGCCTGCCTTGTTGGACGCACTGGGGCTGCGCCACACCGGCTGCACCAGTCAGGCGCAGCTGATCACGTCGCAAAAACTTTTGGCCAAGCGCCTCATGCGCGAGGCGGGTATTCCGACCCCGGAGTGGATAGACTCGCTTTCCCGTGCCGCAAGGCAGCCTTTGCCAACCGGTCGCATGATTGTCAAGTCCGTGTGGGAGCACGCCTCCTTTGGCCTGGATGGCGAATCGGTAGTGGCAAGCGGCGCGCGGGCCGCGGCACGAATCGATGAGTGTGCGCGGCGGTTCGGCGGGCAATGGTTTGCGGAGCGTTTCATCGAGGGTCGGGAGTTTAACGTCGCGCTGCCGGCGAGTGAGGCCGGGCCTGAAGTCCTGCCCATTGCTGAGATGCGGTTTGTGAATTTC
>JAGTVB010000300.1 GCA_018224385.1 Gammaproteobacteria bacterium
TGCTGTCAAGCAATGTAGCAGTGGTGCAGCGTTTGGTTCAAAGAACCGGTTAGTTGGCGGGTCAGGGCAAGCACGGTGTGCCCCCCTTCGCGCCAGAGGCGGTCACCTTAACTTTTTTGCTCATAACGTTCTGTGAATATTTCCCGAGACGAGATGTGACGAATTTCACTGCTTCCGATGTACCGGCACGTCCCATACGAAGCTTCGTCCGACGCTTCGGAAGAATGACTCAGGCCCAGCGCTCAGCGCTCGATCGCCACTGGACTCGCTACGGCATCGAAGCTACAGATATCGTCGACTTGGATCGAATTTTCGGCAGGCGTGCTCCCCGTTACCTGGAAATTGGATTCGGCATGGGCGATATGCTCATTCACATGGCCTTAGCGCATGCGGAATGGGACTATCTCGGGATAGAGGTACACGACCCTGGCATCGGACGCTTGTTCGGACAGCTCGCAAATTTAGACCTTCACAATGTTCGCGCGGTTCGTGGCGATGCAAATGATGTGCTCGCGCGGCTTTTACCGGATGAAAGTCTGGAGGGTATCTTTATGTTCTTTCCCGACCCTTGGCCAAAGAAAAGACACCACAAACGCCGACTGGTGCAGCCGCAATTTGTGTCTTCAGCCAGCGCCAAGCTGCGGACGAACGGTCTATGCCACATCGTAACGGACGTGGAAGATTACGCGAAGCACATGCTGAATATTTTAGAGCAAGAGAACATGCTGCAGAATCTCGCGCCAACCGGTGGATTCTCACGTCGGCCGCCTGGGCGTCCCACCACCAAATTTGAGCGCCGTGGTTTAGATCGCGGGCATTCGGTCTGGGATCTGATGTTCGTGCGGCGGGAGTCGCATCTGATAAAATAGCGCACCAGACCATAGATCGCAGCAGCCCCAGTCATTGTTTCCAAGGGCAGCGCGACTGTAAGGCCTGCGAAATGCGCTCTTGCTAGGGGCCAGGCGCGTCAAACAACGACAGCGGCAACAGCTCAGCGAAACTGCGCACCATGGGGAATTCGCTGCCTTCTCGCAAAGGACCTTGGCTGTCGGGTTGATAAATGGACAGCAGATAGGCGATACCATAAGCCCGGGCGGACCGAAGGACCGATAGACTATCGTCAATCAACAGCGTCTGATGCGGCTCGAATGCTTGCCGATCCTGGAGATGATTCCAAAAATCGAGATGCTCCTTGGGAATACCAAAATCATGGGCACAAATAATTCCGTCCAAAAACGCTCCCAGGCCGGTGCGCGTTAGTTTCAGCGCCAGGCTTTTAGAATGGGCGTTGGTCACCAAAAGCACATTTTTCCTAGCGCCGCGCAGTGCTACAAGAAAACGAAGGACATACGGATGCAGGGCGATGAGGTGCTCGAGTTCCTGCTTGAGCGCGCTAATGTCGAGCGCCAGCTCCCGGCTCCAGTAGTCCACGCAATACCAATCGATGGTTCCTTCCACGCTTTGATACCGGGGGAAAAGCTGCGCTTTGGCCACCCGCACATCGAGACCGTGCTTTTTTGCATAACATTGCGGGACATATTCGCGCCAAAATTCATTGTCGAAGCGGAGATCGAGGAGGGTACCGTCCATGTCCAAGAAGACGGTCTCGATGTTCTTCCAAGGCACCATGGCGGTTAAATTTCCCTGTCTATATTCGCTTTGGAGAAGGGCGGCGTGGTTGTTTCTGCGTCTTGTCTGGATGGGTGTCGCCGGCGGTGCGGCGGGCGACGAGCCCCCAGGGCTCGAATCGCAACTCCCCCGCCTTGATGAGGTAAACGAGGGGCAGTTGGAATTCTTGCTTAGTCTTCCTGGTGATACCCCCGTGCACCATCACCATCATGCACTGACTATAAACGAATCCACCCTGCGCGACGGCTGGGCTCGGCTTGACCAATGCCACAATCACCTGGATCCTGTGGGGCGCGCTGAAATAGTCTTCGGGAAAGGGCGGGTGCGCAATTTGTCTATAGACCATCAGAGAGGTATCGGCGAAGCATGGATCAGCGATCACAGCGTACAGCTTGCCGATATTGCCCCAGCGTCGCGCCTGTGTCTTTCCGCCGAAACGAGGGTAATAAAAGCCGACGGCTTGGGGGGCTACATGCTTCAAAACGGCCCCTTCATGCGCCGCTTCCTCGACGGCTATTATCCCATGCGAGTCACCCTGAGCGTGCGCTACCCTTGTGCCTCACTGGAAGTTTTTGAAATCAAACCCCGTCCTCAACCCGGCTTCCACGTTACCCGCGACGGTTGTGCGGTTACCATCGATACGCTGTTCGAAGGCCGTCTAACTACCGAAATCCGCTTCCGCTCATCCTCCCTACCGCCACAACCCTGACAGGTAGAACCATGACCGACATTTCGATTGATCGCGCTCTGACAGAGACGATCATTGATATCGCAAAATCCGCTGCAGTTGCAATATTGGAAATATATCAAACCAACTTTTCGGTGCAGCGCAAAGCGGATCAGTCGCCGGTTACTGAAGCCGATCTTGCCGCCCACGAAGTGATCACAGCGAGCCTCTCCAAGCTGGCTCCACGTTGGCCGGTTCTATCGGAAGAATCAGCGTCAATTCCTTTCTCTAATCGAGCGATTTGGCATCGCTACTGGCTGGTCGATCCGCTTGATGGCACCCGTGACTTCGTCAAACGAAACGACGAGTTTTCGGTGAATATCGCGCTTATCGAACGCCACTGTCCGGTGCTCGGCGTCGTCTTCGCCCCGGTCACCGGAATCTGTTACTTTGCGGCGCGAGGGCTCGGCGCCTATAAGTGGCTACCTGAAACAAGCCCGGTGCCGATTCGCGTGCGGCGCTGCCCCGCGAACCGGCCCACCGTGGCCAGCAGTCGCTTTCATCCCAACCCTATGACTGATGCCTTTATACGTAATCTCGGCAAGACCGAGATGCTGGTCATGGGAAGCGCTCTGAAGTCTTGTCTGGTGGCGGAAGGTCGTGCCGACATCTATCCACGCTTTGGCCCAACCTCTGAATGGGACACGGCAGCCGCACAATGCGTCGTGGAGGAGGCCGGTGGTCATCTCACGAGCACACAATTCGAACCTTTGCGTTACAACACGCGAGAATCCTTGACCAATCCGGCATTCCTGACGTTTGGGGACGCGTCCGTGGACTGGCGCAGTTACCTGCCGGATGCCGGGAGCAATTAAATGGACAGCTCCAAACCCCGGCGATCGAAATCGTTTTCGGCACCGCCTCGAATTAGATCAACAAATAATGATCCAGCAGCAAGAATGCAAACAGCGCCATCAGATAAACGATGGAATACCCAAAGGTCTTCATCGGTAGTTTGGCATCATCGCGCAACCACAATGCAATGGCGTGGTAGAGAAAGCCGGCGTTGAGGATAAGTGTTCCCCCCAGGTACAGCCAACCACTCATTCGGGTAACGAAAGGCAGCACGCTGACGACAACAAGGATGAGGGTATAGAGCAGAATCTGCAGGCGCGTAAATGCCACACCATGAGTCACCGGCAACATGGGAACACCGGCCCGAGCGTATTCATTGCGACGGTGGATGGCCAAGGCCCAAAAGTGCGGTGGCGTCCATGCGAAAATGATAAGAAAAAGCAGCAACGCGTGTGGGTCGATCTGGCCCGTCACGGCCGTCCATCCGAGAACCGGCGGCATGGCACCCGCTGCCCCGCCAATAACAATATTCTGTGGCGTCGCGCGCTTGAGATAAAGCGTGTAAACGCCAGAATAGCCTACTAGGGACAAGAGGGTGAGCAGCGCCGTCAACTGATTAACCAGCACGGCGAGTATTGCCAGCCCGATGCCGCCGAGAGCCAATACAAAAATCAGGGCAGAGATGGGGTCGACTCGTCCTGTGGGCAGGGGACGCCCCATGGTCCTGCGCATGAGCCCGTCGATCCGCTGATCGACCAGGTGATTGATGGCTGCTGCTGTCCCTGCCATGAAACCGATACCGATGGTTCCGAAGACCAGTGCTTCCACCGGCACAAAGTCCGGCGTGGCTAGAAACATGCCGACGAGCGAAGTAAATACCATTAATGCAACCACCCGCGGCTTGCACAGCTCTAGATATTCTCGCCACAAGTAGAACCGAGCAGAAGTAACTGCCTGCCCCTCCATTGCTTTTATTCTTGCCTGCATAGTCCTCAACCGATCTTAGAAATTTTGAGTAACCGCTGTAGGTCCTTAAGGATCCCTTTTGCCTCTGCATTTTCACCGTAATGCATCATAAGTCGGCCCTCAGGGTCGACGAGGTAGATGCCACCCGCTTCTCCGGACCCGGTGACGTCAAGTTTAAAGGGCGTCAGCCACTGCGGATTGGCCCGGGCGATATTGAGCCCGGGATATACCCGTTGCAGTTCGGCGAAACGCGCTGGCTCCGGCATCGCCAGGGCCGCATAGAGACGCTGCACCCGATCCATGTCTTTGCCGAGCGCCAGACGAACCTGACGCATCTGAACCAGCTGCCTCTCGCAAGCCGTATCTCGGCAAGCAGAGGAATCGACCAACACCAAGGTCCAGGCATTCTCAAAAAAACCGGTATCATAGCCACTACCGTCGAGGTGCGTGAGCCCTGCTGCAAATACAGGACGAGTGGGAACAACCAACGCCCCTTCGTTTATGGTGGCACTCGGGCGCCAATAATCGGACTGAACGTTCATCCACCACGCAGCCAATATGGGCGCAAAGAAAATTACGAACAACCCCACGAGTGCCAGCCGCTGTTGCCACCTTGGCTTGACTGCGGCCGTAGAATCTTTCAATCCTTTACCTCAGCATTTCTCGGCAACCGCCGCGTATTGACTACGAGGTAGATCACCACCAGCATCAGCGCGAGCGAAAACCACTGAAAGGCGTAGGCCCGGTGGCGCTCGGGACCGATGCCCACATAGGGCTGCCACTCGCGCACAAACCCGTGGGGGTTCGCCGCATCGAGCTGAACGACGTAGGGTAGCAACGAATAACCAAGCTGGCGTTTCATGGTAGCCAGTTCCACGCGCTGCACCACTCGCGGCCAGCCACCGGACTCGTATCCGGCAGGCCCGACAAGAAAGGCATTTTGCGACGGTATTGCCACCATACCCTGGACTACCAGTTCTCCCTGCGGTGCCGCGACTTCGGGCAGCTGTTCCCTGCGCGCACCCCCTGCCACCCAACCGCGATTGACGAGCACGCCCGTCTCCTCGGAAAGCCGCAGGGGCGTCAATACATGATAACCCGCCCGCCCGTGATAAGTGCGGTTGTCAAGCAGATACTGATGACCCACGTCATAACGCCCTTCGCCGATAACCGACCGAAACCGCAAGCCTTGAGCGCTTTGCCAATTCTCATCAATCCGCACAGGCAAATCCTTCGTCCGCAGCGCAAATTCATCCACTGTGCGCTGCTTTTCTGCACTGCGCCCGAGCTGCCAAAGACCAAGAGAAATGAGCAGACCAAGCAGTAAAAGAGCGAGCAAGCTCGGCAACCATGACGGCCTAAAATCGTAACGCCCGACGTTCATCTGCAAAAACGTCCGCCTCCCCTTCACCGCTGTCAACCAGACGTTTTGCACCCTTTGTCGCTAGGCCATCAGGAATTTACCGCTCCCTGACCGGTCAGGATATACTGGAGCTTTAGCTACCCAAAAGAGCCTCTCTCATGCTCACCAAAGTTCTTATTATCGCGGTTTTTCTTGCCATCCTTGGTAGCCTTGCCTCCGGACTGTTGTTTTTGGTCAAGGATAAGGGCCAATCCGACCGCACCATCAAAGCCCTCACCCTGCGCATCAGTCTTTCTCTTTTTCTCTTCCTGTTACTCTTTTTGCTGTTTGCCGCAGGATTAATCACACCCCACGGCGTTCAGCCTTAGAGGATGTCTTGAAACCTGCATCGCTTGCCCTGGGGGCAGTGGTCGGCCGCTGAGATCTTCGCGCACACCTCGATCTACTCGCCTCATCACTGGGGCTCGCCACTTCCGGGCTAGCTTCCTCGCTGCCCAACATCGCTTCCGGCCATTTGCCCCACCAAGCTCACACGTGCCCGTGGCCATGCTCTTAACGGCGCTCGCGTAGAATAAGCCCTCTCAGGTCACCGCAAGACACGCCCTGCATTACAGCCAGTAGACGAAGATAAACAATCCCAGCCAAACGACATCGACAAAGTGCCAATACCAAGCCGCCGCCTCAAATGCAAAATGATTGTCAGGCGTAAAATGGCCCCTAATGGCGCGCCCGAGCATAACGGCCAGCATAATGGCACCAATGGTTACGTGGGCGCCGTGAAACCCGGTGAGCATAAA
>JAGTVB010000301.1 GCA_018224385.1 Gammaproteobacteria bacterium
AGACATCGCCCAAGGAGCGGTCACTGCCTGCCGCGACGCCGGCTATCAAATCACTGCGGTGGTGGTTGATCGCAGTGCCGTGCCCCAAGTGATCCTGCGCGACCTGTACGCGCCGCGGTTTACCCTCGACATTGCGCAAGAGAAGGCCAACACGGTCATCCTCGCAGGAACCAGCACCGGAGAGTTCTTGGCAAATCGACAGGATCTGACGCAGACCCTGAACCACGTCGATGGGTTGCTGGCGCTGCGCGGTGGACTGCCCATCCGCGTTGCGGGTGCCTTGGTCGGGGCCATCGGTGTCAGTGGCGCGCCAGGGGGCGACATTGACGAGCGTTGTGCCCAACAAGGACTGGATGGGGTTGCAGAACGCCTGGAATTTGCCGATTTCTAAGCGGCCCAAGACACAAACAGCTTTCGGGGCGCCGACACCGCCGCGCATCGAGCTACTTCCAGATGTCGATATCTTGCCCGGACTCCAAAATAGTTTGGGTGCGCATTGCAAGATAGTCGCGCAGTTCAGGGTAGCGTTCATAGTGCCGCTCGCCGACATACCGCAAGACCTCCTGAAAATAATAGGTCTTGAGCATGCCATCGATGCGAATGATCTCTTTGCCGCGATCGAACAGCACGATGCCGGGCCGATAGGTGAGGCCTAATGCCTCGACATAATTCTTGGGCGTCGTCGGGTTGCCGGCGACATCAGTAATTGGCTGCGCTGAAAAAGCATCGAAGCGCACAAAGGTAAACCGCTGCAGAATGTCTTTGGTCTGCGGTAAATTCAAAATTCCGTCGTGGAGCGCATCACACTCATCGCAGGTGCGATCCTCGAACAGAACGGCCAGCGGCTCGCCGGCAACCGCGTGCAGGTCGCTCGTGTCGACGAGCTGTTCGTGAGGCCGGAAAACATAGCGCTGGCGTTGTTCCTTTTCTTCGATATAACGCGATAGGGTGGTGTGCGTGTAGGCCTCGGTATCTACAAAATCCAAAGCATACTTGAAAGCCTGCACCGATCGATAGCCATTGAGGCGTAACACCGGTTTGTTCTGGTGATCCAAAAACAGGATGGTCGGCGTGTAACGCACCTTGAGCCGTTTTGCCAGCACCTTTTCCGTTACGCTGGTGCTTTCATCGAAGGCCACCTCGCGGTCGCCGTAGACGTTAAGCGCAATGACATCAAATTGCTCCTGCAGGAAATCCGTGTAAGGAGATGATTTGAAATTCTCCTCCACCATCTTATGACAATAGGGGCAGCCGTTGATGTAAAAGTAAAGAAGCACATGTTTTCCCGACGACGCCGCCTCCGCAACGTCATCACCGATCTCGAGAAAGCTTTCTTTGAACCAGTCCGGATGCTCGGTAAGCTGCGCCCCAGTGATTCGGCCCCTTGTGGGGGCCGTATCGTGCGTTACTTCCGCGCCACGCGCAGAGGGCAACGTCCCGAGCATCACCGTCAGCGTCATAAAAAGGAAAAGACACCGCATCCCACGCTCCCTTGCCAGCTTTACGGTCGGGTTATTCGAAAGCACTGAGGTACGGAGGGGGCGACCATTCACGTTGCTGCTGCGCCGCCTGCTGGTAGGCAAGCTCGGCTTCTTTTTTCGCCTGATTCGCTAACGCCAGCGCTTGCGCCTTGTCCCCTTGCACAAGTGCTGCTTCGGCTTTGGCAAGCAACTCGTCGGTCGTCACCCATCCGCCCTGAATGGAGTCCGCTTTCTGCTGGAGGGCCTGGGCCTTCTCGATAGCCTCCTGGGCGCTCGGGCCAGCAGCGGCCTGCTGGCAAGACAGCGTTCCGAGTACGGCGACGATGGCAAAAAATCGTTTCATAGGCTTTTCCTCATCCAGCGAACATACCGGCTGCTGTTGTTGCCATTATGCAGGCGCCAACTGCGCGCGCGCTAATCCAGGATTCCCTTCGACATGCTTGAGTTTCGGCAGGTTAGGCGTCTTGGCCTTGATGGTCTTTATGTGGCGCAGGTGCTCAGCGACCACCTGCCATACAGGAGTCCCCTCGATGGGTCCGGCAACACTTGCCCAACCGGCAACGCGATACTTCTTATGAGCGTCTAGCGGCTTACCGTTCAACTCCAGATCTCCGATCCGGTGACCGATCTCAGCGGTCGGGTCAAGGCTATATCGGAGGCCTCCCACCCGCACCATGTCGCCGCCTTGCTGATAGTAGGGATCACGGTTGAAGATGTTGTCTGCCACGTCCTCCAGCACCTGCTTGATTTGCTCGCCGCTCATATCCCGTCGCGTCACCGCCGGGTACGTGAGCGCCGTGAGGCTCATCACGTGCTCAAAGGTCACTGGCTCACCGGGAAGCACCGATACGCCCCAGCGTACTCCCGGCGACAGGGAAATTTCCGCGCCTTGAACCTCCATCAGGGCATCCAAAATCACTTGATCAAAGGTACCGTTGAAATTTCCGCGCCGGTACAGCAGCGCTTCCGTGATAGCGAGCTTCTCTTGCAGCTTCGCCGCAAACGGAGCGCGCACTTTTTCGATATACGTACGCATCCTGAGATCGGGTTCAAGCAGATTCGCGAAAACTGGTAGCAGCCGATAGCGATAATCACGGACCTTGCCATCCGTTACCTTGAGATCCAGCACCGAGAGGAACTTTCCATGGGAACCGGAGTTGATGACGAGCGTCTTGCCCCCAGGGTTGCTCACCTCCACCGGAACCGGCACGCCGTCGTGCGTGTGCCCACCTAGAATGGCATCGATACCGCTGACGCGACTGGCCATCTTGAGGTCGACATCCATGCCGTTGTGCGACAGCACGATCACCGCCTGCGCACCATCGTCGCGCGCCTGGTTCACCACCTCCTGCATGCCGTCGTCCTTGATTCCGAAACTCCAGCCGGGGATGAGATACCGGGGGTTGGCAATCGGTGTATAGGGAAACGCCTGCCCGATGATAGCCACCGGCACTTGGTTGACTTCGCGCAGCACATAGGGCGCGAAGACGCGCTCCCCCCACTGCACATCGTGAATGTTCTGCGCGACGAAATCGATCTTTTGACCCCAGGGATTGTTACCGGCGAAGTCCTTTTCAACCACTTCCCGCACCCGATCCTGACCGAACACGAATTCCCAATGACCCGTCATGACATCGACCCCGAGCAGCAGATCGGCATCCACCATGTCTTGGGCGTTGGTCCAAATCGCGGTAGCCCCGCCGCCTGCCCAGGTGTCACCCCCGTCCAAGAGCAGGGCATCCGGTCGCTGCGCTTTGAGCTGTTTGACGAGTGTCGCCAGATGCGCGAAGCCGCCCACTTTTCCAAATTTATGCGCCAACTCCACGAAGTCGAGATGGGTGTACGCATGGGCCCACGGCGTACCCGGCTGCAGGTGGTAATGGTTCAAGAAATAATTGCCAACCAAGTGCGGCGGGCGGTTCTTCATATCCGCCACGCCGAGATTAACACTTGGCTCGCGGTACCAGACCGGCAGCAGCTGGCCGTGGCAATCGGTAAAATGCAGCAACGACACGTTGCCAAAACGTGGCACGTCGTACAGGTCGTCGCTGCCTTGCGCAGCCATCCCTCGGCTCGCCGTTAAGCTCAGCCCAGCGGCGCTCGCCGCCGCCAACAGCTGTAGAAACTCTCTCCGGTTCAGGCTCATGGGGGGCCACCTCTCCGGTTCGCCGCCGAGCGCGGTTCGCGCTCGGTGTTCGCAATGGCGTTAACACAAGATTCGCTCAGAATCGATTGTTTGGCGCATTCAAGGGAATGCCGTTGCTCAGCCGCCGATGAAAATACTCTAAGTTTGCCATATCCTCGCCGCCCGGCTTGAGGGGTTTGGCGCCGAACTCTTCCATGCAGCCCTTGAAGCGGCGTTGGATTGAGCCCATCTCTCCCCATTTGGAGCGGTAGGCGGGAAAGTTGGCCGCTTGCCCCCTGGCGGGACTCAGCTCATTGCCTCGGATTCTCGCCCCCGCGGCCTCCCAGTGGCAGTGGTAGCAGGCAAAGGCGCGCGGGCCGCGGCGGGTGAAATATATACGCTTACCCTCCTCGTACGCCGCTAACGCCCGGGGATCGTCGGGCACGGTAATGTCGATCGCCTTACCCCGAGCGGCCTCGGACATATAGGCCTCGATGTACACCAGCGGTCCCTTTACCACATCCAGCGGCTCTTCGCCGTTCTGAACTCGGCAATCATTGATCGCCATACCGAGCGTCATGACCTTGCCACGCTCGGCATCGAAACGCGGGTAGGTTTGCGCGATACCGATCCCAGCGTTTTCGAAGCAGTTCGAATAGCTGTTGCCATTGGCAAAAGGAGTTGCAAACAACTCCTGACCCTCCTCCACCGCCATCTCGTAGGGCGGAAACTCCATGATGGCCTCATACTGCGCGCGCTTGTCTTGGCTAAAGTTGTACATGCCCCGGGTATAGTCCTCGGGCGTAAAGTCGGGAAAGTGCTGTTCGAAGTAGGCCTGATAGACCTTCAAATCCTCTGCAGGACCCGCCGCCACAGAACCGGTCGCCAGGCCGAAACCGGCTAACAGGGCAACAGCAAGAATTTCTCTAGTCATGGAACCCACCTCCTCCTACTGCCCCGAAAGGCCTCATCGCTTATCAGGGGATGCGGCAAAAGCGCCGCGACGCGGACAGACCAAGGGCCTCATCTAGGGCCCGCCTGGGTTGTTCAGAATGGCTCCGGCCATGGTATCGAACCGCCCCGCGCAACGCTCTGCGAGGCTACGCGCCGTAGTTCTTGAACCGCTTATCAGAGCGTGTATAGGAACGCAATGATATGCTCGATGTCTTGCTCACTGACAAGCCCGTTGCGCCCGAACGGCGGCATCATAGTATACGGTTTGCTCGCCTTTTGAGCGTCGTAGATGAGCGCCCGCAGCTTTGCCGGGTCCGGAAAGCGTGCTTTCATGGCCAGCAGCGGCGGGCCCACCGTGCCGGCCTGATCGGCCCCCTTGAACTGATGACACCCCTGACAAAGCTCGATGGCCTTGGCCTTACCTTGCTCCACCGCTGCCTCGGGTCCGTTTCCCGTCGCGGCAGCCGATGCTCCTTTCCCCTCTTGGGCCATAAGAGGTAGGGTCACTACGTGCATGACGGTAAAGACGGCGGCCAGAGCCACATTTTTTGAGATCATCGGATACGGCATCGATTTTCTCCTTCGCCTGGTTAGGCTGCTGCAGTCACTCATGGGCGCGGCTCAGGGGCTTCTCCCACACGTGGTTTGCAGTACCACGACATGGGTCTCAGTCGCCGTTATCGAGGTTATCATCCTAGAGTCATGGCTAAAAATCCCGCCGGATTTCCGACGCGTACTCCTGAGCGGTGGTGAAGGGACCCTAGCGAGCCACCCGAATGCCGGGCGCTCGGCGGCAAGCTTCCGGAGTGTACAAGGGAGTCCATGGGGATTGGAAGCCGCCGCGCAACGCCATGACCAATCCACCTACAATGCGCCGGCCGATTGACCGTGCGCGCCGAAGCTTCGTAACATCCGAGTAATGAACAGGGGATTAGCGACACTGTCTTTGGCTCAGCTGCTCTTGAATGCAGGCAGGCGGACAACGGTCGTGGCCATGTCGCCACGCCGCCTCGCGATTGTCATCATGCTGATCGCGCCGTTGACATTTGCCGCCACCCCACAGACCGACGACGAGTTCGAGCTGCTATTCGATGATGAGCCGAGACAGCGAGACGTAGAATATCCTGATTGGTTCAAGCTGAGCTTCCTCGACCTGCGTGTTGACGTTCGGGAAGCGGTGGCCACCGGAAAGCGGGGCCTGATGGTCTATTTCGGGCAAGCGCACTGCGCCTACTGTGAGGCGTTGCTCGAAATCAACTTCAAGGATCCGGCAATTGTCGCCTACACTCGAAAGCACTTCGATGTCGTGCCCATCGATATCTGGGGTAATCAGGTCGTCATTAGCACCACCGGCAAGGTACTGACCGAGAAAGCACTGGCATTAGAAGAGAAGACCAATTTTACGCCCACCATCCTGTTTTATGACACCGACGGCGACGAAGTTTTCCGGCTCCGGGGTTATTATCCGCCGTACAAGTTCCAGGCCGCCCTG
>JAGTVB010000302.1 GCA_018224385.1 Gammaproteobacteria bacterium
CAAGGGTGTGTCCGGCATGGATGCCGGACTCAAGTCTACAAGGATGTATTCACGACGTCCCTTGAGGCAAGGCGACTGCCTGCCACCCGGACGAAACGATGACCATGGCCGAAAAAGCCAACACTGAACTTGGATGAGCCGACCAGTGACTCAGTGATATCGGCTCGGTTGGCAGGGTGTAAGATGCACGGGGGAGCCAGGACGGCGGGCGACATTTTTGGAAAGCGTTGTAATGGGTCAACGGCCAGGCGCAGCAATTAACACCCTTCCTGGGCGTTTGAACTAGGCGTGCGGAAACGGCGGGACCGGGCTCCGCCGACGGCGGGTTAGAACTAACCGCCCTGAGTTTGACTCTCAACTGACAAGGCGTTCAAATCGCTTGTTCCGAGGTGGTCGTATTCTTGCTAGGTGGCAACTGCACGCCCCCTATAGAGCGATAGGAGCAACCAGCCATGATGGATTTGACGCTCACGACTGCCGGATTTCTTGTGGGTCTCCTGGTCGGTTTCACGGGCGTTGGCGGCGGCGCCTTGATGACGCCTTTCCTGATCTACTATGGCCTTGCACCGGCCGTAGCCGTTGGCACGGATCTCGTTTACGCGGCCATCACCAAAACGGGCGGCCTGGTGCTGCACCATCATCGGGGAACCGTCCACTGGCGCATCGTCGGGCTATTGGCTTTGGGTAGTCTCCCGGCGGCCGCGCTGTCCATCACGCTCCTTCGCCATCTCGCCGAAAGCGGCGTCAATTATGAGTCTCTGATCACCTCGACGCTCGGTATCAGCCTTGTCCTGACGTCATTATTTCTCTTGTTTCGGAGCACGAAAAGCGACATCGGGCCGGTAGTTGCATCGCATCAGGTCAAAATTCCTTGCCGCGTGGGTATCTGCACCGTGGTGGGCGGCGCTTTGCTCGGTGTGCTGGTGACCCTATCGTCGGTCGGCGCAGGGGCTCTCGGCGCGGCCATGTTGATGCTGCTCTATCCTCGCCTGCGCACGGTTAATGTGGTCGGTATCGATATCGCGCATGCGGCTCTATTGACGGCGGCTTCCGGATTCGGTCACGTGCAGCTGGGAACCGTGGACTTCACCTTGCTTTGGCACTTGCTGCTGGGCTCCATACCGGGCATCGCGCTGGGCACGCGGCTCGGTATTAAACTGCCGGAATTATTCGTGCGGCGGGCGCTCGGCGCGCTGTTATTATCCGTTGGCGTGAGTTTCTCAATTTAAAAGCAGCGGCGAAACCGATGTTCACCATCGAACGCATCCGACTCAAGTACCGTGCGGCCTGCTGGGGATACCCTAATTCCCTGTTGAGGGTGCTATTGTTGGTGCAGGATCGTCATCGTAACGGATCCCTATTAAACATCATTTTAGGGCTGCTTTTATAGGGCGAGTTCGTACCTACGGACCGCGACCTGGGAGGGTTTGCCATGCCGACCGATGCCTTTCGCCGGCTTGCTCTTGGATTAGCTATCGTCCTGCTGAGCGTTTGGGGCGGTATTTTAATCGTTGCACCCGAAGCGATTGCCCCCATGTTCACCGATGAGCCGGTGAATCACGCCTTTGCCGGTATGATGGGCGCCGCCTTGCTAGGCCTTGCCTTCATATCACTGGCCAACATCACGCGCTGGATGAGTGCCCCAAGGGCATTGGGTATCGCAATGCTATTTCTTGTCGTTGAAGCTACCTATCTCATGCTGGGCGCAGGTGCAATGCTGGTGACCTTAGTCACTACCTTGAGCCTGATTACGGCGGCCGCAGTGGCATTCTTCCTGCTGATTTGAGTCGATGGCGTTGTCGGGTTAATGTCAACCTGACACGCTGGCCCAAACAGAGAACTGTTGGCGGCCGAAGCATGCTGCGACCAATAGACGCGTTATTGGGATTCCACGGAAATCAATTGACTGGCGTAGGCATTGCTAGAACTCCGATTCCCATAGCAGACAAGAGGGTTTGGAGTATGAGAGTGCGAGTCCTCAACGGTCATGAATACGACGCAATCATAACAACCGATCACCCCGCGAGTACTTACGGCTTGCCGGTATTGATTGTCAACGGTGAACCGATGGGTGCTCCCGAGGTGACGCAAGCAGGTTTTGTCATAATCAATGCGACCACCGACGAGTGGCGAGCGCTGGCGGCAGGGGGGTACGCGCTCAGCGGTTGTGCGTGATGCGTCAATCGATCTGCCATCGCCGCCGCACCTCGCCTTCGGCCGCTCGCTCGCCCAGTTCACTAGCACCGGCGCGCAGTAATGGCTTCTCGGTAATCCGCATTCGGTTAATGCGTCAGCAAGCTGTCAAATGGCTCGCGCCCTGGCATCATGCTGCTGCAGAGAACGCAAATGGATGATGCGGCCCAGCTCCACCAGCACTGGCGCGATTTCGTTGCTAACGGCCGTGAAGCCGCTTTCTGCGTTCAGTTGGTGGAGCAGTACCTGCTGAAAGCGTCCAAGGCGTGGCGGTCCCGATCCGACGCATTGGCCATTATCTTGATCGTCGAGCCCGAGGTCGGCACGATAAGGTGGCAAATCGCTGACAAGAACGCGCTCATCGAGATCGGCGATATGTGGCAGGAAAGTAGAGCGTTATTGGGTGGCGTTGCCGAACGCTTCGGAGGATTCATCAACTGGATGGTTGGGATCGTCGACCGACACGGTGTTTTCTTGCATGTCGCGCGTACCCGAGAGGAGCCGGAGGGCGTTCATTGAACGAAGCAGGCTAAAGGAAACCCCTATCGCGCCGCTGAGTTCCAGGCGTGCAGCTATTCAAAGCCGTTGCGGCAAGCGCAGCCGGTGTTAACGCATTCTCTTAGAAGGGAGTCAAAGAGATGAGCAAAAAGTTAGTTCTTAGCGTCGGGGCAATCCTCATTTTTGCTACACAGGCCTATGCCGAAGACGGTCTCTATGCCTCTGTCGGTGGCGGTATTTCATTTGCTGAGGATCTTGATTTTTCAGCGGAGGGTGAGACGGTAACGACGGAGCTCGACACGGGCTTCATTGTGGGAGGCGCCCTCGGCTATCAATTGCAGGCGTTTCGGCTTGAAGGTGAGTTTGCTTTTATACAAAACGGCGTCGACAAACTCTCTGCGCTGGGTATTTCTCTAGGTGCCGACGGTGATGTGTCTGTCATGAGCGGATTAGCCAACGTCTATTTCGACTTCGATACCATGACACCGTGGACACCTTATATCGGTGGCGGAGTGGGCTTTGCAAACGTGGCGAACGATGTCTCGGTGATGGGAATTCAGCTTGTCGATGACGATGACAGTGTTTTTGCCTATCAGGTAAAAGCGGGTGTGGCTTACAGCGTCAATCCTACCACAGATGTCACCGTTGGATATCGCTTCTTGGGGACGGATGATGTTAGTTTAAAGACAGTCGACGGTGTCTCGATTCAGGGTGACGGACCCCAAAGTCACAATCTAGAAGCCGGCATTCGATTCCGCTTTTAGCGCTTCAGGATCGCCCCGAAATGGCGCACCGGCCCCGGAATACAGCTGTTTCCCTACCCCATCGACGGCCAGCATTGCGTATGCCGATGCGCGCCATTTCGTAATCGTACGACGCCGATTCAAGAGCCAACCGGGCTTTGCATAGCGGAGCTTGGCGGCGGCTTGGCGCAAAAGCGCCGGACGCCGTTTTGCATAGCCGCAAGGCTGGCCCTAAAAGGGGCAAATTTCAGGGATGGGCGGGCAACGACCGCTGTGTACGAGGGTACCTGATCACGTTCCCTGTCAGGGCTGCCAGGGAATCTCTGGGAACAAAGGCAGGCAAATTGCGCGCCCTGCAGTACGCTAATCACCCCTTCTGACGTCTCATCCGAGCTTTTCAACAACTCGGAACGGACTCCCAGGCAACAGCGGCCACTACGTCCCCTGCACCAAGCCCTACCCATAGTAGCCATGACTCGCTTTTCGCCAACTTGACATCTGGTTTGATGTTGATTTAATGCGGTAGCTTTTGGCCGCTTGTTGACGGCTTGTTTTGCCATCAAGGACGCCATGTGATGCTGCGCGCCGGTAGAGTGATGGCCGCTAGTTGACAGCTGTTGCCATGCGACAGCGGCCGGAATGCAGCGATGTGCTACAGGTTTACGGTCACTGTGTGGATTGATTTCGGAAAGTTCTGACCAGGCGCTGCGTTGAGCAAACCGGCGCCCGGAATGGCCATCCCCATCGCGGCGCGTTGATAGTCCATCGCCAAAGAATCTGCCACAGAATCGATGATCGCTGGCGAACAGCCATATCGGAATTAATCCAGGCATCAGCGGGATTGTCATTGCCCCATCTTTTATTGAGTTAAATTGAGTCAAATAGGAAATGAAGGCCGTGGCCGAAATGAAAAATGAAGCGGATACCGCGGTACGCAACGTACCGTTTCACCCAAAGATCCAGGAGAAACGCTAATGCAAACGGTTAGGCAACTGCTACAGGTCAAGGGGCACGACGTCTGGGCCATCGGTCCCGACACGTCGGTATACGACGCAATAAAGATTATGGCCGACAAGGACATCGGCGCCCTCATCGTGAGGGAAGGGGACAATACGGTGGGCCTAATTTCAGAGAGGGATTACGTGCGCAATGTGGTTCTCGAGGGGCGATCCTCACGCAAAGCGGCGGTGCGAGAGGTAATGACCCCGCGCGTCGTCTGCGCCCGCCCCGAGCAGACGCTCGAAGAATGTATGGCCGTCATGACCGAGAAACGGGTGCGGCACTTGCCGGTCATAGACGGACAGCAGTTATATGGCATCATTTCGATCGGTGATCTGGTCAAGGCCATGATTGAGGAGCAGCAATTCATCATCGAACAGTTAGTACACTACATCAACCGATAGCCCAAGCGCACAAAGCGTAAGCACTTCTTATGAGTTACGAATCGTTAGGTGGGCTCCTTTACCTGCCGCCAACATGGACATAACGCGCGAGTTGCCAGTTCTATGGTAGGTTAATCCCCTTCACTTCGAGTGCCGTAGCGGGAAATATAACGGCCGCGCGACAGCATGAGCTAACCAGCGTGGCGCCCAACGTCAGGCACGGCGTAGCTCGAGCAACACCTGTAGGATCAGCTTTCCATCCTGCGCATTGAGCATATGACCGCCCGGTGTGGCAACCGCTCGGGCACGCCCGCGCAGCGCTAGCACGTGGTTCATGTCCTGACTCCAGGTGGGCACCAGCAGATCACCGAAGCCGAGCAGGCTGTCGTTCTCGCGCACGATGGAAACGTACAAGGCATCGGGATGAGGCTGACGGTTGAGCCAGAAGAGCAGACTGCCCGGTCGCTCGCGCACCAGCTCCCGGTAGAGCGCCTGGGAACGGTTGAAGACGCCGGCGCCGAGAAATGGTGCCAGCCAAGCGAGCGGCGTGCTACCGATAACCGCCCCGATTTCGGCCGTCTCGGTTCCAAGGTGCGGACTCGCAATCGTGACCAGCACATCCACACCCGCACCGGGGTATTGAACCATATACAGGCGCGCAAGCACGCCGCCGGCGGAGTGGCCGACGAGGACCAGACTTTCACCGGGGTGGCGCGCGTGCACCAGCTCCAGATACGCGGCAAAGTGGCTCAGCTGGACCAGTAACGGCGCCTCGGTGGGAAGAGCAACAGTGTAATAGGTCTTTCCGCCCGATGGCCATCCCACACCGTGCCAGCCGGGGCGCAACAAGCCGCCATCCTGCCAGCCGGTGGCCTCCAGCTGATTGGTGATGGTGCTGTCGCGCCAGTTATCGCTGTTTCCGAGGTAGCCATGGATCAGGACCAGGGCTTCACCATAGACGGTAACGGGGCAGAGCCCGAGCAGCAACGCGAAAAGCCAGCCACGGTAAACCATCATGCCGTACTTTGCCTGCCAATGGGCCAATGCGACCTCCCCCCAAATAGCCTAATGAGTGACCTGGAGCAGTTGGTCAAGATTGTCGTCGACTACGAAGCTGTTTTAAGGATGGCGCGCGCCGGAAGCGCAACGCACACGGCGGCGAGCAACCGGAGTGTCGCTGCGGGCCGTGGGCATCGTTTCGTCAAGCGTCACCAGCCACAGAGGATAAGACCGTGGAGAGAATTTGCAAGCAGCCCCTCCCGGCCGCAGGCACAGAAGGTGCCAACCCATGACCAGAGCCGCATAGATCAAACAGACAAGGAGTGCGAACCGCCGCGCAACACCGCTCTGTCCCGCGCAGCAGATCTTAAAGCATCTCTTAAAGCATCGTGTTAAACGCGTGTCTCATTTGCGGGTTGCCGTGTCGGTAATAGGGCGTTTTCCTTCCTAACCCGGTCTCATGCCGGATTTTAGACATGTGCGACTGAGTTACCTAACATTATTGGTGTCAACACGATCACCGTCCGTGACTGTAGAGTGCGCGGGTCGGCCGTCGCGACGGGCAATTTAGGCGGCTCTTGGAGGTGCAGTGTCGACGCCATGGCTTTGCCTTCGCTGTGTATGCAGTCCGCTCAAGCGAGCACGTACGACACCGTGTCGGGGTGGGTCGCGCGGTGTTGCGCACGCTTTCGAAGCCGGTAAGCAAGCCACGGCATGATCAGGCGATCCAAGCTCACTTTTTGCTTGAGCCTTCCGCTGGCCTTGGTGAGCGTTGCGCTCAGTACGGGTGCGATGGCTGCGGATACCAACGCGGCGGAAGCCGCAAGCACTCAGCAGCAACCCATCACGGCATGGAGTGAATGGGGTCCCGGTTGGGGACAGGCGGGACTGAGTGTAGCGCGTTACAACAACGAAGGATTGATGAATCCACAAGCGGGCGACATTGACAACAATCCAGGAATGGGTCGAGGAATGATCGAATGGCGCAATGTGACGGCAGCCCCTGATGGTACCCTGAATTTTCTCGACAGCAATTTATTTCCACGAATTGCCGAATCACTGCCCAAAAGCGCCTATAAGTGGGCAGGCATGGTAGAACACGTGCACACCTATCTAAAGGCGAGCGACAACATCACGCACTCCGCTGTTCTCAAAGCCGAATCCTCTCCCTATCCGGCGGACATCTGGCTCGACGGGCAACCTGTGTCCTCGGGGCAAGTGACCCTCAAGCCAGGTTGGAACAGCTTAATGGTCAAGTCTCGCAGTCCCAGAACGGCTACCGGCGATACGTGGACTGACGGCTGGTGGTTCAAGGCTGCACTGCTCAACGCGACGGCAAACATCCAGGTACAAACCAACGACCCGGCGCGACAAACCTTGGTGACCGGTGATCATCAGCCATTTCGCTTCTTGTCCACCTGGCGACGCAATGCAGACGGAGATGCGCCCATCATTGCGTTGAACTCAGCGGAACTGCGCTTCGTTGTCCTCGACTATGAACTGCGGGTGGGTATCGGAACCGCATCGAACTACCAAGATCCGTCGAAGCGTAGCAGCAACTTCAAGGGGTGGCCCTGGGTGTATTCGATTGACCCTGCATCAATTCTCACAAGCAGTCCACACTGGACCGTGGTGCCCACCTCGAGCTGGGTTCATTATGCGCCAAGCCGCGCCCGAATGGTGATACGCAATGACCAGGGCAAGGTAATTTTGAGCAAGGAGCTGAACCTGGCTTACAGCCCGGTGTCGGCGGATGGACTGATCACCGCAACGCAGCGGACCACCGTTAACCCGCAGCCCGCCGGGCATTACACGATTTCTTCCGACCTTCTGGATTCCCACGGCGCGGTACTGGCTCACGACAATGATCATTCGTTCTCCGTGGTGTGGGGCGCAGTCGATAAAACCAGAGACGAAAAACCTCGGCTGGTGTCGGTGACGGGACATTGGTTCATGGGGGTTACCGATCGAGAACGCCAACAGCGATGGTTAAATCGCTTGGGGATCACCCGCCACTTGAAACTGTGGGAGGGATGGGACCGGTACGAGGTCAAGCACAACGGCAATGGCGCAATTACTGTCGGGCCCGCGCTGGAGATCGCGACCGCAATAGATGGCTTCGATTCACAAGGGATATCGGTGGTCGGTGACTTGGTTGAAGGTTATTACGATCGTTCCATGGACAACCTGCGCGTGCCGGGCCTATCGGCCCCGCTTCCGCCCTACGGAACAAACGCATGGAATACCACCTTGTATAATTACGGGTATAAGACGGCCAGTAAATACCAGGGTAAGATTGATGCTTGGACCGGAAACAATGAAGTCGACAATTTTGCACCCGATACCCCTCGGGCTGCGGAATTGCACGTGCAAGCCGCATACATGATAGCCGCTGGAATGAAGGCCGCGAATCCCAGCGCACGGTATTTCAGTTCCTCCTTAGTGAGCCGGGCCAAGTCGAAAAAGTTCTTCAGCGCGGGCTTTTTGAGCATTCCAGACGTGGTTGACGTTCACTCTCACCCGTGGAAAGCGCCAGAGCCAAATGAAGACTCTCTGACCCCCTACTCCCAGAATGAAGGCCGCACCATGTTAATCAAGGAGGGTTATACCGGCCCAATAGTCTACGGAGAAACGTCGTCTCCCCGTGCACATAATGCGCGTGGCGCCCAGGGGCATGCGGAAGACCTCGTCAAGCAGATTGCTTGGGCAATCAATCACCGCGAGACCCCCATTGCCCGCCTCGAGGGTATTTCTTACCTTGTGGCGTACGACGGACCGGATTACTGGAGCTACAACATGGGATTTAATAATCAATACGGCGATCCACTGCCCATTGTAAACGCGGTCAACGTGGCCAATCACCTTCTCGATGGGCGTAAGCAGATGCCCGCCTTGACCAATCTGCCTGCCGGCGTGAGCCATATCCGAGTCACCAATGCAGATTTAGCATACCCGCAGACCGTCGTGGTATGGTCGACTAAGACGGCCAAGAATGTGACTTTCCAGGTGAAAGGAAGCGCTGTAAGGCTGATTAACGCTATGGGGAGAGTCAAGAACCATCGGGTGTCGAATGGAGCGATGACATTGCAGGTCGACACAACTCCGCAGTTCCTGCAAGGAAGCTTCACCGATTGAAATGATCGCCCTCCTTCTACGAGCCACTGAGCGCCATAGAAGACGACCGACTGCGATTGGTCGCCGTTGCCTCGCACCGAACCCGGTCCGCAACGCGCACGCTTCATCTCTTCCGCGGCCGGCCTCAAGGCACGCCCCGGGCCGCGCTATCGAGTCATGCCAACACGAGACTGTGTTAGTGGCTGGTCCCGGGGGACCGCGTGATCTTGTTGTAAACGTTATACTTTCCGGAAGGTTTCTTCATCGGGATCCGTTTCACCTCCTGCAAACTGCGCGCGTCGTAAACCACGATGGCGCCATCCATCTCCCAGATACTCAGCAGGGCATAACGACCGTCTCGGGTGAACTCCACATGGGCCGCGGTCTTACCGGGCTCGGGCCGCAAGGTTGCAACGATTTCGAGCGTTTCTTTGTCGATGAGGTGCACCGCATCTCGATTGGGCCCGAAGAACACGTCCACCCAGGCGAACGGCGTGTGTTCGTGACTGCGCATGAAAAACCCGGGGCCTAGCGTTTCGATTCGCCGGATCACCTTCCAGGTCTGCATGTCGATGACGCTCACCACCGGCGCCTCCAGGTTGGGCGTCGCAAGAACCGCCGCGCCCCGGTAGTCCCAAGTGATCCCGGAACCCAGGTGCGGA
>JAGTVB010000303.1 GCA_018224385.1 Gammaproteobacteria bacterium
ATCGCCCTGGTGCGGGCGTTCCTCGATGATCGGAACGCATCTCTCGATGACGTCATTCAGAAGGCCGGCTTCGAGCGCAACGCCGCCATCGTGGCCTGCAAAGAGGCGGCCAACGAGAACGACGAGAGCCGCAAACGCTTCGAGGTGATGTGCCGCGAGGTGTTCAAGAAGTTCAAGGCAAGTATCAACATCCGGGGTGTGAACACCCATCGGCACGATCGCGATGCGATCAATATTGTCTACAAGAGCTTGCAGCAGGATCGCGAGCAGGCTGACATCGCGGACATCATTCGGCAACTACGCCTGGTGGTGAACGATGCAATTGATCTTCGCCCAGGCGAGCAGGATTATCCGTCATCGATTTACGATATCAGCAAGATCGATTTTGAACGACTGCGCAAGGAGTTCGAGCATAGCCCAAATAAGAACACCCTTACTCAAAACCTTCGCGAGGCCGTGGAGCAGAGGCTGCAGCGGCTGTTACGGCAAAACCCGCTGCGCACTGACTTCCAGCAGCACTACGAGCAGATCGTGGCCGAGTACAACCGTGAGAAGGACCGGGCAACCATCGAGAAGACCTTCGAGGCCTTGTTCAGCCTCGTTCATGAGCTAGACGAAGAAGAGCACCGGGCTATTCGGGAGGGGCTGGACGAGGAATCCCTGGCGATCTTCGATTTGCTAAAAAAGTCTGAGCTGTCGTCGGCCGAGATCACGCGGATCAAGAAGGTCGCAGTTGACCTGCTGGATAAGTTGAAAACAGGGAAGCTCCGGATCGATCACTGGCGTGACAAGGAGGCCACCCGCGATGCAGTCCGGCTGGCGATCCGGGATTACCTCTGGGATGAATCGACGGGGCTGCCGCTGAAGTCATTCGACGAAGAGGAAGTGGGTGTCCGGTCCGAGGATGTATTCCGCCACATTTATCGGGCCTATCCGAAGCTACCCTCGCCATACTACGCATCCGCGATGCGCTGATCGGCCGCAGCATCCGCAAGTCCTTGTGCCCGGTGATGCTCGCGACCTCCATGATGTTCAGCCCCTTCTCGAACAGTCGAGTCGTCGCCTCATGCCGAAGATCATGAAAGCGCAGATCCTCTAATCCGGCATTGCGCCGCGCGCCTCATCATTCTTGGTGTCGGGCAGATGCGCAATGCAGCGTTTGAGATCGATGTGTTCCCAGCGCAGGCCGACCAGCGCGCCGCGCCGCCGCGCGGTCTCGATCGCGAGTTGCACGACCGGCAGCAGGAAGCGATTGCGTGCCTTGCGGCAGGCCTTCAGCAGCCGGGTCTCTTCGCTGTCTTCGCCCGGATGTCCTGGACGCAGCCGGCGATCGCGCGCCCAGGCCTCGGCGGCGGCGCGAGTGTCGAAGGTCATCGTCTACAGCGGCTAGCCCTTTTTGCGGACCTGGGCCTGCCATTGACCCTTTGCCGAACGGTTGCGTTTTCTGATGGACGCCATTGCCACGCTCCTCGATTCGCGAGCGAGTGTGACAACGCTGTGACAAACTATCACTTGAAAACGGTATTGGGGACCAGTAGCGTTTTAAGTGCTTGAAGTTACTGGTGGGCGATGCTGGGTTCGAACCAGCGACCCCTGCCGTGTGAAGACAGTGCTCTCCCACTGAGCTAATCGCCCCTGTTGCAGAGGTCTATTGTAAGAGTCTATTCTCGGGCGTCAATCTTGGTGCATTCAACCAAGTGGGTAAAATTCCTTTTTCGACAACTGTCCCGTCGTACAGCTAAGGTATAGGCGCCTATGACCGTGCGTACTCGCTTTGCCCCCAGTCCAACCGGGTTACTGCACATCGGGGGCGCTCGAACCGCTTTGTTTTCTTGGTTACACGCCCGCCACCATGGGGGCGAGTTTGTGCTGCGCATCGAGGACACTGACCGGGAGCGCTCGACGGCTGAGTCCGTGGCCGTGATTCTCGAAGGTATGGCGTGGTTGGGCCTTGAGTACGATGAGGGCCCTATTTTCCAGACTCAGCGCTTCGATCGATACCACGAGGTGCTAAGCCAGCTATTGAGCGAAGGCAAGGCTTATCGGTGTTACTGTTCTAAGGAGCGGTTAACGGTACTGCGAGCGGAACAGATGGCTCGAGGAGATAAACCTCGCTACGATGGCCATTGCCGCCACGTTCGCCGTCCTCCGTCCGCCACCACTCCTTCAGTGATTCGCTTTCTCAACCCCAACGAGGGCACGGTGGTTGTGCCCGATTTGGTTCGGGGAGCCGTTGAGTTTCGTAATGATGAGCTCGACGATCTCGTGTTAGCTCGTACAGATGGTACGCCGACGTACAATTTGACGGTGGTGGTCGACGATCTCGATATGGCCATCACGCATGTGATTCGCGGCGATGATCATCTCAATAACACCCCTCGTCAGATCAATATCTTCCAAGCCCTCGGGAGTGCCCCCCCAAGCTACGCCCATGTTCCCATGATCATGGGCTCGGATGGACAGCGGTTGTCCAAGCGGCATGGGGCAGTGAGCGTGCTGCAGTACCGGCAGGAGGGCTATCTGCCAGAGGCGCTCCTGAACTATCTGGTTCGCCTTGGCTGGTCTCACGGTGATCAGGAAGTGTTCAGTCTGGACGAGATGGTAGATTTTTTCGATGTCCGAGACGTCAATCGTGCCGCCTCGACATTCGATCCCGACAAGCTGCAGTGGCTCAATCACCAGTACATAAAGAACGTCGATCCTGCTCACATTGCTAGGCATCTCAGTTGGCAGATGGGGCGGCTCAACATTGATCCCGCAGCAGGCGCGGCACTGATAGAGGTTGTCATGGTGCAACGGGAGCGGTCTAAGACGCTGCGGGAAATGGCGCAAAATAGCGTGTTCTTCTATGAGGATTTCGACGACTATGATGCGGCGGCGGCAAAAAAGCACTTAAAACCGGGCATCATAGGACCGTTGACGAGGATTCGTGAGGACTTGCAGGCAGTGTCCCAGTGGGCGGCCAGCAGTATTCACGAGGTGATTGTGGACAATGCTGAGGCGGGAGGATTGAAACTGGGCCAGCTTGCGCAACCGTTGCGGGTGGCGGTGTGCGGTCGCGCCGCTTCGCCACCCATCGATACCACCCTCGAGCTGCTTGGGCGGGAGCGTGCGCTGGCCCGGATCGATCGAGCCATCGAATATCTGCGGCATCAAAAGTCACACCCTTGACACGCATCGGGGCCTATCGTAGAGTGAGCCCCCTTGTAATCCGGGGCCATAGCTCAGCTGGGAGAGCGCTACAATGGCATTGTAGAGGTCGGCGGTTCGATCCCGCCTGGCTCCACCATCTCGGCAAGCCCTCATTACCCTGCCATTTATTCTCAAAGCGAGCGTACGTCCCCATCGTCTAGCCGGCCTAGGACACCGCCCTTTCAAGGCGGCAACACGGGTTCGAATCCCGTTGGGGACGCCAATAAAAACAAAGCTTTAGATGTATCGGTCCCGGACCGTCTCTAGATCTTCTGTAAAATACGGCGGGGGGCGACGACCAACGGCTCAGGGCCTTTGGTTGCACAACTGTGCCGCATTAGAGAGCACGGCGTCGGTAGTTGAACTTTTTGAGGCAGCCGGGGTATACACGTTAACGGCGGCGGAACGACGGTCATGATGACCGATTCCAGCACCTTATCCGGGTGGGCCTTGGAGTGTTCGGCGCGGTACTTCGGCCGGCACTCATCAAAACGGCTTTCCGTAAAGTCGGCGGCTTTTTCTTCCTGCACTTGGGCGGCGTGGGCCACGCTCGTGCCGTATGCTAACGCGACGCTTGCCTCGGGGTGCTAGCGGCGAGGGTGCGTTGCTTATGCTCGGGTGACGTTTCCTAGTCACTTGCGAAAAAGGCGATGACTGCCAAGGCGATAATGGTTGCAATAGTCGGATCCATGATTTTCCCTTGCGTCATCTGAGCTGGATGGAACTCACCACAATTCGTCAGCCTGAGCGGCGGATACCGAGGGAAGAATAGCTTGGTTTCACCGAGGAATGATGTGAAGTGATGGTGTCGTTCGGTGTAATAAAATCACCTCTACCTGAGGCCGTTCTCGGCCGGCCCTGTGCCGAAGGTAGGGCCCAGGTGTTCGTTTTCGGGATGGTCAAGGTGAAGGTGGGATTCTGTCGAATGGGCGAATCTCGGTGCCGAGCGCAGGATTGACACGGGAGCGAGTTCAATGCAGATGCGGTGGATTGAGCGGGCGATCAAGTGCTGCGGTGGCCCGATATTTTTCTACAGTGGTTTGTATCTCCTAATAGGTGTGATGTTCATCGTGGGTTCTCTGTATCTGGACCCGGACATGGGGCACGTCGGTATCATCTTGCTGCTGGTGGGCGTGGGGATACTGCTCCTATTTTTTATTCTTGCGTACCACAAGTTCGGTGGCAATGGGCGCACGAAAGATCCCGGTTGAACCACCAGTTCCACGGTGGCGTCGACGTTTCTATCAGCGACATCATCCGTCCGGAGCACGCTCGCCGTGACCGTGCGCCATGGCCCGGCGCCGTTGCCGCCGGTCGCTCCACGGCCACCGGTCTCGGGCATCGCCCTGGATGAGCCTGTCCCCGAATCGGTCAAGCCGCTGGTCATCGCACACGCCGGTGACGAGCGTTTAGCGTTTATTCGTGGTGGAGGAGCAGGTCGGTCCGATTCGGATGGTCGACGCACGCGGCGATCTCCCGCTCACACCTTTCTCGAGATCGAAAGCCAAATCGATGACAAACGAGCCCGCCCCGGAGCTAGGATTCAACGCGCGCACGCCAAATCCGCGATCATTGCGCGTAGCCGTTCTTCCGTAAGCCGCCATCCACTGTGGGGCAGACGGTCAATAAAGCGGACGCGGAATGCCATGTGGAGGTCGATGGCCTTCGCATCATCCCCCAGGCAATCCGCCAGAAGCGCAAGCGCAAGCTGGGCACTCCCTGGACTCGCATCACCCCAGGAAAATGCACTTCCCGTTGGTTGTTTGGTAAACATCCGGGCATAGTGTCTAAGGTCATAGCGCGGAAGAAGAGGTTTACCATCCACTTCCACCATCGGACCCCAGCGCACCCGGCGCCCGCGGTACACTTTACTCATGGGAAGACGCTCCCTTGAGAAGCTCACACATCGTACACTCCTAACGCAAGCATAGACCACCGTTTCTAGCGCGGTGGCACGGGATTCCAAGTAGAGCAGGAATGAGAAAGGCGGGAAGGGAAAGTGGACCAAGGGGCCATGCCATCGTGGAGACGTCAAGGATCTGGGCAATATTGTCTTCGAAGTGGAAAAATAGACCACGAAAAGAAAAACCCGGGAGGACTATTCCTCCTGGGTTTTTGCTTGAGAGATGCGGCAGCCGGACTTAGACGCTGATAGTCTGCGTCACGTTGTCGTTTCCACCATCGCCACCAATCGCAGCGGCCTGCACGTTTTGGCCCTGGAGGGTGACATCCTCATCGGACTGAGCGTCGGGGAGCGCAACACCCAAGTCCGCACCACGATTTACGAGTTTCGTGAAGTCATCGTTGAACTGAAACCCCGTGGCCGTGGCCTCAGCATTCCCGCCGGACTTGAAATCAACATTTGGATAACGGTAGTTCATGATGGTGTTCCTCGATGCGTTGAGAGTTGCTTGAAAAGATTAAAATTGCCTGCACCAAAGCTACTGCAGAAGCCGTGCCATGCATCCTGAGCGGTGCGAGAAATATTCTATAACTATATGACTTAACAATAAAAAAAGAATAAGTTTCTGTGTTTCTTGGCACGCACAACCCTTCTCCAGCTGTTCTTTTCAAAGCTCGCCAAACGAGCTGTCTTTATTTATGAGACAATACCGTACACTATAATGGACAGTGTACTTTTTCTAAGTCTCTCAAGAACCTCCAGCGCAGCTTTCTTGGAATGGAGCGAGTGGCTATTCATTGGCACCCGCTCAGTAAGCATTAAGGGCACCGGTCCGGGTATACGGGTAGGACAACGGCATGAGTTGGAATTACCAAAAGCTTCGGTGACGCAACAAGGCGCGCAAGCCGTGCAGGAAATTGTGTCTCGATGCCTGGGTGCTACGACAGCGCGCGAGCCGAGACAATCGGAACCGGTAGGTATTTTCCAGCTGCGCAGTGCGTATACTAGGAACGATACCTTCTTCCCCGTATTTGTAAGAAGGTATTGTTGTTGCATGGAAACCGAAAACGCAAGAAGGGCACCAAGACCGGGCGGGAAGATGCGGCGCTAAGACTTCAGTGTTTTACAGAGGAGTAATCCTATGGAACGCCAACTCAAGCGAATCCACATCGAAATGCAAACACTGCGCAAGAAAGAAGCGGGCGGCATGAAACTCAGTTGCGAAGAGCGGTCGCGGCTGGAACAGCTCGCCCTCGAGCGCGATGAGCTTGCCAGCCGCATCGTCTTCCATGCGCGCTAACACCTTGCCGGTGCCGCCCCCGAAAGCGGCTTTCACCCGTGCGGTTCTTCCCCGGGGGTGAGCCTTCGGCCGAGGACCCACACGCTTGCTGTACGCGTACCAAACCGGTCGCAACGGGAAGGAAGCCGGTGGGGGCGCAGGGGTAGTAGATGACGCTTATCAGCGACTCGTTTCTCGGCGCTTCCGCCTCGGGCACGACAGGAAAATTTAGGTGGTGCTTGCATACCGCCGGACGAGGGTGACCACTGGCAGGGTAAGGGTAAAGAAAACGCATTCAGCTCTGCCAGATCCAGCACCCGGTTGGGTGCCGCATCTAATGCCTTTCGCCGACGGAATCGGCGACGTGGGCACCGCGCTTACCTAAGCGTTCGGGAGCTCCCGTCGTGGTATCTTGGGTCGTCTGGTGTTCCGTCTCCGCATTGAGTTCTGCCCCCACCAATACGATATAGGCTGATAAATACAACCACATCAAAAGGATCACCACCGCGCCCACGGAACCGTAGGTCTCATCGTAACTCCCAAAATTCGAGACATAAATCGAGAAAGCAACTGATCCAACCAGCCACAGTAGAGTCGCCGCGACTGCTCCCCAGGTCACCCATTGCCACTGAGGTTGTTCTCGACTCGGACCCAAACGATAAATCACTGCCAGGGCCACCATGACCACAATGGCGAGCAACGGCCAGCGTCCGAAGGACACCAAATTTTGCGCCGACTCGCTTAGGCCGAGATTGCCCAGTAAAGCGGGCAGCGCCGCGATCAGGATGAGCGTGAACGCACCCAACAGGATTGCCCCCACCGTCAGCAAGATTGCGAGCCCATTCAGCTTCACGAAGCCTCTATCTTCGTCTTCATCATAAACAATGTTCAATGCATCGATGAGTGCTTTCACGCCTTTCGTAGCGCTCCAAAGGGCTAACGATAAGGACCCGATCGCTCCTACGGTGAGCGCCCCACCCGCGTGGCTCGCCACATTTTTCAGCTGTTGCTCCACCAACGCATAGGCGTCCTGGGGCAAGAAACTGCTCAGCGCGCTCAGCTGTTGCTGCACCTGATTCGCATCGGTGATCAGGCCGTAGATCGAAACCAACGCCGCCAAAGCCGGGAACAGCGCAAGCAGTGCGTAGAAAGCCACCCCTGCTGAAACAATACCGACGTGATCATCACTCAGGGCTTGCTTTATCCGAGCCAGAATGTCGCGCCAGCCCGAGGCAGGGATCTGGTGAGGCCGGGTGGCGGTTCGACCGCGTCCTTCGTCGCGCCTCGGGGGTATGTTCGGCCTTGACCTCTGTCTAGAAGGTGGCGCCATGAGTTACCTCCGTTTTCCGTGCGTCGCCAGGGTGTATCGATGGATCCTGCGGTTTAGCGTCGCGACATTCCCACTGCGGGCCTGACATGAGGTTTAGTGGGTGTGGCAGTTGGCACCTGTAGATCGAAATCTCACCGCAACGTCCTGAAGTCTGGTTGATGATAAGTTGGTCGAGGAGAGAATCTACTTGGGACAAACCCTTGCTTGGCGCACGCTTGCCGGGTTTTAAGCTCCCTCGTAGCGGGCCGCGCGCAAGCAGGCCTTGCTTGGTCTCGGGATCGATGCGGTCTCTAGCCCGGCCTATCGTGCCCTTTCGCCGTGCCGGGCGGGCCTGTGCCCGCTGCCCGCCACTTCGTGAAGTAGGATTAACCGGTGCTGGAATGCACGGGATAACAGAGCGAGATGATGTCGACTTGCCGACATCATCTCGCTGTAATAAGGGCTACTCAGCAAACCATTCGTTAATTCTTTCCCGTGCCCGAGCGCGCACGCTGGAATCGACATAGGTGGTGATGGTCGCGATGGCAAGTGTGAGGGCACTGAGGTCATCAGCGTAGCCGAGCGCCGGCATCAAATCGGGAATCGCATCGGTTGGTAAGATGAGATACCCCAGAGCGGCATAAACGGTTGCCTTCGCCCATGCGGGTGTCTCGGGGCGTTGGGCCGCGTAATAGAGGCATAAGGCATTTTCCACGACCGCGCGACCTGCGATTTTGGCAACCCGGCGTAGCTTTCGCCAGAAAGTTTGCTCAGAGTATTTGCTCTGGAGCACTTGGGCCGTAGTGTGCATTGTGTGCATAGATGTTTTGATCCAGTTTAAGAGCATGTTTTACAAGCGGCTGTGCCTGCGTCTCCCGGCGCTCGCCACGGTTTTAAAACACGCTCTAAGGTGTCTCTTTCCGATGCTGCTCCTTGCTAGCCGGCATCCTTGACCTACGCCCAAATGATATCATCGCGAGTATAAAAAGATGTCGCTGGGATAAAGCAAACACCGACCGAAGTGCTCAAGACAGCGAAGGCTCAGTGCTGCGCGGGGCCGGGATCAGCCGTTGATAATGTATCCGCCGTTGGGATGGAGCACCTGGCCGGTGAAGTAAGAGGCATCGTCGCTGGCCAGAAAGACGTAAGAGGTTGCGACCTCTTCCGGTTGCCCGGCCCGCCCCATGGGGGCTTGGTTCCCGAATTCCGCTACCTTGTCCTCCGGGAATGTGGCTGGGATAAGCGGAGTCCAGATTGGTCCCGGTGCCACACCGTTGACTCGAATGCCTTTAGACAGCAACGCTTGCGCTATGGAGCGCGTGAAAGCCACGATGGCGCCCTTCGTGGATGAGTACGGGATGAGGCCTGGGTTGCCCTTGTAGGCATTGACGCTGGTGGTATTGATGATCGAAGCGCCGGGCTTCAGGTGCGGCACACTAGCCCGAGTCAAGTAAAAATATGCATGTATGTTGGTACGAAATACCCGCTCCCAGAGCTCGGGCGTGATCTCCAGCAAGTCCGAGATGTTGTTATGAAGCACTGATCTTAATCCGATATTATTTGCCAGCCATTTAGATACTCTGTTCATTAAAAAGATTAGGGTGTATGGCGGCCTGTGGAGCCTGTAGTATCAGGCGCCGGTATCGGTTTTGCGCACTATCATATCCAAGGTTATTGGGGTTGGCACAAGTCATGATGCTCCCAGATTGCTTTCGACAAGGAAATGGAACCTTATGATTACTTTTCCAGCATAGGACGATGAATTCCTTATCTTCTAAACAGAACAATGAATGCTGCTCTGTATCCTGTGCAGTCCAAACTATTTTTCCGCCCTCGCCTGGCAACCGACTCTGCTCTGAGCTAAAGTTACTATAAACGAGATAGATGAATGCCAAAGTCAATCCTATTAGGGAGGAGAAAATTGTATCCTTTACGGTCATCATAATAAGCGTAACGTTGCTCGTTCCTGTGCGCGCTCTGCGATCAATACGGATCACGAAGCATCAAACAAGCCCATTTTTTTGAGCGCTTTTAGGGGCTGTAGATGCACTGCCTACCCTGCACACTATGGAAGGCTATTGATGATCATTCCATTAGGATTTTCCCTATATCCCATTATGTTGAAAAATGAGGGCGAAGCTTATCCATAGATAATTAGATTATCCGCGCTAATCCTATTGCAGGAATTTTTTAAAACCTGCTGCGAGTGCCATAGCAGTGATGCACGCTGGCTCGGAAGCCGTATGTACTCGCGCGTACACTTCGGTTCCTCGCCACCGTGCGCCAGCGTCTCCCGCGCTCGCCGGGGTTATAAACCACGGCCATGGTCATCGTTTCGTCCGGGTGGCAGCCAGTCGCCTTGCCTCAAGGGACGTCGTGAATACATCCTTGTAGACTTGAGTCCGGCATCCATGCCGGACACACCCATGCGGCAAGGTGACTGGCTGCCTACAGATTCTGGGTGCGGTTTTAACCTGTGAATGGTGACGCTGACGAAACGATGACCATGGCCTAAACCACCCTGTTAGGCGTTCGCCATCGATTGCTGCTTCTGCTCCTTAAACTGGCGAGCGATCTGCTGCGCCTGATCGTCACTCAGGACTTGCCGTGCATGCTCGAACAGTTCATTCTCTTCTTCATCCACATGGTGTTCGACATTTTCCCTGAGCACGCTCAGTTTGGCCTTCCAGTCCTCGGTGCCCTTGTTCATGCTGTCCAGTTCTTCCAACAAGTGACTCACAAGTTCGTGCTCTTGAATACCTTCCAAAATTAATTCGTGCGTCTTTTCGTTATTCTTGAGAGCGGTATAGAACGTTTGCTGTTCGGCTTCACTGTGTGCGGTAAGCTCATTCTTGAGTTTACTAAATGTGTTCTCACGCGTTTTTATAGCGCCCTCGCTGCTGTTTTCCAGCTTATTGAGCAGCTTGGAGATTTCCTCGTGGTCTTTGTGTAATAGATCGTAGATAGTCATGACATTACCTCGATGACAGTTATTAAAATGAATACCCGCTAGCGATTGGGAACACGTAACGGCTAACGGTGGGACGCAATGCCTATGCCATGGGATATTCTGAAGGATTCTTTATTGCGGGGAGTTCGCGGATTGATTTCAGCTACGGCTGGCCTGTGTGGCCTTCAATGTGCCGATAAGTGAACACGTACTCGGGCGCAGCAAGTGAGCTTTAGCCGCGCTTATTCTGGGCAGATGAGGCACCGTCAGCGTTGTTCTTAACCAAGTGTTTGTAATGTGCTTTTTCGTGCTCGTAGATACATACGCTCCGGGTAAATTTTGCCAAGCGACTGCTAGCGATCATGAAAGCATGTAATCTTTACCAAAGAACGCGCTGATCCGGCGCATGCCCGCGGCGCTTTGTGCCTGGGGCCGCTTCGGCTGGCAGCGCTTTCATCTTAGTGTGAATGAGCCTGAGTGGGTGCGCCATGGGATTTCTCAAGGTATCGAATGCCTCTGTCTTTGGTGGTCCTTGGTGCGCTGCGTGTTGTGCGCTTCTCGTAAAACCGTGCTGGGCCGTTGCCTTGGACGGCGGGAGGCGAGTCAGCGGTGCCAATCGAACAGTTTTCCGTGCCTTCATGATGATTCGGGAATGAAGATGTGATGCGTGCTCGGGCTGCGCGCCGGGTGACCGTGCGAGTGGGGTGGAGGGCTTTTGCGTCGCCAGATCTTCTGATGCGGGGATTGCTGCGGCACACCAGCCTGTTGCCCTCGCAGCGCCTTGACACGCTCGAACGAAGTGCGAAAACGGCTTTTCAGATTTCGAGGATTCGCTGGGCGGGAAAGAAAGCAGGGACATTTTCGGAGATTTCGAGGTCTTAGATAAGACGTCTTAAATAAGCGAAGCTTGAATGCTGCCGCCGCAGTATTCGGCACCGGGATTGGGTGTCTGATCAAAACGAGAGGTTACGCGAATATGAACGAATATATCCGGATTGCACGAGCCAAAGCGGCGACCGGTCTTGGATGGCCGGAACGGCTGGTGGGCGGATTGCTGGCGGCAGTGATATTGGTCATTGCGCTCGCTTTTGGGGTGCTGATCCTTGGGGTCGTAGCTGCCGGAGCTTTGGTTCTGGCCGTGCGGGTTTGGTGGTGGCGCAGGCGTTTACGGCAGTCCGATAGCCAGAAGCCGGTGGTCATCCAAGGGGAGTATCGAGTGATCGAGTCGCGGCGGGTCGACAACAAATAAGACGGACGCCTTAACAACAATCCAGGGCATCTCCCAAATGGGGCTCGGGTCCTCGTTGCTCCTTGCTTTCGGGGCGCGGGCTACGGTTTTTTCACAACCTCTCAGTCGACTCTGTTGTCAGCGCTGAGGGCGGCAAGCATGCGGCACCTCCGGGAGTACCTGCCTAAAACCCCCTAGAGCCTGTCTAAAGACGATCGGGCGTGTCATAGCGACGTTGCGCGCTTGCCCATGTCAGTGAACTCATGGTTGTGGCATTCTTCAGGTCGACCCACGACGAGTGCGTCCCACAGGATGAGCCGATGATCAGCCTAAGGCGTTGGCGGCATTGCTACCGCTTGCGGCGGGAGCGCATCTCAAATTCGATGTGGAACGAATTGGCCGCCGGCGCGCCGCTTATTGCCCAGTATGCGGGGGCCGACCGGACCAAGCTGCGCCGTCTAACCGAGCGATTTATGCTGAAGAAGGATATTCGAGGGGTCGGCGGCCTGGAAATGACCGACCCGATGCGTTTGTTGATTGCCGCCTCGTCCTGTGTCCCGATTCTGCATCTCGATCTCGATTGGTACCTTGGATGGGTATCCGTCCTCGTTTACCCCGCAGGTTTCGTGGTGCACCACGAGTTCATGGATGAAGCAGGCGTCATGCACGACCTGGTGCAGCCCCTCAGTGGCGAGTCCTGGCTGCGCGGGCCGGTCATCCTGTCATGGGAGGATGTGGCCCATGATGCGATTGGGGCATCGGGAAGAAACCTCGTCATCCACGAACTCGCGCACAAGCTTGATGCCTTGAACGGTGTTGTGAACGGCATGCCTCCGTTACATCGCGGCATGGATCGGGCGGCGTGGACAGCGGCTTTCGCGGACGCCTTCAACGATCTCCAAGGACGTGTCTTGGAGGGCAGGCTGTTGCCCATTGATGGTTATGGCGCTGAAGCACCAGGTGAATTTTTTGCGGTGGCGAGCGAGGCGTTGTTTGTTAAGCCGGTGGCGCTGTATCACGCCTACCCCGAGGTCTATCGCCAGATGTGCCGCTTTTACCGGCAAGACCCCGCGGATTGGGTCCGCTCTCGGCCCGCTGGCTAGCCCCCGGCTGGTGGTCAGGTTTGAAAGTCGCTAGGCGAGGGATCGATACTCAAGCGCTCGAACTCAGCGATCAACTGGGCTCCGAAGAGTAGGATTACAGCCGCGACTTCGAGGGTGAGCAGCGCGACGATCGCCGTGGCGAAAGAGCCGTAGACGACGTTGACCAGGGACAGAGTGGAGAAGTACCAAACCAGGACGTGTCGAATGGATTCCCAAAGCGCCGCGGCTATCACCCCCCCGAGTAACGCGTGACGGAATGGGATACGTCCCACCGGCAGCACCAAGTAAAAGGCGGTGAGCATCATGACGAGGCCGAGAAAGCCAAGTAGGTAGAGAATGATGCCGGACGTTCCGCTCAGCGGCCAACGCAAGCCAAGCAGCACCAGCGATCGTTCGTCTAGCGCCTGCAGGAGACCGGCGATTACTGACACAAAAAGGATGCCCAGTCCGAGCAGGAGGATGAAGAGGTAGGGGATAATGGCGGAAACCAGGAAGTGGCGGCGCTGTATGTTGACCCGATGATAGAAAATGAGCGACATCGCGTTTTCCAGTACGGTGAATGCGAGGGAGCTAAAGAACAAGAGCACGCCCATACCAACCCAGCCCACCACATCGCGATTTTCGAGGAAATGTTCGATTTCCGTGGTAAGGGCCGCTGAGCGGCTCGGGACGAGCAGATCGAGCTGGGCGGCAATGGTACTTAGCAGCATCCCCTGGTCCATGAAATGAGAGAGCACCACCAGCAGCAGAGCGAACAAGGGAATGATGGAGAGCAGGTTGTAATAGGCCACCGCGCCCGCCAGCAGTAGTCCTTGGTGGCGCCGAAAGTCGCGCATGGCGCGAAGCAGAAATCGGAGCGGATGGCGGAACAGCTGTTGGGCCGCTGCATATTTCGGAGCCATTGGTAACTACGAACTGATGCGCTCAAGGTTAGGTTACAGGATCAAGAGGCACCCGCACTTTCCTTAAGTTCAATCGCCATGGGGCGGTAGGCCTCTTGATACGAACAAGTTCGCTAATAAGGCAAGCCGCGCACTCCCTAGCCTTACGCGCTGCGAAAGCGGGTTGTTTTGACGAACAAGATGGCCAGGAATGGCAGCACCAGTCCCAGGATGGTCACAATGATCAGCAGTGTTCCGAGCGCATTGTAATTGGCCGGTACGGCGAGAACGCCCGTCACCGAATCGCGCACCTCGCGCGTCACCAGGAACAGCTCATTGAGGTACTTGGTGGCAAGCTGACTGAGGGAAAGCGCGAGATTGGTGAAGGAGGCCATTACCGCGAAAAATGTCGCCTTGAGGTCCGCTGGTGCGCTGCGGGCGATCCAGGCCAGCATGGGGATCATGGCGATCTGCCCCAGCGGCGATTCCAAGGCAGTGTCTATCACGGCAATAAAGCGCGCGTCCACCAGACCGCCGGTGTGGGCGGCGGTCCAGTGGTGCAGCCCATAGTACATGCCCAGGATGGGCAAGCTGAGGAGCGTGCTGGCAATGGTGAGAAAGCCAATGACGTACGTTATGGATCGCTCGGCCATGAAGCGGCGGAAGAGAAACATGCCGAACAGGGTCAGCACACTGCCGATCAGCGAAAGCTCAGACAGAAACCCCTGATCGAATCCAAGCTCGTCGATCATCCACCAGGTGGCTCCGGCTCCGGGACCGGGGAGCGCGCGAAAAACAAAGATCACCAGGGCGGTACCTACCAGCACCCGACGATCCTCCGGGTCAAGCACCCGAACGAGCCGAGTCATGAGAAATACGACGATGGTAAGGGAGCCGAGAAAGGTGATCTCCTGGTTATAGGGAACTTCGGTTAGCCCCACCGTCAGGGTAAACAGGACGAATACGAGACCACCCCCCAGGATCCACCAGTTAGGCGGTGGTGGCTCACCTTGCGTTTCGAGCATCGCCCGAACTTGCGCATGTTGAAAACCCTGCCGACGGAGCTGGCGGCGGTCGCGGCGCTTGAGCCAGCCTGCGAGCACGACGCCGAGCACGGACACCATGGGTATTGTCAAGGCCATGAGGTGAATATCGATGTAAATCGCCACCTTGTCCGCTTCCGGCAAAGCTTCGGCGTTGCGAAACATCAAGACATTGGCGAGAGCGACGATGATTCCGCCGCCGATAATGGCGACGCGCCCCAAGGTTTGCATCGTGGTGTGCATCAGACGCTCAGTGGCTTTGTCGATGGGGCGGCCGTGGGCGTCAACGCGGGGCACCGCCTCCACGGTCATGGCATCGGCGACCACGTCCTGAATCACGTAACCGACCGGCGCGAGCAGTGCCGAGGCCACATACCAAGCGGCTACCGGCGCCAACTGAGCCATTACCTCAGGCCTCGCGAGCAGTCCGATCATGATTGCGAGACTGGCTGCGATGAGAGCGGCCCCAAAGAAGACCAACAGGGATTTCCAACGCCAGATCAGATCCACGATGTGGCCAAGGGGCATTTTGAGCACCCAGGGGATCCCGGCCCAAAATCCAAGGGCCGCCAGAAACTGCGCAGAGAGGTCGAGGTAATCCTTAACGAAGAAGGTGCCTACGATACTCGTCAGGCCGGAAATCCCAGCGGCGAGATACACCATCAACGGCGGAAGGTAGGAAATTCGGACCTGTCTTCCGAGCTCCAGGATATTGCGATCGATCCATTGCCAGACGGCAGTTATCATCGAGGCCTCCTTCCCGATCTATACGTTATCCGAGTTGAGGTTGCCTGCTTTGGGGCCGCCCGCGCGACGTCTGACGAAACCGCCAAACTGGAAGATCGCGCTCGGCATTGGGCGGAGCCTCGCTAGTGTTTAAAGGAGTTGACCGGCGGATCCGTGATACGGTGGTTTCTCGCACCGCTGAAACCGCTATTTTAGGTGTTCTTTCGTTCTTGATTGCGTTAGAGTTTTCATCGTGGTCGGCCGCGGCGGAGATGTTGTTTCTCTTGTGAAATTTAACATCACAGGCCGTCGGATACAGCTCAAGATCGCTAGAAGCCATCACAGAATCCGTTCAAACCGGACAAACTCAACGGAGTAATGACACTATGGCAACGGCAAATGACGATCTCGCGAGTCTACGAAAGGACGTCGAGCAGCTGCGGGCGGATGTTGCGTCACTCTTAGACTCCCTGAAGAGTATGGGTGTCGAGCGGGGCCGTGAGGCAGCGGGTCGGGTGAGACAGACCGGCGAGGCCTTGCGGACCGAAGCCGAAGCGCTGCAGCAACGAGCGGAGCACGAGATCAGCGCGCGCCCGCTCACCAGCGTGCTGACCTCATTCGGCCTCGGGTTTCTAATTGGCATGTTGCTCGATCGGCGCCACTAATTGCCCGTCGTGCCCAATCTGTCACGGCTGCTTCGCGATACGGCGGCGATGGAGGTCGCGAGGCTGCGCGCCAGCCTTTTCAATGCCGCCTTCGCATTGCTAGTGCTTGGGATCGCAGCCCTGATGTCTCTGATCGGCGTAATCTTTCTGCTGGTCGGCGCGTATCAGTCCTTGGCCGAGACCTTGCCCGCCTGGCAGGCCGGCGGTCTCACCGCTGGGGCCGTGTTGCTCATCGCGGGACTGTTGATCTACGTGAACCGGCGGCGCATGTCTACGCGCCGTTTACCGTCGCCGGCTGCCCCCCCCATCTCGTCGCTAGCGAAGGAGCTCAGGCAGACTGCCGAGAGGGGTATCACTGCCGGTGAGATGCTCGCAGGCAAGGGCATGAAACCATTGGACCTGGCGCTGGCCGCGTTCATCGCTGGGCTCATGGTCAGCAAGAGCGTTTGCCTGCGCAGGCCAACACAACAGCGGCGGCGCGAGTCCGGCGACTGAGGATGCCGAGTTCGCTCTCGGCTATATCATGTCAACCACCTTGGTGGCGGATGGAGCTTTCTGGCACGCGGGCAGTGCGTGGGGGAGCTTCCTCGGCTGATCGTCCAAGTCTTGACGTTCCGCCCGCTAAGCAAGTAAATCGGGCAAGGAGCGTACCGCCGGTGCGGTCTCGCCGCACGGTTTCCCGGGGGGGCGCGACGGGAATTTCGGAGCAATAATAAATGGAACAGGAAAGGCCGAGGACCGCCTTCGTCAGCGGCAGCACCGGTTTCCTCGGGCGCAACCTCATCGAGCAATTGACCGCAGGCGGTTGGGCCGTTACGGCGCTGCATCGGGCCAGCTCCGACGTCTCTGCTCTCGAGCGCTATACGGTGCGGCTGGCGGTAGGCGATGTCTGTGATCCGGCGTCGCTGCGCCAGGCCATGCCAGCGTCGGTGGACGTGGTATTCCACGTGGCTGCGGACACGGCCATGTGGTCGGGCCACAATGAGCGCCAGACCCGAACCAACGTTGACGGCACCCGCAACATGGTCACGGTGGCGCTGGAGAAGGGATGCCGGCGGTTTGTTCACACATCGACCTGGAATACCTACGGCCTCGAACAAGGCGTTATCAGCGAAGCGTCACCGCAGCGAGGCGCCGAGTCCTGGATCAACTACGAGCGAACTAAATATCTGGCCGAGCAGGCGGTCCGTAGCGGCATCAAACGCGGGCTCGCGGCGGTGATCTTGAATCCTTGCCACATCATTGGGCGCTATGATCGGCACAATTGGAGCCGTTTCGTGGTACTGGTCGCAGAGAATCAGATACCGGCGGTGCCGCCCGGTGGGGGCTGCTTTTGCCACGGGGAGGAGGTGGCGAAGGCTCATATAGCCGCCGCCGAGCGCGGGCGAACGGGAGAGAATTACCTGCTGGGCGGCCCCGAGGCCTCCTTCTCGAAGTTGGCGCAGATCATCGGCGAGCTCACGGGGCGCCCGGTGCCGACGCGCACGGTGCCGGCGGTGTTGCTGCGCAGCGCGGCGCGGGCTGCCGCAGCGGTTGCCGCGGTGACCGGAAAGGAGCCGACAACGACTCCAGAAGGTGTGGCGGTGGCCCTGGCGCATGCGCGAATCGTTTCCAGCAAGGCTGAGGATGAGCTCGGCTACCGGCACGTGCCGCTGGGTGTCATGCTTAAGGACTGCCTGGATTGGCTGGCAGGCGAGGGCTTAATCGGCGCCTCGAACGCACCACAAGGATGATCCGGCGCGGTGTCCCGGGCGGCTCCTTAGCGCGTCACGTCGCCACCATGGCACCTACCCTCATTTCGGCCGACCCGTCGGCCTGTCCTGCACTCCGATCGCGAGCCGCGAACCGCGAGGCACCGCCGTGGGAGCGCGATATTGCGCGCGGGCGGGAAGCTTAGCACCCGTTCCGATTAGGCAGCCTTCGCCCTATCCGAGAACCGGGCTGAGTTGCAGATACGCGTTGCGGGCGAGTAATCTGAACGGATAATCACAGGGATATCTAAAATGCGCCGGCTCACCGTCATTGCGCTGTGGCTGCTGCTTGCTTCAGGCGTGCTTGCGGCTGATCTTCTGCTACCGCTCGGCGCGGCGATGGGCGTTCCTTACGTGCTGTTAGCGCTTATCGGGGGCGGAATCGACGCGCCTTGGTTTCCTTTCGCCCGCGCCGCGCTGATTACCCTCTTTATTGGCATCGGGTGGTACGCGTCACCCGTCGTGGCGACCAACGACCCCGCAATGCTTGCCGCCAATCGCCTCCTAGCTGTCCTGGCCGTCTGGATAGCCGCCATTTGGGCTGCGCGTCGACTCAGCGCCGAGCAGGCCGAAGATCGCGCCACGGATCTGCTGCAAACGGTCGCCGAAGCGACTTCGGATATGGTCTTTGCCAAGGATCGGAGCGGGAAACTCGTGCTGGCCAACCCGGCCGTCTGCCGGGCACTGGGCAAGCCGGCGGAGCGATTGCTCGGTCACGATGAGGCCGAGTGGATCGAGGAGGCGGGGGAAGCGGTGCTCATCCGGGGAAACGACCGGCGCATCATGGAGGGCGGGCGTACCGAGGTGGTGGAGGAATGGGTTACAATTCCCGATGGGAAGCGGCTGTTCCGGGTCACCAAGATGGGACTGCGTAGCAAGGCAGGGCGAGTGATGGGGCTTGTTGGGGTTGGTAAAGACGTGACCGCGGAAAGGCAGGCCGACGAGGCGAACCAATGGTTGGCCGCTATCATCAAATCGACCAACGACGCCATTATCGGCAAGACGCTCGGTGGAATCGTGACGAGTTGGAACGGCGGCGCTGAAAGACTGTATGGTTACACGGCAGATGAGGTGATCGGCCAAACCATCGCACGGCTCGTTCCCCCCGATCGTCCCGATGAAGTGCCCGGCATTCTGGCACGCCTGGGGCGAGGCGAGTTTGTGGATCACTTCGAGACGGTGCGGGTTTGCAAAGACGGTTCGCTGCGCGACGTCTCGCTAAACATCTCGCCGATCAAAGACACACAGGGACAGATCATCGGCGCTTCGGCCATTGCGCGTGACATCACCGAGCGAAAGGAGACTGAAAAGAAGCTGCGCGAATTCGACCGCCGCAAAGATGAGTTTCTCGCCATGTTGGGGCACGAGTTGCGCAATCCGCTGGCGTCCCTGGCAAACGCTGTCGAGATCCTTCGGATGGTGCAGGACCCGGAGACGGTGGAGAAAAGCCGTGCAATTATGCAGCGCCAGTTGGCCCAGCTCACACGGCTGGTGGACGACCTCCTGGATGTGTCGCGCATCAGCCAGGGAAAGCTGCACTTGCAGAGAAGCCGAATCGAACTGGCCGCGGTGGTGCGCAGCGCTCTGGAGGACATCCAGGAGCTGGTCGAGCAGCGCGGTCACAAGCTTTCCGTGACGTTCCCGGAAGTGCCCATTTTTTTGGAGGCCGACCCGATTCGGCTGAGCCAGGTACTCACCAATCTGCTCACCAATGCAGCGAAGTACACGCCGCCGGGTGGGCACATTGAACTCTTGGTCGAGTGGCGAGAAGCAGGTGCCCGTGTGTCGGTTCGGGACAACGGACTCGGCATCCCGCCCGATAAGCTCGACAGCGCCTTCGAAATGTTCGGGCAGCTCGATCGCACACTGGAGACGACCTACAAAGGGCTGGGGGTCGGCTTGAGTCTCGTAAAGTCGTTGGTCGAGTTGCACGGTGGAACGATCGAGGCGCACAGCGATGGCCTCGGGAAGGGCAGTGCATTCAGGGTGTGGCTTCCGATCGCTTCCACTATCGAGGCTTCCCAGCAGGGGACGCAAAGCGGCGCGGTCGCCGCGCCCCCGCTAGCGACCCGCCGAGTGCTGCTCGTTGATGACAACCCGGATGTGGCGCATTCGCTGGCGCGGTTGATGGAGATGCTCGGGCACGAGACCCGCATCGCCTTTGACGGACTGGAAGCGGTAGAGGTTGCGGCCGTGTTCCAACCGCACCTGGTGCTGCTGGACATCGGGCTTCCCAAGCTGGATGGCTACGATGCAGCCCGCCGCATCCGCGCACAGCCCTGGGGCGAACAGATGGTGTTGGCGGCCGTCACGGGTTGGGGCCAGGAAGTCGACCGCCAGCGGGCGAAAGTGGCGGGCTTCGACCATCACCTAACCAAGCCCGTGAAGATCGAGGCGCTTCAAGCATTGCTCGATGGGGTGCGCACGCAATGACGGTAATTGCTGGGTGCGGCCCGGCAGGGCACGTGACCGCCCGCGGCCGTTAGGTGTTGCACTGCGAAGCGACGCTGTAAGAAGCGGTTGAGAAAAGACGGCGCGTGCATAGCGGCGTGGCGCCGCGTCTCCTCTCCTCGCCTCCCTCCCTGTCCCGCTGCCGATGACTGCG
>JAGTVB010000304.1 GCA_018224385.1 Gammaproteobacteria bacterium
CCCAGCACGCCACCGCCAAGCTCGCACTCGACCTGCATCCGGGAGATGTCTTTTGGTGTACCGCTGATCCGGGATGGATCACAGGCACCGTTTACGGGATTTTCGCCCCGTTAACGGTAGGCGCCACGCTGCTCGTCGACGAAGCGGACTTTGACTGGGAACGCTGGTGCCGCGTGTTGTGCGAGCAACGGGTCACCGTATGGTACACGACCCCCACCGCAGCCAGGCTAATGCAGCGACTGGGTACCGCTCACATAAGGCGGCACCGCATCCAGGATTTACGGTTCCTGGCAACCGTCGGCGAGCCGTTGCACCCCGAAACAGTGTTCTGGAGTCAGGAGGCCTTCGGGCGGCCGTTCCACGATAATTGGTGGCAGACCGAAACTGGAGCCATCATGATCGCCAACTTCGCCGCCTTAGATATCAAGCCTGGTTCCATGGGCAAGCCCATGCCCGGCATCGACGCCGCTATCGTGCGTCACGGCGCGGACAGCGCCATCGAATGCTTGCCGACACCCGGTCACGTGGGAGAACTGGCCGTTCGGGTCGGCTGGCCATCCATGTTCCAAGGCTACCTTGACGATGAGGCCCGTTTCCGCCGCTGCTTCGCTGCGGGGTGGTATCTCAGCGGCGACCTAGCGCGGCGTGACGAGGACGGCTATTTCTGGTTCGTGGGCCGCAGCGACGAGGTCATCAAAACGTCCGGCCACCTGATTGGCCCTGTGGAGGTCGAAACGACTTTGATGGCGCACCCTGCGGTTGCCGAAACGGCGGTCATCGGGGTGCCGGACCCCGTGGCGCTGGAAGCGGTCAAGGCCTTCGTGGTCCCCAACGCCGGTTATCACCCGGACCAGACGCTGCGCCGCGAGCTGCTGGCCTATGGCAGAAAGCGCCTCGGGCCAGGGGTCGCTCCAAAAATAATTGAATTTCGTCAAGATTTACCAAAAACGAACTCGGGCAAAATCCTAAGGCGGCAACTCAAAGCTGAGACCGGACTCAGCGCACCGGGAGAACAAGCAGTCCCGGATGAGCACGCGTGAATCTCGCCGCCTTACCCTCTATTGTCCCTTGGTTTCACTGAGGGCTTTGGCTATCGACGTTGCGAGCGCCGGCAGCCAGGGCGAATGGCTAGCACATAGCGCGCGGGAGAAAAAAGATGGCCCAAGTGGAACTCGAAGCGCAGATTTTGGATGCCTTGCGGGAAATCGCCCCAGAGCTCGATGCAAAGTCGCTGGACCCAAGCAGGAGCTTTCGGGACCAGGTTGAGCTCGATTCGGTAGATTTCCTGAGCTTTGTGCTCAACCTCGAGCGGCGATTGGGGTTACACGTCCCCGAGGTCGACTATCCCAAGCTCTCTAGCCTTGGGGGTTGCATCGCCTACTTGGCGCCCCGGGTAAGCAGCGAAGACGCGGCACCGCCGATGCACACTTCGTAGCGAAGACCCTCCATCGATGTGCGAACATTGGTAAATCCGCCAATGCAGTTGGATAATTTTAGCTTGAGCTGCGCGCGCAATCGTGTTTCGATTCTTTATCCGGCCATGTTCATCGGTTCGTCAGCATCACCATTGCGAGGGTAAAACTTTGCCCAGAGTCTGTAGGCCGTGAATCGTCTTGCCTCAAGGGACGTCGTGAATACATCCTTGTAGACTTGAGTCCAGCGTTCCTGCTGGACACACCCTTACGGCAGGGCGATTGACGGCCATCCCGGCCGAAACGATGATCATGGCCCCTTTATCCCAAGCGGTTGTGAGGAAATTATATCGAGCGGCCCGGGAGCAAGGCGGGCCGGCGCGCCGCGATACGACACAGCAGCTAGACAGGCAAGGAGCGAGATCGATGGGAGACATCGCTGGAATTGAACGGGCACCAATCGGTTCCTTCGAAAACCCGTTCGGGATGGCCCCGAACTCAAGCCGCTTTTACGGCAATCGCGCCTACGAGGAGGCCTGCAACACGATTCTCAACGGCATCCGCGAACGTCGTGGGCTCATCTTGGTTACGGGGGAGCCCGGCACCGGAAAAACCACGATTGTGCAGCAGGCCATCGATCGCCTAGACAAAGGCCGCTGCTCGGTACTGTTCTGCAGCTTTCACCCAGCACTTGACGAGACGCTGAATTCGCTGTGCCAGCACGTGGGATTGAGCGTTGCAGAGCAACAGCAACAGCAAAAAGCTCAGCAGCTAAATGAGAAGCTCCTCGCGCGATCCCGGAAGGGCAAGCGCACCGCCTTTGTTGTCGATGACGCCCACCCCCTTGACGCACGTACCCTTGCACAACTCCTGTCGTTAGCCGATCGTACGGTAACGGGTGAACACCTGCTCCAAGTCGTGTTGGTAGGCTTGCCGGAACTAGACGCAAAGCTGCGCAGCGCGGTTTGCCGCCCCTCACTGCCAAGCGCTTTCCCGAGCGCCAAGGTGCATGCGCTGCCGCCCGCCGAGGTGGCGCCTTTCATCGAGCACCAGTTAAAGGCCGCAGCGGCTAACCCGCGCCTCGTGGTCACTGCGGAGGCCATGCAACGTATTGCCGCTTATTCCAAAGGTATACCGAGAGAAATCAATGCCTTGTGCGGCCTAGCTTCGGTGATCGCAAATCTCGAATCGAGCCTTGTCGTCACCGAGGAGATGATAGAGGAAATCAAGGGAGAGCGAGCGCTGTGGGGAGTTGGCATCGACGCCGAGACGACCACGCCATCGACCGAGGATATCGCTAAGACACAGGTGCGCCGCGCCTCAGTGACGCCATGGACTTCGGTTCATCCGACCGTTTACCCGCCACAACAGCGGCTGAAAGCGGTCAACGATAGTGACGGAGGCGATACCAGTGACGAACACAATTTTGACTCATCCCCTCCGTGGGTGGGCAAAGAAAACGGCGCTACCCTTGACGCAGCGACGGCCTCGCCCGTGGCCACGGCTCCCGCGCCGGGAAAGCCCGAGGAGCACCCTCTCGCCACCCGCGAACGGTGGGTACCATCGTGGGGGTTAACCGGCAGCGCCTTGGCATTGTCGGTGCTTTTCCTGGCAGGTGCCGTGTTTTGGGAACAGCTCCCCTTC
>JAGTVB010000305.1 GCA_018224385.1 Gammaproteobacteria bacterium
GCAGAATTCGCAGCGATAAGGGCAGCCCCGGGAAAACTGCATGCTAACGGTATTATATTTTTCTAACTTCAGTAAATCGAAACGTGGCGTGGGTGAATCATTTAAATCGACCACGCCTTTTTCCCGATACAAGTGCCGCGGCATATCGCGCTGAAAGTCTTGACAAAATTCAGGCCAAATATATTCTGCTTCGCCCGCAACCACGGTATCGGCGATAGCCGTGTAGTGCTCGGGACAAAGAGAAGCATAGCTACCACCAGCCACGACATAATAGCCATGGTGCCGATAGTATCTCAGTAATTCCCTCTGCCTTTCGAACTGTACGCCCATCCCGCAGATACCAACAAGGTGGACGCGAGGCTTGACCGGTATGGGCTCGATATTTTCGTCGATAATGTCTATTTCCCAACTCGGTGGACATAATGCCGCCAAGGTCGCTAGCCCAAGGGGAGGATTAAGAGCACCTTTCCCGTGCAGCACGTCCTCAATAGCCCAACGAAAACTCCAGAAGCTCTCCGGGAAGCGCGGATTGATGAGCAGGACACGGATAGGCGGTATAGCAACGAGTTGCCCCCCATCCAACGTACTTCCTTGAATAGTGTTCATAGAGATCTCTAAGTATTGATAGCAAACATCATATCAAGCGACGTCCGAGAGAAATCCCCTCATCAAAGCGCAGCCAAAGATCAAGCCAACCTTTCGCCAGCAAGTCTCTATGGTGAGCGGCGCCGCCCATGAAACGCCGTCGGCTATCCGTCGTGCTCTGTTGGAAGAGGTTTGGGGAGGCCCGCAATTTTACACAGCTGTCGTATGGGATCGTTGGGGAATAGCTGGTAAAGGTAGTTCACATAGCCCTTTTCCTCGTGGAAAGTCTTGCCACTGACCCTGCCCAGGTTTTTCACGAGCATGTGCATCCTCGGATGTATCTGGTTCTCTGCATAGTACTGCCGAACATAATCTATGAGCCCCCAATGAGTCTCGCTCATATCGATTTGCTCATCGTTGGCAAGCGCCACCGCGACATCCTTGTTCCATTGCGTACGGTCGGCCAGGTATCCCTCCTCGTCCGTTTCTATTCTTGTTCCCCGTGCTTCGATAGCCATTCCTCTCTCCTCAGTCTTTAAGCCGGTAGATAATGCCGCTCACCAACGGCAGTCGCTAGCGTTGCCAGCCGCAGAAGCCCTGCAGGGTACCAGTATACCGCGGATCCGGTGCCGACTTCTCCCATCGCGGCATAATGACTACCACGAGGATTGTCGGCGCTTAGCCTATCCCATCGGTCGTGCTACCAAGATATACTAAGAGGCGGGTTATTCTATTGAGGGATCGAATTGGAAGGGAAGACTGTAACAGACGAGCCGTTGATCGCTGTCTTTGTTGACTTCGAGAATCTCGCTCTTGGAGTTCGAGAGCTGAAGGGGGAACGATTCGAGATCGAACTCATTCTTAAGCGACTGCTCGAAAAAGGTCGTATCGTTTACAAGCGGGCGTACTGTGATTGGAGCAATTATCGTGAGGCTGTTCGAGAATTTCACTCCCAGGGAATCGAGCTTATCGATATTCCGCAGACAAAGATCAGCGGAAAGAACAGTGCTGACATCCATATGGTGGTGGATGCGGTCGATCTCTGCTACGCAAAACGGCATATCGACATCTTCGCCCTGCTTTCTGGCGACAGCGATTTCTCTCCGCTGGCCTCAAAACTGAAGGAGAACAACAAGCGAGTCATCGGCTGCGGCGTAAAGAGCTCCACATCCGATTTATTGATCTCCAACTGCGATGAGTTCATCTACTACGATGATCTTATTCGCACCGCTCGAAAAACTGGTCCAGCGAGAAAAGCGGGCCGCAAGACCTCAAATAAAAGACAGGAAGCCCTCGATCGCCTAGTGGCCATCGTGCGCTCATTGGAAGTTGATTACGATCCGCTGTGGGGTTCTCTGGTGAAGCAAACGATCCGAAGGGTTCATCCGGGATTTAGCGAAACCTACTACGGCTATCGGTCTTTCTCCGAGTTGTTGGAGGAGGCGGCTGGACAAGGGCTGATTGCCCTCGAGTACGACGAAAATCGTGGCAACTATAAGGTGAGGTTGAAAGAGCCCTAAAAGGGTGTTTTAAAACCCCGGCAAGCGTGGGCAGGGCAAGGCGCACGGTGGCGAGGAACCGCAGTGTACAAGGGAGTACATGAGAATTTTGCGCGAGCGCGTAACGCTGCTATGGCAAGCGCAGTAGGTTTTGAAACATCCTCTAAGAATCCGTCCGCTACCAACAGTCTGCGATGTCATTAGGGGTTGCCCCCGCTTTGGTCAGGCCTTTGACGCCGAAGTGGTTGAGAGTAAAACCCTCACACCGATCCTTGGCTTGGTCGTTTTGAGGCGTCGCCGTCAGTGTAAAAGCTGTGCAGGGATCCGCGGCTGTGCCGGCGCAAGCAGCGCCGGCTGTATTCTCGGCAGCTACCGTTAGCGTATACCAACCGCCCTCGGTTTGCAGCGGATTGGCGTAGCCGAGCGAAGTCACCGTGTTGCCGTACGTATTTGGAGCCCGAGACGAGAACAACTGCTCCTGACGAGCAGCAATTTCCAGCAACAAAGACTTGGCGTCTGCCCGCCGCGCTTTGCGCATGGCGTCGTTATACGTTGGATAAGCGATAGCAGCCAAAATAGCAACGATGGTCACTGCGATGAGCAGCTCGATGAGCGTAAAGCCCTTGATCAAGCAACGCGCGTTCCGCTTCACATCTGCCTCCTGGTCTGGGATTGGTAAGCATGCACGGCCACTAGCTAGCGAGCAACGCGCTGGATGTGCTCGACGACGGGCTCTCGCTCGCCGTCGTGGGTACGTCCATAATGACCGGAAACGCGGATCAGAGTACCTTTTCTGAGCTGACCGTTGCTTTGTTGTTGTTGGAAATTCGGTATCAGTTCGGGTGAAAGGCGATATTTTTGCCCGTCATCGGCAACCATGACCATCTCAGAAATATCGAGCTCTTGCAGGACGGCTATGGCGCTAAATGTCTCGGCTGCAAGGCTCGACATCGTTACACCCAACCCCAACGCCGCACCGGTTGCCATCAACATCATTTTTCGCAGCATAATGTTATCCCCTTATCTCGATTAACGAAGTTCCCGCCAGCTTTGCCGTCCTTCTCCACGGATCTGAAACGGCATTCTCATGACACCATCTTCTCCTTGGCTACTGTCCCCGAGAGGAACCACCAGTTGGCGCGAGATATACGTCGGAGTTCCCACCATCGAGTTCGCTACATAGCGCCCCTGAACGGGCATTGTGCCGACAATAGTGTGAAAGGGTGCGTAGCGAAGCCTCCCGCCATTTGCTTTGCTAAATGACATAACCCAACCCGAGCCTCCGGTGGAGCAGGGATCCTGGCTGGGAATGATGGTGGGCACTACCAGGTTATCACCGACGATGACCGGATCGGATTGGACCATCTCGCCCTGCAGGGTGTAGCTCGTTACGGGCGTGACAGAATCGTCCGTAGGATCATCGGGATATGTACCGAGGTCATAGCTGCTGTTGCCCTGCTGGAGATCCACATACCAGCCCACCTCGGTCGACCAATTCACATCGCCCTTGGAAAGGATTCGCTCTCGCTCACCCTCCATCGGGTTAAAGAAATCAAACTCGATTTTCTGCTCGAGAAGCTGAGCACGACGGATATCATGGGTA
>JAGTVB010000306.1 GCA_018224385.1 Gammaproteobacteria bacterium
AGTAGCCGTTGCGCCTCTATAAGTTGTTGGCGTCGACGCATGCTTTTCGGGTTGTAGAGCGCCACCACAAAGTCGGATCGCGCCGCCGCCTCCAGGCGTCCGGCAATAACCGGCCAGGGAGTGAGCAGATCGGACAGAGAGATAGTACAAAAATCATGAGTCAGGGGGGCGCCCACCAGCGCCGCGCAGGTCACCGCGGCGGTGCTACCCGGAATGACTTCCACCGCGATGCCTGTCCCCGGACGCCACCCCGACTGCAGGAGCACCTCGTAGGCGGGGCCTGCCATACCGTAGACACCACTGTCGCCGGAGGAAACGAGGGCTACAGTCTTGCCCTCTTTGGCCTGCTCCAAGGCCTCGCGACAGCGATCGATCTCTGCCGTCATGCCCTTGGCGATAACCTGTTTGCCTGAAATTAGGTTACGCACCAGCCTGATATAGGTGGTATGGCCGATGACCACGTCGGCCGCCTGGAGGGCGGTGCGGGCACGCAGCGTCATGTTCGCCTCGTCACCGGGACCAAGCCCCACCAGCAGGATCCGCCCGTCAGCCATCACCGTTTGCTCTTGCCACCGCCACCGTGGCGTGTTTGCCGTCAGCCCCACGGTACTTCTGCTTCGGCAGCAGCAGCGCTTCGGCGCCAGCCTCGGCCGCTGCCAGTGCCGCCGCTTCGGCCACCGCCGGGGTGCCGAGGTGTCGGTGCACCACCTTCGAGGGGTTTGGCACGTCGATCTCGGCCAGCCGATTGGGAGAAAAGAAATAAAGCGGCCAACCGTGGCGCCCTGCCAACGCCAGCAACTCGAGTTCGTCTCGCTTCGCATCCACGGTGGCGAGTGCTAATACCGCTTGGTCGGTCAATCCCACTCGGGCAAGGGCCTGCGTCACTGCGTGCGCCAAGGTCTCCTGAGACACGCCGCGATCGCAGCCGATACCGAGCACCACACGCATCAGTTCTGCCCCGGCGGTGGGCGGTAGACCACCAGCCGCTCCGCGAGCGTATCCCAAAGAAAGCTTGGAACAGCGCGGCGCGTCACCCACAATACCCCTCGGAACTGTTTGGTATCGAGCGCTTCGAAGCGGTCAAAAAGGCGGATATTGCTCGGTAGCGGCGTTGGTCTCGTCCACCAGCCCGGCGCCCCGGCTTCCTGGACCAGGGCCACCGGGGCGCCATTGATGACGTGGGCAGAAACCCGGGTGATGTTGACTTTGGGTGCCTCGATCCGCCAGCCGAGTTCGCGGCCCAGGATATCGACGGCCAGTGTCTGGCCGACATCGGAGGCGGTGGTGATTACCGGAATGGCGCCGAGCCAGGCGGCGACTTGCTCAGCGCAGGCGTTGGCGCCGCCCTGGTGGCCACTGAGCACCGGAATGACAAATTTGCCGGACTCGTCCACCACCAACACCGCGGGGTCCTCAGCCTTGGAGCGCAAATATGGCGCGATGAGACGCACCACTGCGCCCACCGAAATCATGAACACGATGGGGTCGTGGGTCGAGAACACTCGGCCCATCTGGGCGCGCAGTGGACCGGTATAGGCTTGGATGGGATTGGCGACCGGCGGCAGCGAGGCTGCGAAAGGTTTGGCGACCACCAGCGTGGCCCGAGGCATGGAACCGGCTAGCCGCGCTGCGAGCTCGGCGCCGTGCCGGGTGATGGCGACGATCCCCGCTTGGTCGAAGGACTTCATCAACCGCCTGCACCGGCCACGGCGGGCTGCGGTCGGCAGCCGCGCACAGGTTGTTGACGGGTACGCCGGGGATTTCGCACCAACAGCAGCGACAGGTAATGGACGGTCTCACCCTGCAAAGCGGCCACATCGTGTACGATGCGTTCCTCGGGCATGCCGACTTTCTCCACCAAGTGCGCGTGCGCTAACAGGTTTCGGCTGCAAAGCCAGGCGATGAACGGTTCGAGCATCGGCTTTATCTTGAGCAGCACCAGGGTGTCGAAATGCTCGAGCAGTTGCTCGGCCTGGGCGGTTCCGTATCCCGCGGGCAGAATGGCAATGGCCTCGTCGGTATCGGCAAGGGGCATGCCGAGTCGTGCTGCAGCGGCGCTGAAGGAGGCCACCCCGGGCACGGTCTCGATGCGGATGGTTGCATCCAAAGCCGCCACGCTGCGGGCAAGATGGCCAAAGGTAGCGTATGTGGAGGCGTCGCCCTCCACCAGGAACGCCACATCCTCGCCACGGTACAAAATCTCGAGTACGGCTTGGGCGGCGGTGAGCCAGGCCTTGGCCAAACGTGTCGGATCGCTGGTCATGGGGAACACCAGAGGGGTATGGGCTCGCGGCGGTTTGAGACCCGCTCGACGCGCGATGTCCAACGCATAGCTGTCGCCTCCGGGCTTGCGCACTGGGTAGGTCCAGTGGTAATTGCCTTGCAGAAGCTTGAAGGCGCGGCAAGTGAGCAGCTCCGGATCGCCGGGACCCAAGGAAACGCCGATGAGGCAACCGTTGGTGTTAGGAGTCATGAAGCATCCTCTTTTTTTCTGCGGCAACGATCCACACGGGATTTTCGGGGACGAAGCGGTGTTTTTGCTGAAGAGGGTGGCTGCGGGCCACCTGTAATTGGGTTACCTGCCATTCGGCTCGCAGGGTCTGCAGCGTGGCGACGGCAAGGCACAGGTTCTCGAGGGTGACAAGATTCATCACCATCGAGCCGCCGGCGCGCAAGCGGCCCAGGCAATACGGAATCAGGTTTGAAAGTTTGCCACCGGAGCCGCCAATAAAGACCGCATCCGGGTCGGGCCAGGGGTCGAGGCCGGCGGGTGCCTCGGTGTGTAGCAAGCTATAGTTATGAGCCGCATGGCTATTGCGGTTTTCCCAGGCAATGGCCACATCCTTGGCGTTTTTTTCTGCGGCGTAGACATGACCCTCTGAGCACAGTGCGGCCGCCTCAAGCCCGACTGCGCCCGAACCGGCGCCGATGTCCCAGACGATGGTGTCGCGCCGCAGGCCGAGGTAAGCGAGCGACACCGCGCGCACCTCCCGTTTGGTAATCAGCCCTTTGTCGGGTTTTCGCTGGACGAAGTCAGCGTCCGGTGAGCCGAACAAGCCCCGATGTTTGCTTGGGGTATTGCGCCAGAGGATCAGCACATTGGGTGTCGTGAAGGAGCGACTCGCCGCCTCGGTCGCGCTCAGCGGGCCGATGACGCGTTCCTGTGAGGACGCCAAGCATTCCGCTACCGCCAACCTATGCGTGGTGATCAAACCCTCCGCGACCAGCAGGCGCGCAATGCGGTCTGGGGTGTTCTGGGGACTGGTCAATACCGCGAGTCGATCATGGCGGGCGATGGCGGCGCGCAGGGCGTACAGGCCGTGCTCTGGACCGGCGCCGAGGGTCCATTCACCGGCATCTTGACCGTGCACCGAACAGATGACCATTTGGTGCCAAGAAAGCCCGAGGCGGGCGCAGGCCAATTGAACTGTGGAGACGTTAGGAATCACCTCGCAGGCGGTCAGACCGAGGCGATCGATGAGGTATTCGCCAATGCCATGACAAAGCGGATCGCCGGTGGCCAGCACTACCGTCCGTTGTGCCGCAGCGCGGGCGGCATCGATCCATCCGGGGATCTCGGTCAACCGGCCCGTGAAGTCACGGCGCACTACGCGCGGTGATAGATAATCGCTGCAAAGCGAGAGCGTGCGTTCTGTGCCGATGACCAGATCGGCGGCCCGCAGGTGGGCGAGCGCGGCGGCGGACAGGCCCTCAGCGCCGTTGTCCAGCACACCGATGATGCGACAGGGCTCAGGCATGACTGCCCCCTGAGGCCTCGGTAATTTTCCCGCCGTCAAAGTCGCACACCAGCACACGCAGGGAAAACTGATTCGGGTAGCGCCCGCACAAGGTCTGGACAACGCGCTCAGCGAGCGCTTGATAGAACGGGCGGCGCAGCCCGAGGTGCGCCAGCTGTTCACTGGCATGGCGGGCGGTTGGGCCCTGACGTATGGCCTGGTAAAGCTCCGGCGGGGCCCCGATGGCAAGCGCCAATTCAGCGAGCAGCGCGGTGTTCACGGGGTTTCGGCCGGCGTGGGTGATGGTTTCACCTTGGGCCATCTTGGTTAGCTTGCCTACCATGGCGCCGATAACGACACGTCGGATGCCCATCCGAACTGCGGTGTCCAGAGCGGGCTTCAAAAAATCCCCCATTTGCACGAAGCAGACCGACGGAAGCGTCTTGAGCTCGCGCATGGCGAATTTCTCCGTGCGCCCGCCGGTGGTGAGCACCACGATGTTCCCACCTTGGTAGGCGGCCATCTCCACGCCTTGCACTACGCTGGCTCGGAAGGCGGCGGTGGAATAGGGGTAGACAATGCCGCTGACGCCGAGGATGGAGATACCGCCGTGGATCCCAAGACGAGGATTGAGAGTGCGCTTGGCCATCTTTTCGCCGCCCGGCACGGAGAGGGTCACCTCGAGCCCGTCCCGCTGGAGCCACGCCGCCGCCACAGCGCGCACGTTCTCTTCGATGTTGCGCCGAGGCACTGGGTTGATGGCCGCTGCCCCCACGGCGAGCCCTAAGCCTGGCAGGGTGACGGTGCCGATCCCCTCACCCCCCTTGAGAATGACCACACCGGGCATGGCCACGAGCCGGTGCACATCCGCAGTAAGCCGTGCTTGGTTGGTAACATCGGGATCGTCACCGGCATCCTTGATCACCACGGCATGACTCTGCCCGGCCTGACACCGGCCGTCGCTCACCGCAAAGCGCGCTTGCCGACCGTTGGGCAGCCGGCAATCGACACTCTCGGGAACACAGCCGATTACCAACCCCAGGGTCGCGGCGCGGGCGGCCGCCGCCGCACAAGCACCGGTGGTAAATCCAGTGCGCGTACCCCGTCGGCGCTTCTCGGCCATTGCCCATTACTGCTCCGAGTCACGCCCGGAGCGCGCCGCGGTGAGCGTCAAGAGGGCATGAACGGTGGCCACCGCGAGGGTCGAGCCGCCTTTGCGGCCGGCGGTGATGATCCAGGGAATTTCCTGCTCAGCCAGGGCCTCCTTGGATTCTGCCGCGGCGACGAATCCGACCGGCATGCCGATCACGAGTGCCGGGTGAACGGTTGCTTCCCGGATCAGGCGGATGAGCTCGAGCAGCGCCGTCGGTGCATTACCGATCACAATGAGGCTGCCGGTGAGCAGGCCAAGGCGGTGAGCCTTGCGCATGGCCTGTGCGGCGCGGGTGGTTGGTTCGTGAGCAGCGCTGGTCATCACGTCCTGGTCGCCGATGAATTGGTAGCTGGTCACGCCGAAATGAGCGAGCCGCCGCGGCGCCAGGCCGGCGACCACCATCTGGACATCGGCGATCAGTGGCCGACCGGCCAGGATCGCGGCCACCCCGGCATCCACCGCCTGCGGATGAAAGCGCGTCAGGCCGTTGAACTCGAAATCACCTGAAGCGTGGATCAGGCGGCGCACGATAGTCCACTGGTCGGGGCGGTAGCCATGCGCTCCCGCCTCGCGGTCGATGATCGCGAACGAGGCGTGCTCGATACGGCGACCGGGCTCGGTGAGTTGCTCGGTAACGGCTTTCACGGCTGTGCTCCATGGTCGTGCAGGCGATGCCCGCGAGGGTGGTGGTGTCCGTTGACAACGGTCGCGGCCAAGCTCCGGTACTTGCAGCCGTCACACTCCATTAAAGCCGGTGAATCGTCAGCGGCTTCGCCACGGGCCGATACTACCCGCGCATCCAACAGCTCATAGATCTCGTCCTCGAAGCCAAAGTAGTCGGTGAGCGCGAAACAGATGTGCGGATACTGGGTGCGCAGCCGTGCGAGCTGCTGTTGGATGCGCTCTATGAGACGCCCGTTAAAGAGATAGTAGGGCAGCACCACGATCTGGGTCATGCCTCGCTGAACGTGCCATTGGACGACCCGTTCGAGACGGGGATGAGTGACCCCGGTGAACGCAATGTCCACCAGCTCGTGCTCGCTCTCTTCCCACAGCCACCGCGCCATTTTCGCCACGTCGCCGTTGGCGATGCGGTCCGACGATCCTCGACTGAGTAGGATGACGCCAGTGGTCGTGGGGTCCGGCATCGCCATTTCCTGCATCGCCTGGTCCAGGCGCCGCTTAAGGATGCGCAATATGGGCTCGCAGCCCCCCAGATGGCGGGCGTAGAAAAACTGGACCTCAGGATACCGTGCACGCGCTGCTTCGATATAGCTTGGGATCTCCATCTTGACGTGGCCCGCGGCATTGAGGATCAGCGGCACCACGGTCACCCGCTGCGCGTCGCGAGCGGCCCGCTCAAGGCCCTCCGCAAGAAGTGTCTCTGCCAACTCGATAAAACAGACTTGAATATCCCAGTCCGAATGGCGGGCCCGCCACCGCTGGGCGAACTTCTCGATCTCGAGGTTACCCGAGGGCACACGCGAGCCATGCCCGACCAACAAAATCGTGTCTTTCATGGCGGCATCTCCTGGGAGTTACCCTCACCTTTGCGAAAACGATGGGTGAAGGTGGCATCATAAAGCTTGGAAGTGGCAAGCGTCGGCCAGTGGCGCGCGCCCAATGTCGGGCTTACGATGATGAGCGCTTGGCTGCTCAAGTGTTCGGCTCGGCACCGATCGCGGATGTCGGCGAGCGTACCGCGAATGAGCTTCTCGTCGCCGAGCCAGCTCGCCTTGTGCACCACCAGCACCGGCGCGTGCGGTGGCCAACCGGCGGCTAGCAGTGCGGATTGCACCTTGTGCAGCAAGGTGATGGAAAGAAACAGGCACAGTGTGCAATGGTGTCGTGCCAGGGCTTCCAGCGCCTCGCCTTCAGGCATGGCGGTCCGACCGGCCACACGAGTCAGGATCACGGTTTGTGTGATGTCGGGAAGTGTCAAGCTCTCAACGGCCGCTGCTGCCGAAGCCATGGCCGAGGAGACGCCGGGTACCACCTCGACTTCGATACCAGCCCGGTCGAGCGGTCGTACCATCTCGATCAGCGCCCCGTAGAGACTGGGGTCGCCCGTTTGTAAGCGCACCACCGTTGTATGTTGATGGGCCTTGGTGATGAGCCATTCAGTGATGGCCGGCAGAGTCATGCCTTTGGAGTCCTGGCACTCGCACTCGGGGGGAACGTACTCAAGGTGCGCCGGCGAAACCAGTGAGCCGGCGTAGAGGAGCGCCCCGGCGCGCGCGAGGAGATCCCGTCCCTTGACCGTGATAAGCGCTGGATCCCCAGGTCCGGCGCCGACGAACCATACCTTGCCCACGTTTAGGTGACGATCAGGCTGCGGGCGCTATGCGCCGGATGCTTCAGCCGGCCCTTCGGGCAGTCATCCATTAAACTGACGGCGCCTGTGATCCCCGGCGGGAGCTTGGTGGTATCAGGGTAACTCAGTTTAATCGGCATGGATTGTTCCTCTTCTGATGGCGTGGTGGAACTTGTTCATCATGGTGCAAATAGGCGCGCCACCGCCTGCGGATTGGACGGAAAATATAGGTGCAGGTAGGATGCGTGCAGCCGGTCAAGGCGGTACAGCGGTTCTCCGCGGCGCCCTGGCTTCATGCCCTCGCTCCATGCATAGGGTTCGAGGGGAGTTGAAAGGCGTGAATAATGAAATGTGTGGCCACGCATCGCGCCCTCAGGAAACGCGGCGCGATGCATCCCTAGACCGGTAAGCCGCTTCTCGGTGACCGCATGGCCCGGCAGCAGCCCCACCATCTCGGCCCGTTGGCCGTCAACGTCGGTGAGCGATTCCACCAGATACAACATACCACCACACTCCGCCACCAGCGGCTTGCCTTGCTGATGATGGGCGCGAAGCGCCCGCTTCATGGGGGCATTGCGCGCGAGAGGCGCAAGGTGCAGCTCCGGATAGCCGCCGGGCAGGTAAACCGCATCGGCTTGCGGAAGGGCGGCGTCTGCGAGGGGGGAGAAAAAGGTCAGAGTGGCTCCCATGGCGCGCAGCAGGTCGAGGTTGGCCGGGTATAAAAAGGAGAAAGCGGTATCCCGTGCAACCGCGATACGCGTGCCGGTAAGCCCAGGGAACGGCGCTGGCACGTTGGCCGCAGAAAATGTCGTTGGTTCGGGTAGCGCGGCCAGTGCCGTGTCGCCGAGCAGCTTCGCGGTATGGTCGAGGCGCCGATCGAGATCGGCGAGCTCCGCTGCCTGCACCAGACCCAAGTGGCGGCTCGGCAACCTGAGCGCCGCGTCTTGCGGCAAGGCGGCGAGTAACGCAATGTTAGGAGGCGTGCCGTTCGCTATGAGGGTGGCGTGCCCCGGGCCGGCCACCTGGTTGGCCACCACGCCAGCGAGGGTGAGGCTCGGGCGATAAGCCGCCAGGCCCCAGGCGATGGCACCAAAGGTCTCCGCCATGGCGGTGGCGTTGATCACCGCGACTACCGGCACCCCGAGCAGTTCAGCGAGATCGGCACTGGATCGCTCGCCATCGAAGAGGCCCATTACCCCCTCGATGAGGATGAGATCGGCGCCGCCGGCGGCATGGTAGAGCAGCTGGCGGCAATGCGCTTCACCGCCCATCCAGAGATCGAGTTGGTAAACCGGATTTCCCGAGGCCCGCTCGAGTACCATGGGGTCGAGGAAATCCGGGCCGGTTTTAAACACCCTTATCCGGCGCCCACACTGCCGGTGCAGCCACGCCAGTCCGGCGGTGACGGTGGTCTTGCCCTGGCCCGAGGCCGGCGCCGAGATGAGGAGCGCGGGGCAGCGGCGGGTCTCGCTCATCGTTCAATACCCTTTTGCGCTCGAACCCCGGCCTGGAACGCGTGCTTGACGGCCCGCATCTCGGTAACTGTATCGGCAAGTGCGATGAGCTCCGGGCGTGCGCCGCGGCCGGTGACCACCACATGCTGGCCCGGCGGCCGCGCCTGCAGCGTCGAGATGACTTGCTTCAGCGACAGGTAGCCGTATTTTAAGGCGATGTTGAGTTCATCGAGAACTACTAAATGGTAGGCAGGGTCGCTTAAGATACGCTGCGCAGCACACCAGCCACGCTGCGCCCCCTCGGAGTCCTGCTCCCGGTTCTGGGTTTCCCAGGTAAATCCCTCTCCCGATAAGTAATAATCCACTTCTGGGAAACGGCGAAAGAACATGGCCTCGCCGGTCGCCGGGTCGGCTTTGACAAACTGCACCACAGCAACCTGCAAACCGTGGCCAAGCGCTCGAGCCACCATCCCAAAAGCAGCACAGCTCTTGCCTTTGCCGTTGCCGGTATGAACGAGGAGGACCCCGCGATCCTCAGTTGCACGCGCGCGCCGCCGTGTCACGAGGGCCTTCTTTCGGCGCATGCGCGACCGATGCTGTTCGTCAGGCGGGAGGGTAACCATCGACGGTCGTGGCCGCCTATTCTGGGAGTAGACGCCACTGCTTGGTGTGCAGTGGGTGGAACAAAGTAGCTAGCGAAGTGCCTCGGGCGATTGGTCTTTTCGGTATTCTCATGTTTCCTCACCCGCGCATTAGCGGATAGCTGACGGCATAGGCGGTCAGGAAACACCAAGCGGGGCAGGAGCATCACCTGAAAGCCGCGGGACCCACCGTCCGCAATGCCGTCCTAGTGGCCTCAGGCCGGTCTCCGGGCTCACGAGTGGGAGCATCCCTGAGCACAGCGCCTTCCCACGCAAACATGCGCAGTGGCGTTACGCAGTGCCTTGACTCGTTTACCGTTGCGGGGGCAGCGCCGGCTTTGCTCTCGACATTCTTGGAGAACGCACCGGCTTCCCGTTTCATCCCTTAGGTGGACACCCTTGGGACACCTGAGCAAGTAAGAAGCCTAACTTCGAAGTAACGGCGGTGTCAACTTCGCTTGCACCAGCGTGCTGGGGGAGCTGCGAGATTAAACATTGCTCAACCTATGGACTCATCTTCGGGCATTGCGCTGTGGGACTTATGCACCGGTGAGAGGGGTTTTGGTTTACCCTGAGCTCGGGTTTGAGGGAACGGCTGTCTAAATACTGTGCAAGGGGAACGTAATCCGGATCACGGGACCAGCGTTATCGATCTGTTGCGCCATGGTGAGGTCGAGGGCGGCGCCTGCTTGCGTGGCAGTACCAATGATCCCTTGAGCCGTCTCGGGTGGCGGCAAATGGAGGCAGCGGTCGGTGCTGCTTCCTGGGACGGTATCATCAGCTCACCGCTTCGTCGCTGTGGCGACTTTGCTCACGTGCTCTGCGTGCGCCTTGGCATTCCGCTACGGTTGGAGGCGCGGTTGCGGGAGCTGCATTTCGGCCTCTGGGAAGGACACACGGCCGAACAGCTGGCGCACACACACCCCGAGGCTCTGGCGAAGTTTTGGCAAGCCCCTTACGCCCATCCGCCTCCCGCTGCGGAGCCGTTGCATGTATTCGAGCGGCGCGTCCTCGAAGCTTGGCGGGGTATCACGGCGACTCGGGGTGGCCAACGTGTTCTGCTCATCACGCACGGTGGTGTCATCCGCGTAATCCTGCGCCACCTGCGTGGCTTGCCGGTCGATGATCTCTTGCGCATCGACGTGCCCTACGCTTCGCTACACCGGGTCGTAGTATCGCGCCAAGGGGCACGTGCGGTACGCGTGCCGCGCTGCGGGTGACCAACGCCCAGCGGCGCTTCGAATGAGCGCCTCGCGCGCTATTGCGCATCGCAACATCGTTCGCGATAATGCCCACAGCGATGGTTCCCTCCAACGAGGGATGAAAAGGGAACAAGGTGTGCTCGCTTGGTGCGAGCCGGCAAAGCCTTGGCTGTCCCCGCAACTGTAAGCGGCGAGCCTGCACCCCCGCAAAACCACTGGGAAACTGGGAAGGTTGGGCGCAGGCGGTGACCCGTAAGCCAGGAGACCTGCCATCGCGAGCGTCGCCTCTCCGCGCGAACGGGACGATTTCGGCGGGACGGTCCACCGTGTTGGCGATGCGGGAAACGCGGGTCGTCAGGTAGCGGTGGATCGGATAGCCCACTTCATTCCACTCCACCTCAGTCAGTTAGGGCTGCCGATCTTGGGCCTTTCCGAGACGCAGCACCTCCCCGATCGGCCCTGTTTCCGGCGCGGGCAGGGTTCTTCATTGGCCTTGCGCACGCTCCCGAAGCAACAAAGCAAAACAATAGACTGGGGGATCGCAATGAAGATAAATGCGCTCGGTGAGGTTACCAGGGATGCCGCCACCCTGTGTTGCAAAGAGGCGCTTGTCGGTGCCACATTAGCCGCGATAGCCACTGCGCCGGTGCTGGCCGCGAGCGAACCGCAAGTAATTCCGGAGACGGTGGTGACCGCTACCCGCTATCCGGTGGCGGCGGAGACCCTGGGCAGCTCGGTCACCGTGGTGACACGAGAGCAGCTGCAGCAAAAGCAGACGCGGTTCGTCTCTGACGTGCTGCGCGACGTGCCGGGAGTTGCCGTCAACAGATTAGGGACCTTCGGCAATCCCACGGAGGTTCGCATCCGTGGAGCGGAGGGTAACCACACTCTGGTCATTGTCGATGGTGTCAAAATGAATGATCCGGCGGCTGGAGGTGGGTTCAACTTTTCCACCCTGCTGGCGAGCGACATCGAGCGCATTGAAGTTTTGCGAGGTCCTCAGGGGACGTTATACGGCAGCAATACGATCGGGGGCGTAATCAACATCATCACCAAGCCGGGTGAGCCGGGTTTACGAGGCAGTGCCCGGGTGGAGGGCGGCTCCTTCGGCACCTTCGATGGCGAGGCCGGCATCAGCGGTGGAACCGACGTCTTGAACGGCGCCCTCGGGCTGAGCGGCCTGCGCACGGACGGCATTAATATCTCCCGGTTCGGCGATGAGGAGGACGGCTACTCAAACCTTACCCTGAATGGCCGCGGAGGCTTCAACCCCCTGGAGAACTTAGAGATCCAAACGTCTTTTCGCTACGCCGATAGCAACACCCAGTTCGACGCCTTTGATACGGAAACAGTACCCGGCACCAATATCATCATCCCGAACGATGATGATCAGGAAACGAACCTCACCAACCTTTCGGGGCGGGTGCAAGGCCAGTTAACCTTGTTTGAGGGGAGGTGGAATCACATCGTTGGTTTTTCGGGTCTGAAGACGACCAACGACTTCTTGGAGGATGGGGCGCACACATTTTTCTTCGATGGCAACAAGACCATCATCGACTATCAGTCCAGTGTCTTCCTGGAGGCGCCGTCCATCGCCGGTAGCACGCATGATCTGACGTTCCTCATCGAACATCAGAATGAGGATGGTGAGAACGTACAAGGCACACTGCCAGCAATCGAAACCACTGGGTTCGTCGGTGAGTATCGACTGAGTTTGTGGGACCGCTTGTTTCTCACGGGCGGTGCGCGCTATGACGACAACGATCGGTTCGCGAACTTCACCTCACCGCGGGTGACCGGCGCTTATCTCCATCGGGAGACGGGCACCCGCCTGCACGGAAGTTGGGGTAAGGGAATTCAGAACCCGACGCTCACGGAGCTGTTCGGAGTGTTCGACACCTTCATTGGTAACCCCGACCTAAAGCCGGAAAACTCCACCGGCTGGGACGTTGGCATCGAACAATCGTTCCTCGGGGGTCGGGTTGCCGGCGATATCAGCTACTTCAATAACCGGATTCAGGACTTCATTTCGTTCGAGTTTGTACCTGCCCTGGGCAGAAGCCGTCCCAGCAATCTTTCGGGAACGACTCAGGTCCAAGGGGTAGAGGTGTCGCTGACGGCGACCCTAAGGGATAATTTGGCGTTTACTGGGACCTACACGTACACGGACGGTGAGGATCCGGACGGCGCTCAGCTCGTGCGCCGGCCGAAACATATCGCCAGCGCCACATTGAACTACGATTTTCTGGCGAACCCTCGCGGTGGCAACCAGGCCAACCTCAATCTCGCCATCCGTTACAACGGCAAACAGCAGGACGACATCTTCCTGGCGCCCAGCTTTGAGCGCCAGCGGGCAACGCTCGATAGCTACACCCTGGTCAATCTGGCGGGGAGCTATCAGCTCGCCGAGGGGATTGCGGCGATCGCCCGCATCGAGAACCTGCTGGACGAGCAATACGAGGAAGCTTTCGGCTTTCGCTCGCCCGGCATCGGTGTCTTCGGTGGGCTGCGCGCAGCTTACTAGGCTCTCTCATGAAGCGAATAGCGTTTGTCGGGCTGTTTGGTTTAGCGGGCGCGCTCGTGCTCCTCCGGCTATCGGTGCAAGCCGCCGTGCCGAGCACGTCTTTCGAGTCGTACACAGACCGAGCCGGCGGCTGTGTGGCGCACTACGATCCGAGCGCTGATTATTTCCCCGGCAAAGCACGCATTCGTCGGGCCACGGGCTTTACGCTTGAGTACCGCAAGCACTACAAGGTGTTGACGGTGTTGACTCCTTGGCCAGGTGCCAGGGAGCGGTTTCGCTATGTGCTCGTGCACTGTGGCACACCAAAGCCGAGCGGCTTTGATGACGCACAGCGCATCGAGGTTCCGATTGCGACCATCGCCGTGCTCTCTCCTACGCACCTGCCGCACCTCGAGCGGCTGGGCGAGCTGGATCGCCTCGTGGGCATCAGCGACCGTGACCTCGTGTACTCCGCGCGCGTTCGGGCGCGTCTTGCCGATGCATCGGTCAAGGTCGTGGGGCGGGGCGCGAATCTCAACGTCGAGAGTTTGTTGGCTCTCGCTCCCGATCTGGTGACCGCCGTCGGTCACGATCAGCCGCAGTACAATGCCCACCCAGTTTTGCAGCGGGCAGGCATTCACGTGGCCATCAACAGTGAGTATATCGAAGCAACCCCTCTCGGGCGTGCAGAGTGGCTGAAATTCACCGCGGCATTCTTCAACAAAGAAACCGATGCGGAACAGGTGTTCGATGATCTGGCGCGACGCTATGAGGCCTATGCCGCCAAGGCCCGGCAGATCCCTGTGCAGCACAGGCCGACAGTGTTTGGCGGTACGTTATTTCGCGATACCTGGCACGTGCCCGGAGGTGAGAGCTTCGTGGCACAGCTTATTGAGGATGCCGGGGGAGTGTATCTTTGGGCCGAAGATACCCATCGTGCAGCCGTCCCGCTCAACTTTGAAATGGTGTTAGATCGAGCGGCGCACGCCGCTTACTGGTTCATCGGTCGTTCGGAATGGCTCACCCAGGCCGAAATGCTGGCCGAGAACGAACGTTACGCTAGTTTCAAGGCGTTTCGGTCAGGGAACGTCTACAACAGCAACGCGCGCGTTAACCGGCAGGGTGCCAACGATTTCTGGGAAACGGCGATCCTGGAGCCCCATATGCTCCTGGCGGATCTCATCAAAATTTTGCACCCTGATCTGTTACCGGACCATCAACTGCGGTATTACCGGCGACTCGAGTGAAGAAAGTCCCTACGGATGACGGTAGCGAGTGCATACTCTAGAAAGGCTCCTGCGGCGTAGCGCACGCACCCTTGCTTTGATCGCCTTGGGCCTTGGGCTTTGCGTAGCGTTTTTCCTGGACCTTGCGCTCGGGTCGGTGACCATTCCCCTGGCGGATGTCGCTGCCATCATCACGGGCGGGGAGCCTGCAAAAGCGACCTGGTCGGACATCGTGCTCTTTTTTCGATTGCCCAAGGCCCTGACGGCGACCCTGGCGGGCGCGGCGCTTGCCGTGGGCGGGCTGCAGATGCAGACCCTGTTTCGCAACCCCCTGGCCGATCCGTTTATCCTGGGCATTAGCTCCGGGGCGAGCCTCGGGGTTGCCTTGGTGGTTCTTTCTACCGGCGCTACGACGGGGTTCCTGGCGGCGATGGATTTCCTCAAGAGCCTCAGTCTCATTGGCGCGGCCATCCTCGGGGGTGGGTTGGTCATGACGTTGGTGATCGCGGTTGCCCGCCGGGTGCGCAACAACATGACCTTGCTCATCCTAGGGCTGATGTTTGGTTATGCTAGCGGGGCCTTGGTCAGTGTGCTGCTTTATTTCAGCGTTCCGGAGCAAATCCAAGCCTACATCGCCTGGACCTTCGGCAGCTTTGGCGGCGTGACCTGGAGCCAGATGCAATTGCTGGCACCGACGGTGCTTCTCGGGCTCATGTTGGCGTATCTGCTTATCAAGCCGCTCAATGCCTTGCTGCTCGGCGAGGCCTATGCGCAGAGCATGGGGATGGCCGTGGTTCAGGCGCGGTTCTGGATCATCGCGAGCACCGCCTTGCTCGCTGGCGCGGTGACGGCTTGCTGTGGTCCCATTAGCTTCCTGGGGGTGGCGGTGCCGCACCTCTGTCGTGCGCTTTTCAGTACCTCCGACCATCGCATCCTGGTGCCGGCCACCATGCTGATGGGTGCTACGATCGCGCTCCTTGCCGATCTAGTGGCGGGACTTCCGGGCAGCTCTCTGGTGTTGCCATTGAATGCCATCACTGCGCTGATCGGAACGCCGGTGGTGGTAGGGATCATTCTGCGTCGTCCCCGCTTTCGCCAATCGTTTGCCGGGTGAGGCACGGGTGCGGTGGCGTTAGTCGAGCGAAGCGCTGGGGACGGGAACGAGGTACTGGTCGCCGAAGCGCTCAGCATCGGCTATATGCAGCCGAGGCACGCCCCTTTGGTGATTTCAGAGGGAATTTCCGTGGCCTTGCGAAAGGGTGAGCTCGTTTGCTTGCTCGGTCCTAATGGTGCGGGTAAGTCCACCTTAATACGCACCCTGGCGGGCATGCAGCGTCCCCTTGCGGGCCGGACCCTTTTGCTGGGCGAATGCATGCAGCACATTTCGCCGAGGAATCGGGCGCGTCATCTGAGCGTGGTGCTGACTGAGAGGGTGGATGTCGGGGCCCTCTCCGCGTCGGATCTGGTGGCGCTCGGCCGCTATCCCTACACGGCTTGGACCGGGCGGCTCAGCGCGACGGATGAAAAGGCCGTTCGTTGGGCAATGACCATCTTGGGTGCGGCCCCACTTGCACAGCGCAGGGTCGAAGAACTCAGTGATGGGGAGCGGCAGAAAGTCATGATCGCCCGGGCACTGGCCCAGGAACCGGCCGTCATGATCCTCGACGAGCCCACGGCCTTTCTCGATCTGCCCCGCCGAGTGGACATCATGGGAACGCTGCGCCGGCTTGCCCGCGAGACGGGTCAAGCGATTTTGCTTTCCACGCATGATTTGGATCTGGCTCTACGCAGTGCCGACACTGTTTGGCTGCTGGCCCAGGGAGGAGCCTTCCACATCGGCGCGCCCGAAGATCTGGTCTTGAACGGCGCATTTCAAGCCGCCTTTGAAATGGACGGCATTGAATTTGATCCCTGCTCGGGCTCTTTTCGATTGCATCACCCGTCGGCCGGCGAGATCGGACTTCACGGGGATGGTGTGCCGGCCCTATGGACCCGGCGCGCCCTTGAACGCGAAGGATTTTCAGCGAAGCAGAACGGCGAACAGTTACCCCTAGCAGTGGCTATTGAAGGCCACACCAACCAAACTCTTTGGCATGTCCGTTCGGGGGCATATCAGCAGACCTGTGAGTCCATTGCCGAGGTCATCGCCTGCCTCCGATCGAGAGCCTGAGAAGCTGTCAAAACTCATCCGCTTCGCCTCGGAATCGAGGACCCACATCACCTCTAATAACCTGTGTGAAAAACTACGGCGCCGACCTGAACTGCGTTGCGCGACGGCTCTCAATCTCTCAGTATTCCCTTGTACATTCCGGTTGATTGCTGCCGTGCGTCTTGCCACTCCGGCGCTTGCGACATTTTAAAGCAACTTCTAAGCCGCGTCCGGTAAAGTTTCAGGTCATGAGGACGATAAAAGCCAGTGTAAAGTACTCCAAATTCCTCAGAACTCGGATGAGGGACAAAATTCCCTAGACATAGCTTCGCTGCCCACTGCCCTTCCAACGACCTAGGCCATATGCAAGTCCTTTGCGCATGACGATACCGCATCATCTCCTAGGGCGCTATTTAATTCACCTGGGACAGGCACCCGACGGCCTGGCGCCGTTTCTCTCCTACGGCGAGGCGGGCCGAGCACGGATGCTCAGACGCCTGTTACCGCAATAGCCCATTACCAGGAAGCATGCGGGGACGTCCTTGAGCGAATTGCTTGAAGCATTCGAGGAATATTTCGAGGTGGTCCCGGCGCTTACTCGTGAGTTACGCGACGAATCCTTTAGGCTGCGTTACGAAGTGATGTCGAGAGAGTTTAAACTGCCTGGGTTTGAGTTCTGGCGATATCCGGACGGTCGCGAGTCTGACCAATATGATTATCGATCGGTGCATTATCTCTTGCGCCATCGACCGACGGCGGCTTTTGCGGGTACCGTCCGGTTGATTCTAGCGGACCCACCTTCTCTTCAGGTAGGTACAAGACACGTGGACCGTTCTTTTCCTATCGAACAGTTTGCCCACCTGTTCGATCGGAAAGCTATCGATCCTGCCGCAATAAACCGCGACCAGACTGCGGAGATTTCCCGTCTAATAATTTCCCGTCTATTTCGCCGCCGGCAGGGCGAGGACGAG